>NZ_JBIRGD010000032.1:0-101133 GCF_044327805.1 Streptomyces sp. NPDC018019 | reverse complement strand
CCATCGCATGGCTCCACGGCTTCCGCCGGCTACGGGTTCGCTGGGAACGACGCGACGACATCCACGAAGCCTTCCTCGGCCTCGCCACCTGCCTCATCACCCACCGACACGTCCGACGCCATTGTTAGGACCTCTAAGGGACGCCGAGATGAGTGCATGGCGCGTCGCCCTCGCCGGCCGACGAGAGTTCGAGACGTCAAAAGACCGAAAGTGCTTCCTTGAGGCATGGCGTCGCGCCTGACCAACTGGTGGGGTGAAGGCCGCGGCTTCGGCGATCTCGCCCGCTGTGCCCAGGTGCCGGCCCTTCCCGGCCGGGTGGCCGCGCCTGCCGGTGGGGGGGCGGTGCGGCCTTTCGGTATAGCCGTGGGCGGTCCCGCCCGCCGCTGAAACCAGCTCGGTCCCGGTGACCCTGTACGGCAACTTTCGCTCCGTCGGTGATCTCGCGGGTGTTCACACCACTGCGGACCTCTTTCGGAACATCTGAATCGCGTGTAGAACTCGCAAGGCTCACCCGGCGCCAGCGAACAGGTCGGGCGCCGGCCCCTATGACGGGAGACCGATCATCCATGTTGTATCTGGTACGGCGCAGAGTGCGGACGGCCGCGCTCGCGCTCTCGGCCATCGCGGCCCTGGCCTTCGGCGCGACCGCCCCGACCGGCGCGGCAGCGGCCCCCAACCCCGCTCCCAAGAAGCAGGGGCCGACCTCGGTGGCCTACGTCGAGGTGAACGACCACAGCATGCTCAACGTAGGCAAGTACACCCTCGCCAACGGCGGCGGCAACGCTTTCGACGTCGCCGTGATCTTCGCGGCGAACATCAACTACAACACGGACACGAAGACGGCGTATTTGCACTTCAACCAGAACGTGCAGCGCGTGCTTGACAACGTTGCCACCGAGGTGCGGCCGCTGCAACACAAGGGCATCAAGGTCGTCCTCTCGGTACTCGGCAACCACCAGGGCGCGGGCTTCGCCAACTTCCCGTCTCAGCAGGCGGCCTCTGCGTTCGCGAAACAGCTGTCGGACGCCGTGGCCAAGTACGGCCTGGACGGCATCGACTTCGACGACGAGTACGCCAAGTACGGCACCAACGGCACCGGCCGGCCCAACAGCAGCTCGTTCGTGCACTTGGTGACGGCACTGCGCGCGAACATGCCGGACAAAATCATCAGCCTCTACAACATCGGTCCGTCCGCCTCCCGCCTCTCCTACGGCGGCGTCAACATCTCCTCCAAGTTCGACTACGCCTGGAACCCGTACTACGGAACCTGGCAGGTCCCCGGCATCGCACTGCCCAAGTCGAAGCTCTCACCGGCGGCTGTCGAGATCGGCCGAACCGCGCAGAGCACGGCCGCCGACCTCGCCCGCCGCACCGTCCGCGAAGGGTACGGCGTCTATCTCACGTACAACCTCGACGGCACCGACCGCAGCGCCGACGTCTCCGCCTTCACCCGGGAGCTGTACGGCAGTAACGCCGTATACACGCCGTAAGGCGACCACACGCCCCGGCGCACGACACCCCTGAGGAGCCCACCGCATCCAGCAGGGGCACGTCCCGCGCAGGCCGCGCCTGGACAACGATGTTAAGGCGCGGTCACAGGGTGTGCGATATCGCCTCGGAGCTGGCCGTGGCATCCCAGGCGCTACGCCTTGCAGAAGATGGTGCCAGCGCGAACGCCCGTGCCCTGCAGGTGGCTGCCCAGCCATTGCCTTGTCATGAAGCCCGGTCCAGCTCCTGCACCGACGCCCGCTGCGACGAAGGTGCCGTGATGTCCACCGGCGCCGCCTGTGAGCGGTGCGCCGAGATGCGTGCCGACCGCCGACGGCGCCGTGCGCGCGTCGCCAGTCAGGTGCGGGCCGAGCTGCCTGACGCCACTTCAACCCCGCCGGCAGGTGGCGGAGCGCCGGCTGCGTGAGGTCGTGGCCGCGGATCTGGCACGGGACGAGGAGTGCCGTCGGCAGGCCGTCGAGGCCGAGGCCGATCGTGCGGCGACCGCCTGGCGGGCCCGCGCTGAGTCCGAGGTCGTCGAGCAGGATCACCGGGCCCGGTCGTGCCAGCGGTGTGGGGCCGGAGGTGGGCGGTCTGTGCGGGGTGTGCCGGGTCCGGGACGAGACTGAGGTGCTGCTGCTGCGGCAGACGGTCGCCGCGGTCGTGGTCGGTTGTGGCCGCCCGGTGGACGTGGACGCTCGGCCGCGGGCCGGAGCAGGCCCGGGCCGCGCAGGGGCGCCGCCGTCACCTGCACCCACGGCCCAAGTCGCCGAGCGGGCCGTTGACACCGCCGCCCAACAGGTGCGTCACCGTGCCGCCGAGCACCTGCTCGCCGCGCGCAGCACCGCCTGGCTCGCCACGCAGGCCCCGGCCTCGGCGGGGCAGCTCGCCTCGCAGAGCCGGGCAGTGGCACACACGGCAGGAGCGGCTGAAGTCCGGGCGGTCTTGGCTACCTGGCACAGCAGATACCCAGGTATCGGAAATCCGACAAGCCCGGACCGCCGCCGCCCCACGGGGGAGCACCGGAGCCGGGTCGGCTCCGGCCTTTCATGTGCGGAACCTCGCGTGAGCGGGGACCGCGGACCCCCTGCGCTTAGCCGGAATCAGAACCGGTTCAGCGATTCAACAACCGGCGCGCGATCGGAATACTGCGTGCGCAACGACATGCTAGGGGAACGGGGGGAGCGGATGACGGGTCAGATCCCGCCGCAGTACGGCGAGCAGGGTGTGGCGGCACAGGGCGCTGCGCTGTCAGCGACGCGGACGCGGCCACCGACCGCCCGGCCCGGTCCGCCGGCGGCCCGCCGCCGGTGACCGTCATCTGGCAGGCGCCCGGCGAGCCCGGGCAGCAGCTGTGAGCGCCCTCGCCCCGCCCCTGAGCCGGCCATCACGATGACCGCCGTCGGCCACCCCCTGTACGCCCTGACCCTCCCTGCGCGCCTGACCGCCCGCTACGGCCTGACCAGTGACGGCACCCGCACCCTGCCGCGCCCCGCACCGCTCGGGCGGCATTATGGCCGCGGCGACCCGGTCGGCCCGGCCGTTTCGAAGAAGCGTCCCTCCGGGCACGTCCCGTGAGCCTCCACCGTGCGCCTGCTCTACGGCCGCCGACCACCGCGCCCGGCGGCGTGCCGACGGCATGTTCGAGACGGCCTATCCCGGGGCGGCCGCTTCACCGCCGGGGCCAGGTACTTGATCCGGTCGCTGCCGTACCGGCCCTGTCGCACCTGCGCCCGGATGCTCGTCGGCACCGCCCTGGCCGGAGCTGCCGCGTGAGCCGGGGGGGCTGGCGGGCCGCCTGCCGGGCCGTGCGCCGCATCACCGGATACTCCCTGCGCCGCGGCTGGATCCAGGCGGCCCTGCTGCCCGCGAGGACGCCCGGCGCGGCCGGTTCCGGGCTGCCGGGCCGTCTGCCCGGCAGGTCCGTTGGAAGGGCAGCATTGAGCCGGTCTCTTCCTCCCACAAGTCGGGGCGCAGGTATGCCAAGGACCGCCTCTCTCCGTGCCAGCCCAGACGGGCGAGCACCTCCCAGGGGTGCGGGTCGCCGCCTGCTCTTGCCGCTGATCCAGGCTTCAGGCCAGGTCGTCATCCATTGGCAGATCCCGCAGCCCTCGGGCCTCCGGTTCCTTCCACAGGGCGGCATCCTGTTGCCGAGTCCAGTCCTTGACCGCCTGGGAGCCCTGGCACAGTGCTTCGAAATCGTTCGTGGCGATCTCATGGCGCGCAGGCGGCAGGGCAAGGGAGCGATCCAAGAACGGCGTCTGCCGAGAGTGTTCCGTCATAGCCGTCGTCTATCAGGCACCACTGACGAGGGCCGCCGGTGACGGCCGCTCGGCGCACTGCACATCCCCTGACACTGTTGAGGACGTGACCTTGACCCGGTGGCGGGCCGGGTACGCGGGGCCTGGAGCAACGAAACCTTCCGCTGCGTCCCGGCCAGGCGCCGGTGTACGCCCTGGACCTGCAGCTGTCCCGGGTCCCAGCCGACCACACTTCACCGCCTGCGGTCCGATCAGCCGCGCGGCGGCCGGGCCCCAGTGCGAGGTCCTGGCCGTACAGCAGGGCCGTACGCAGACGCTGTTGGAAGGCTGCAATCGCGGTGTGTAAGAGTGTGCGGATGCTCGAAATTCTGGTGGAGGCGGAGAACAGGGAGCGGCACGTTTGTGTGTCCGCCGAGGAGTTGGCAAGGCTGATCCAAGCGGAAGCCCGCCCTGGATGCCAAGGCCCCACAGGTTTCCGGCCCCGGTTCTGGGAGTGCCAAGGGCGATGACTGATCTCGAGTTCAGCTGGGAGCTCAGCGGGTCCGGCTGGGCAATATGCCGAATTGCCGACGGGACTTCGGAGCACAAGAACTTCGTCAGCTACTGCACGAATGCTCTTGCCGACGTGCTTCATGGCGTTGCGGGTCTCTACGGTCCTACTACCGTCCACCGGTTCTCCTTCGACCTCGAACCGGACGAACTCAGGTGGGTCCTTCGGAGTCAGGGCCCGAACGTTAACATCTCGATCTACCGGTTCCCGGATATGTCAGCGAGCTTCGATGCGAATGACGCTGACGGCACGCTCGTGTGGAGTTCACGGCAAGACCGAAGCGCTCTGAGCCATGCCGTCATGGAAGCTGCACACTCAATATTGCGGATCCACGGGGAAGAAGGCTATCGAGCAAAGTGGGTTCAGCACCCCTTCCCCGTTGCTGCACTTCAAGATCTCTGCCGACTGCACCTGCGAGATGACGAGTGCGTCATCCAGCATGACCTGTCGCTTCCGTAGAGGGCCCAGTCGGCACGTGCACACAGACGCCCCTGCCCAGGCCACTTCATCCCGTAGACGTGGCTTTCCATGCAGCAGTGACGCTTCCCCTCACAGTGCCACCATTCCTTCGCCTCACCGTGCTCCAGAGCTTGCGGATTGTGCCAGGGGCCCAGGCTCGGGGTGCCTTCGGCTTCCTACATACCTTGCGAAGCAGTGACGGCACCCCGGTCGCAGTCCCGCTACAGCTCGGGGCCTGCGGGCGATCACCATCGTCAGCTCGGCACCGTCGCAGTGCGCGGACGGGCGCTGATCACCCGGCTGCACAACTTCGCCGCAGGCGCCGCGCCGCGGTCGCCTCCGGCAGGACGGCCAGCGATCTGCAAGGTGCGGTCGAACCTGGTAACTGAACTCGGCTTCCCGCGCTTGGCCCTCTCGCCAGGCTCCTCGGCGACTGAGGAGATGTTCTCCATGTTCATGTGAGCAGCTTTTGCAGCCACCACCGGCAACCGGCAGGGTTCGCGCGGTGGCACCACCGGGTTGGTCGAAATGGGCGACACCGGATCGAGGCAATCGACACCGAGGCGAGCACGACTGCTGGCAGAGCAAACCGGACGGCGGGGTGGAGTGTCAGTGCAGCCTTTTAGGGTGGCGGCGAAGGTGCAGGCGATCTGCAACCATATCCGGGGAGAGGCGCCGTGGGCGTGGGCGACGGAATTCAGTGGTTGATCGACGGGGATACCGATAGTGGGGCGATGGCCGGTGTGGTCTTCGCCCGCGGCATCGATGCCCGTGAGCTGGCGGTGCGCCTGGGGGCGCCGGAGGACCCCGGGGCCGATCCCATGACGACGCGGAGATCGTTGATCTGGACGTGGAGGAGTACCGGGCCGGGCGAGTCCGGTAAAGGGGTGGTGCGCGTCGGTGAGCACGCCGGGTGGGCGTTCGCGATCGAGTACGGCGATTGCGAGGGCCTGTCGCGCCTTGAGGGAGTCTCCCGCGAGGGTGTTGAGGCCGTGTACTACTCGCACAACCCCGACCATCCGCCGGCCATCGTGTTCTACGCGCGCGATGGCCGCAGCCTCTGCGGTTTCGGACTGGGGGAGGAGCGGGTCCGCTGGGGGGGGGAGGAGGAGCCCGATCTGCTGATGCCCGATCTCGTCGCCGCCCGGATCCTCACCGTCGACGGCGCCGACCTTCGTGAAGACGACGGCGGCGACGCCACCGATCGTAAGCGGCATGTCCTGGCCGTCTTCGAGAGCCGCTTGGGCCTCTCCCTGCCCCGGGCCGTGTTCACCGTCGACCGGCTGCACGTCCACGCAGTCAACGGGGCGCCCGCCCCGGACTTCGACGCCCTCCGCGCCTGGGCCCAGGCCCAGGGCCACCCCGCCCCCAACGAGCGTCTGGGCCTGGTCCCCGCCGGTCTCCGCCGCGCCTACGACCACGCCGCCCACTGGCAGCAGCACCTTGACGGCATGGCCTCGGCGCCGATCTTCGGCATCTTCCATACAAGCGGAGTAGTGCGGCACGCCTCGGAGTAGGTTTTCCGCTGACGGCCGTGGCGCCGGGCCGGATATGGAGGCCCGTGCGTACCCGGGCATCCCGGGCGCCGGCGCGTCCCGATGAGGCTCTGTGCCCTGACCCGGCCCGCGACGGAAGCTGGCGTGGCTATGCACCCGTCAGTGGTGCTCAGCCATGCCCGGTACAGCAGCGGCGAGAGAATCAGAATGATCACGGTCTCAGTGCGAACGGTCACTTGACCGAGTTCGGCTGACCCTTCGAGCGCGGGTGCCCGCGCTGGCGCCGGATGGGGCCGCGAGACAATCAGCTCATGGGGATTGACCTGCAATTGCACAACGGCCGCCCGCACTGGCCCGGCCGACGCTCGAAGCGCAAGCCGACACTGATCCGCCAGTCCCACGAGCATGGCGAAGCGCTGGCTCAGCTCATCGCCACGCTCCCCGCCAACCCGTCGGGGAAGCTCTGGAGGGTCGATCCGTACAACGACACCATCTTCAACGAGCAAGAGGCCGAGGCCGCGCTCCGCGAAATACCCGATCTCCTCGGCCGCTGCACGGACGCCTCCCACATTGCTGCCCTCCGCGACCTCGCCGGATACCTGAAGGACTGCGCGGCCACTTCCGGCAGCTATCTGCTCCTGGTTGGCGACTAGCCGGGCCTGCAGAAGGCTGAAGCTCAGGAACACCGCAGGGACGCCCCGGTCCTGTTGGGGGAGCCCTCCATCATCGTCGCGCCCCGCCACCCCAGGCCGCGGGGCCACGGTTTCGCCGGCAGGCGTTCCCCGCGGTGACGCCGTGGCAGAGTTCTCGTCATGCACAGATCCCGTTCCCTTGCTGTGGACCTCCTCCTGGGCGCCGTCCTGGCCCTGTCCGCCTGCGGCCAGTAGCGCGCCGGCTCCGGCCCGAGTGCTTCGCCCACGCCGTCCGCCATCGGCCCCGCACGCGGCAACGTGAAGTCCGACTCCCACGACGGCGCCCCGCACTACCGGGAGAACAACGGCTTCAGGTCCCGCGCGAGATGTCCCCCGACAGCGAAGAAGCCGCCCGCAAGGAAGCCGCCCGCATCGAACCCGTCCTCAAACGCCTCTGGAAGGACCACGCATGGGACCCGGACCGCGTGCGCACGGCGCTGGTGCGCCTCGGCTACCGAACCGGCGACGGCCTGCAGCCCGGGACGCTCATCGTGAGCGGCATGGGTGAACAGCACATCCTCACCCAGACCGCCCCGGTCGCCCCCGAGGGCGCCCTCTTCGCCCTGCGGGTGCGCAAGGACGCCTGCGTGCACGGCGCCGTGAAGCCCCTCCGGCAGTCAACTGGAGGTCAGCGGCCCGTTCCTGGAGACCGGTTCGCCTGTTGTGCGCATGCCCGCCGACTTCCGGAAGGGGAGACTGAGGCGACAGGACGGGGCGGGCACAGCGTGAGTGACGCGACTTCAGGTCCGGCAAGGAGAGACCCATGGCCATGACGAGGGCGCACACGCCCGGCAGGCCGGACGGTACGCAGCGGGACACCGGGTGGTCTCGCGGGCAGTCCTTGGTACGGACGCGGCTCGGGGCGCGTCACTGATCTTCTTGGCGCTCCTTTCGGCGTTGGCCTGTTCCTACGTGTTCGCTGTGTGGCTGCACGCCGGCGTTGCACGGTACAGGGACTACGAAGCGTCCGAGCCGTGCCCCGCCCACTCGGCGGTGCGCAGGCTGGAGGACTGCTGGTGCGAGGTTCCCCTCACCGTCGAGCACACGGTGATCAAGGGCGGTGGCTGGAGCGCGACCTACACGGCGACCCTCACCGGCGCCCCGTACTGGAACGAGACCATGCCCTTCGCCGATAAGGAGCCGGTGCTTGAGCGGCTCCGGCCCAGGGACCAGGTCGCCGCCACCGGCTGGCGCGGCGGGATCATGACGGTCGGCACGCAGGGGCTGCGCCAGAGCACCTCCGACGAACCTCGCGATGAGTCGCAGATGGCGGCCGCCATCGCAACTGCTCTCGGTCTCTTCGCGGTCTGGGGCTCGTGTTCGGTGCGGTCCAACTGGCCCAGCCCCGTGACTATGAGCCGTTCAGCCTGGGCGGGTACGGCAAGCCGCTGCTCGTCACCCTGTCCGTCGCCTGCGTCGCCGTGGCGGCTGCCAGCTTCCTGCTCGGCATTGCGTGGTGGGTCGTGCCTGCCCTTGTCGTGCCGGTCTTGGCAGTCAGGGACTGGCTGCTCCACCACAACCGGCAGACGAGCCGGCCGAAACGGTTCGCCGGGCTAGGGCACTTTTGATGGCTCTCCGTGAAGGACATTCCGTAGGGGCCCACGGCATCTGGCCCGCCGTCTGGACAACCGCACGGTGCCCGGACGCTCTGATGGCCCTGGCCCTGGCCCTGGCCCCGGCCCAGACCGCCTAGGACGCCCCCAGGGGCGATGACAAGTGAGCCGACGAGGACGAGGGGAACGAGGGGGGAGGAACGCAGCCCCCCGCAGCCGGGCAGCCCCTCTTCTTCGGCCTTGGTCTGGGAAGACGAAGACAGGGGGCTGCCGGGCGGCGGGGCTCGGCAAGCTCAGTGAGGCGCGGATTCGGGAGTGCGTCGCACGCCGACGGCCGCGAGGACGGCGCCGATGGCGCAGAGCACGCCGGTCACCAGCGCGGCGGTGTGCACACCGTTCATGAAGGCGTGGCCGCTGCCCTCGACGACGGCGGCCTTGATCTGCGCGCCCATGTCGTTCGCCACCGGTGAGACGCCCATCGCCACCGCGTCCTTGGCTTCGTGCAGCCCCTGCGCCATCGGCGCGGGCACTCCGGCGCCGGTGAGTTCGCCGGTCAGTGTGGAGCCGACCCGGCTGCTGATCAGCGAAACCAGCACCGAGGTGCCCAAGGCGCCGCCGACCTGCAGCGCGGTGGCCTGCAGGCCGCCTGCCACGCCGCCGTCCGTGACCGGGGCGTTGCCGACGATGGCGTCGGAGGACGCGGCCATGACCATGCCCACGCCCAGGCCCAGCGCGATGAACGGCGGCCACATGGCCGCATACGCGGAATGTGCGCCCCAGGCGAGCATCGCGAAGGCGGCGCCGGCCTGCAGCACCATGCCCAGGGGCATGGTCAGTCGCGGCCCGAACTTCTCGGTCAGCTTGGCACCCAGAGGTGAGGCGACTACCGAGGCCAGGCTCAGTGGCAGCGTACGCACGCCTGCTTCAACCGGGGTGAATCCGCGCACGTTCTGCAGGTAGAGCATGACGAAGAAGATCACACCGAGCAGGACGAAGAAATTCAGTGCGGTGATGGCTGCACCGATGGTCAGAGCCGGGTTGCGGAACAGCCGCATCGGCAGCAGCGGATGTGCGACACGTGTTTCATGGACTCCGAAGATCAGCAGGATCACGAGTCCCGCGGCGATGGCGCCCAGCGTGCCACCCGAACCCCAGCCCCAGGTCTCGCCCTTGACGACTCCGAAGACGATGGCGAGCAGGCCGAGAGCCAGCAGGACGATGCCGATGACGTCGAACTTCTCGCCGGCCGCGGCCGAGTTCTTGCTCTGCGGCAGTACGAAGGCGCTGAAGGCCAGGGCGAGGACGCCGATGGGAGCGTTGATGTAGAAGACGGACTCCCAGTTGACGTGCTGGACGAGCAGTCCGCCGACGATGGGACCGAGCGCGGTGGACACCGACGACACCATGGCCCAGATGCCGACCGCCATGCCGAACCTCTTCGGCGGGAACACCGCCCGCAGCAGGGCGAGCGTGTTGGGCATCAGCAGGGCGCCGAAGACGCCCTGGAGCGCTCGGAAGGCGATGACACCCTCGATTGAGCCGACCAGGCCGATCGCTACGGAAGCGGCAGTGAACCCTACGACGCCCACCAGGTAGAACGTGCGTCGTCCGAAGCGGTCGCCGAGTTTGCCGCCGAGGATCAGCGTGGCGGCCAGGGCGAGGAGGTAGGAGTTGGTGACCCACTGCAGATCGGCGGTGGAGGCGTTCAGGTCCCGGCCGATCTCCGGGTTGGCGATGGAGACGACCGAGCCGTCCAGACCGACCATGAACAGACCGAAGGCCACGGCGATCAGTGTCAGCCAGGGGTTGGACCGCCGGCCGCGCGGGGCGGTGTCCGGTGGAGCGTGGGCGGGCAGGACCGTGTCGTCCACGGTGGTGGAGGGCATGGGCGTTCTACTTTCCTTGTGCTGAGAGTTGTCGCGAGGATGTCTGGCAGGAAGCACCCGGCGATCCGGCCAAATCCGGGCATGTGAAGGCCCGCGCTCGGGTTTTGGCATACGCAGAGGCGCAGCCGGGCAGCGCACGGGAGCCGCGGTACGGGCAGCGGGTGCCGCTTTTGGGGCGGGACGCTGTGGTCCCTCCAGGGGCCGGGGGTCAGCCCGCTGCGGCGTGGAGCTGACGAGTCAGCGCCGTCAGCGCTCCCAGGGCCGACCCCAGGGCGTCGAGCTGCCCGTCGGTGAGCGTGCGCAGCGCTTGCGCGATGTGCGCGTCCGCGATTCGTCCGGCTTCGGCAAGCCGCTGCCGCGCCAGCGCGGTCAGGTACAGATGGGCGACCCGCTTGTCGGAGGCGTCCTGTCGGCGCTCCAGCAGGCCCTGGCCGGTCAGCTGGGAAACCAGGGCACTGACATTGTTCGGCTTCATCAGCAATGCCCCGGCGGCCTCCCGCACGGTGACGCCCTCACGCTCAGCGACCAGCCGCAGAAGACTCAGCTGGCCCTCCGAGGGCTTGGAGTGCGGAAAATCCTGGCCGATACGGCGGTCAAGAGCCCGGTGCAACGCAGGCAGGCACTCCGCGAGCTCAGCGGCTACACGGTCGATGTCCTGGGGTGATGCATCGGGAGCGGGCACAGAACCAGGTTACGTATACGCCTATACCTATGTCAACATAGGTGATGCGTAGCGCGGTGTGGGACGCGGCCTTCCGCCGCCCGCTGGGGCCGACGCTACGGTGCGTGGATAGGGCTCCCTGCCCACCGACTGGATTCTGAGGGCCGGGGCTGGAGAGGACGAGGCGCGAAACGGCTCCAGGGTGAGAGGCGACTTTCTTTTGGTGCCCGCCCTGCTCGGCGTAAATGTCGACGTCCTCTACGCCTGCGGCCACTCCTCCTACCCGAGCGTGGCGGCGACCGCTCCCGTCCGCAACGCTTCGTGGACACCTGGCTGGCGGGCCTGGAGCCGCTGGTGGCGTCGGTGCTGGCCGCTGACATCTGCTGGGGCGCTTCCGCGACCTTCCGAGGGCTGCTGGCTGCCGCCCGCCCCGCCGACCTGCCGCCGCTGACCCTCCTGGCCAGCGACGCCATCGCCCCCGGCACTCACGCGCCGCTGTTCGCCCCGCTGCTCGAGACCCTGCATGCCGACGGACCGCCGGACCTGCGGTTGATCGTCATGCCATACATGGTGCTATCGCCTCGAACAATTGCCGGACTTGGGGCAGGGTTGCCGCGGTCTGCGGTGGTCGGGTGACTTTCGCGCGATCGTGTGCCGTGTGGTGCGTGGGTTCTTGTCCGTGCCTCGGCGGTAGGCATACGCGCTGGTGTCCCGTTTCCGGGGTGCTTTCTTCTCGTGCCTGACCAAGCGGCGCGATGAGCTGTTCGAACCGTGCTCCGCGGAGCGGCTGTTCTGCCAAGTTCACGGGCGGGCGAAGGACGACACGCAGGTGGTCCCGGGCTGGCCGTACTCGTTCGTCACCGCCCTCGAACCCGGCGCCACCTCTTGGACCGCGATCCGGCTGGGGCAGGCGGACGATGCAACCGCGATTACTGCGGCCCGCGATGCGCGCCCGCCTTCATCCCGTCTGCGACCACGCCCGTATGGGCAGCGGTAATGAGGTGACCGTTGCGGTCATGGGCCGGTTGGCCGCCGAATGTCTCCTGCGTGAACGCCGTCAGTCGGCTCTGTGGACGCTCGGTCGCGGGCCGCAGGCTCAGGTGGTAGCCGAGCGGGCCGTTGACACCGCCGCCCGACAGGTGCGTCACCGCGCCGCCGAGCACCTGCTCGCCGCGCGCAGCACCGCCTGGCTCGCCACGCAGGCCGGCCCCGGCCTCGGCGGGGGAGCTTGCGCCTTGCCCCACAGGGCCGGGCAGCGGCGTACGCGGCAGGAGCGGCTAAAGCCCGGGCGGCCTTGGCTACCTGACGCAGCAGATACCCAGGTATCGGAAATCCGACAAGCCCGGACCGCCGCCGCCCCACGAGGGAGCACCGGAGCCGGGTCGGCTCCGGCCTTTCGCGTGCGGGAATTCCCGCATGTGCGGGGACCACGCGCCCGGTCCAGCCCCCAGCGTCACCCTGCGCTACCTGCCCGTTCGTCACGGGCCACACGGGAACGGGGCCTACCTGGCGGCCTCCGGGGCGGCGGTCTGCGGGGCTCCGGTCTCCACGCGGAAGGGGTATGTCCTGACCGCGGTGAACGCGTCGTGGATCGGCAGGATGAGCGAGGTGAGGCGACGGACCTTCGCGTCGCCGATCGGCGTCCACAGCGCAGCGCAGTGCTCGTCGGTCTCGACCTCGATCTGCTCGCGCGCCGCGATGCCGGCTTGGGTAGCGGTGCCGTCGGTGTTGAGCCAGCCGCGGGCGACGAGACGTGTTGTTGCCGCGGCCACCTCCTCGTCGTCCCACAGCCGGGTGGCACGCGCGATCGCTTCCGGGAAGTGACCTGTCGCGGTTTGCAGAACGTTGCAGTCACACGGCCCGAGGCCGTTGGCGGCGAGCACGGTGAAATGCGCGTCGCCGCGCCACTCGCGCAGCACTGTGATCTGCTGCCATAGCGCGACGAGCGGTTCGGCTGGGAGGGGGACCGAGGCGTTGGCGGCAGCCATCGTCTTCCCGGCGTAGTCGGCGCTCGCGACGACCGGGTCGATGAGCGATCGTGCCTCGGCGATCTGATCGGCGGTGAGGTTCACGTCGACGCGCTGCAGCGCACGAGTGACGGCTGCGAAGCGAGCGTTCTGCCACTCTTCTGGCGTCGCTGTGTCCCACACGCCTGCCATGGCCTGCACCGACCGCGGGCTGAAGTTGTAGAAGGCCGCGAGTGTGACCTGCCACGGTACTGCTCCCATCGGGGCTGACCGGAACGCGAAGTACGCCGGTGCGTACTCGGTTGCGCCCAGCTTGGCGGCCTCTTCCGGTGCTTCGGGGATGAAGTAGACGAACAGGTGGGTCGCGTTGATGGTGGCGCTGATCTCGCGGACGGCGCTCAGGTTCATGCCGGCGCGAGCGAAGGTGCTGGCGAGATGCATGTCGTGGTCTCCTGGCAAGCGGAAGGATCAAGATCGTCTTTGGTGTCCGGGCAGTCAGAACGGCTCTGGAGCGGTGATCCGGGCGGTGATCGCGCCCAGTTCCCGCACTTCGATCCGGACCGTGTCTCCCGGCGTCAGGTAGGGGCGGTGGCCGGACAACTCCTGAATGCAGCCGGTGCCCACGGGACCGCTGGCGATGATGTCACCGGCGCGCAGCGTGGTACCGCGCGACGCGTGCGCCAGCATTTCGCCGAACGACCAGTGGATCTCGTCCCAGCTGCCGCCGCCGTAATGCTTGTCGTTGACGTATCCGTCCATCTGCAGCGCGTAGCCCCTGCCCGAGCGGTAGGGCTCCAGTTCGTCGGGGGTGACGAGGAACGGGCCGAGGCTGGTCGAGGCGTCCTTGCTCTTGGACGGGCCGTACACGAACCCCATCTCGCTCGCGGAGAAATCGCGTGCGCTCCAGTCGCAGTAGACCAGGTAGCCGGCGATGTGATGCTCCGCCGTGGCGGCGTCGAGGTTCGAGCAGTCCCCGGCGATCACCGCGGCCACCTCGACCTCGTAGTCCCACAACTGAGCGCCCGGGGCGATGGGAACCTCGTCGTGCGGTCCCTTGATCGCCGCCGGGTTGGAGAAGTGGAAGAGCGGATATTCGTACCAGGCCGGGCTGACCCTGCCGTCGCCAACGGCTGCCTTGCCCGCATTACTGATGTGACGTTCGAACGCGGCGAAGTTCCGGACCGCAGGGGGCACCGGTATCGGCGCCAGCAGGTCGGCCGTAGCCAGTTCGACGATCTCGGTCGGTTCCCTGGTTGCGGCGGCCACCAGTCCGCCTTCGGCGCGCAGCAGCTCCAGCAGGCCCATGCCCACGGCGTGGATCTTGTTGTCGTGCACCACGCCGCAGCGCGGGGAGCCGTCGGTGGAGCGGTAGCTGACCCACCTCATCGGGCAAGCACCTCCCGGGTGTAGTCGTAGGGCCGTCGTGTGTCGGCGAGGGAGGATGCCTGAGGGCCCAGGGGGACGGCGCCTCCCTCGCGCGCGGCGGCAGTGTGGCCCGGGGAGCTGGAATCCAGGAACGGCTGGATCTCCTTGACGGCGCTCTCCACGGGTCCACCGGGCGCGCGAAGACGAACGATCTGCGCGGCCTCGGCCTCGTCGTAGTCACCGGCGAAACTCGTGGCGACGGTGCCGGGGAGGTCGTTCACGTACCGGATGGCGGGGGGACGGTCGGCGAAGCCGACCGCGAGCGCAGTGTTGAGGATCCCGGCCTGGATCATCGCGTTGAGGCCGTGATACTGCGTCCGCTGCTGATGGACCTCCCAGCGTGGCGACCCGAAACGCCCGGTGCCGCCGAAGTTGAGCACGACCGGATCGGCGGCGCGGCCGAGTAGGCCGGCCCGGCCGTGGCTGAGCAGAAAGCGGCTGAGGTGGGTCAGCGCGAAGTCGGGCTCCAGGCCGTCGGTGGTCTCCGTATGCCTGGAGCGCTGGAACTGGGCACCCAGGACGAGGACGTCGACCGTGTCGAGCTCGGCGGAGAGCCGGTTGGTCAGCCGCCTGTCCGCGTCGGTGAGCTCCAGGTCGGCCCGGATAAACCAGGCGCCGGGCTCGGCCTTGGCCTTCTCCGTCCCGACGACCACGATCCGGTCCCTGCGCTTGAGGCAGATACGGGTGAGGCCGCGCCCGATACCGTCCGTGCCTCCGGTGATCACGACCGTCTTCATACGGCCACCGACCGCGCGAACTTGACGATCTCCTCGACGAACAGCTCAGGCTGCTCCAGTGCGGCGAAGTGGCCGCCTGCGGGGATGTCGTCGTTGAAGTAGCGCAGGTCGTGATAGGCGCGCTCGGCCCAGATACGCGGGGTACGCGTCAGTTCGTCCGGGAAGACGCTGACCCCGACGGGAAGGTCCGGCTTGGTCAGAGCGAGCGGCTGCCGGGCGTACTCCCAGTACAGGCGGGCAGAGGAAGCAGCGGTGCCGGTGAACCAGTACAGGGAGATGTGGTCCAGGATCTCATCGGGTGTGAGTGCGTCGGGCCGTGCCCAGTCGAGGAACTTCTCGTAGATCCAGGCGGCCTGCCCGGCCGGGGAGTCGGTCAGGGCGTAGCCGATGGTCTGCGGCCGGGTGCGCTGCACGACGTGGTATCCGGAATGGACGGCGAAGAAGCGGCTGCCCTGTTCGAGTGCGGCCTTCTCCTCGGGGGCCGGGTCGTCGCCGACCGGTGGTGCGGCGAGGAACTCGGGGAAGTTGACGTGGATCGCACGCAGGCCCACCGGGCGCTGTGCCCCCATGCGGGTCGCGACGACACCGCCCCAGTCGCCCCCCTGGGCCAGGTAGGAGTCATAGCCGAGGCGCCGCATGAGCACGCCGTACGCGCGGGCGATCCGGTCCGGGCCCCAGCCGGTCGAGGCGGGCTGGTCGGAGAAGCCGTAGCCGGGCATCGAGGGGACGACGAGGTGGAAGCCGTGCTCGGTGAGCGGGCCGACGGTCTTGAGGAACTCCAGGAACGAGCCCGGCCATCCGTGCAGCAGCAATAACGGCGTGGCGTCAGGGCGGGGCGAGCGAACGTGCATGAAGTGAATGCCGAGACCGTCGATGGTGGTACGGAACTGACCCAGCTCGTTGAGCCGCCGCTCCAGATTGCGCCAGTCGTACCCGGTGGCCCAGTACTCCAGCAGTTCCTCAAGACGCTCCCGCTGCACCCCCTGGCTGCTGTCCGGCGCGGTCTCCCGGCCGGCAAGGCGTACCCGGTGGAGCCGGTCCTTCAAATCCTCCAGGGCACTGTCCGGAACGTCGATACGAAACGGTGTCACGCTGTCCGATGTCATGGTCACCACGGTGAGGCCGCGACGAGCGCACAGTCCAATGATTGTTCCGATACATGCAATACGTTCTGTGTATAAGGCCAGCTAGAGTGGGGTGGTGCCCGAACCCTTCCCCGCACCCGTGGACCTCGACCTCCGGCTGGTGCAGTGCTTCACGGTGGTCGCCGAGCACCAGCACTTCGCCCGTGCAGCCGAGGCGCTGCACACCACCCAGCCCTCGCTGAGCCGGCAGATCCGCCGCCTCGAACAGCAAGTGGGTGTCCGCCTGCTCGACCGCACTACGCGCGGCACCCGGCTCAGCGACGCCGGCGAGGTCTTCCTGCCCCAGGCCAAGGAGCTGCTGCGCGCCGCAGTCGAGGCGATGGCCCGCACCCGGGCCGCGGCCCGGCCCAGCAGCATCACCATCGGCTACAGCAAGGGACTGATCATCACTCCGGCCGTGCGCGCCCTGCGGGACCGCAATCCCGATGCCGAGGTCCACACCCGCCTGCTCGCCTGGAACGACTCGCGCGGCGCGCTGCTGGAGCACCGCGTCGACGCGGTGGTGGCGCGCCTGCCGTTCCCCACCGACCGGCTGCGCGTCACCGTCCTCTACGACGAACCGCGCGTGCTGGTCGTGCCCCGCGACCACCGTCTGGCCGGCGAGGAGTCGGTCACCCTCGACGACATCGCCGACGAGCCGATCCCCCACGTACGCCAGTCCGACCCGCTGCTGAACGCCTACTGGCGGCTCGACCCCCGGCCCGACGGGCGGCCCGCGCCCGACGGGCCCCTGGCCGAAGCCCTTGAGGACAAACACGAACTCATCGCCGCCGGACAGGCCGTGGCCATCGGGCCGCCCCTCGACCACGCGACCGGCCTGCATCCCAGCCTCACCACCGTCCCGTTGCACGGGGTCGAACCGAGCCAGGTCGTACTCGCCACCCGCACCGGCGACCGCAGCCGTCTGGTCACTGCTTTCCGCAAGCACGCCGAAGCTCTGCTCACCGGAAGCCACCGGGCCGGCCCCATCCACACGCCGTGATCAGCGGCGGCTCCGCCCGCCCGCACAAGCGATCATGGCCCGTGCCTGATCTGCCGCCACAGCGCCCCGACGAGATCGGCGGTCCCTTCGGCGGTTGTCTTGCGCACCGCTGAATTGGACGAGCCGAGCGTGCCGCGCACCGCAGCGGCGGAGCCCGGCCCGACGCGCTCGGAGACCTCGTTGAGGGCGTGCAGGGCACACGCGAGTGCAAGCCCCGCGGCCGTAGAGCTGTCCTGCGCGCAGGCGGCGCTGATTCAGCGTCCGTACTGCCAGCGCGGTCAGGCCGCGCCGATCCTCCGCCGACAGCCTCGATGCCCACTTGGATTCGGCCATGATCTGTCGGAGCAACAGCGTGTTGACGTGCACGAGACTGTACTGGAGCAGGTGCAGCGCGAGCATCGATGTCCCGGCGTGTTCCTCGTCCGGGCCGGTCAAGGCGCCGTCCTTGCCGTAGTGCAGCACGGTGTTCGCGCTGTTCCAGTTCTCCGCTGTCTGGAAGCCGCCGTGGATCTCGCGGCGCAGGCCGGGGCTGGCGAGGTAGCCGCAGGCGAAGACTGTGCGCACGGTACGGCCGAGTTCGTCGAGGGCCTGGTAGGTGGGGTGCTTGGGACCGCCGCGGGTGAAGCGCCAGCGTCGTAGAAGCGGGCCTTGCCATCGACATCGGCGTACTTCACCAGCAGCGCGAGCGCGTCCATCACCAGCCGGCAGGCGGTGTCATGGCACTTGAAGCCCAGCGTGCTCAGCAGCAGCGGCGGCAGCATTCGCCGGTAGCACGAGCTGTATGAGGAGCGCAGCGGGGTGCGGGCCTTGGCCTTGAACGCCTTCTCGTTCGCCTTGGTCTCCGTGACCAGGTTGCCCACAGCACCTCACTCAGCCCCTACCTGGCTCCTCTCACCCCCGCCACCAGGCCATATACCCAGCCAAAGCGAAACGCAGCACCAGCCAGCAGTTTCACGCTAGGTGTACGGATCCGCCGTGTCGCTTCGACGTCCCGTCGTTTGCGGGCACGGCAGCAGGGGAGCCGACGCGTCGCCGTCAGCGGCCTTGGAAGTCGAGTTCGGGGCGCGGGGTGCCTGCTTTGAACGCGGCGATCGCCGAGGCGAGTCCCGCCTTGGCGTCCTCGGTCGCGAAGAGCGGCATGGCGATGTCGAGCATGGCCTCGTCGGCTGCGGCGGTCCCGCCCGCGGCCCAGGCACGGAGGAGGGCCTTGTGCGCCGTGTGGGCCCGGGTGGGTCCCTTCGCCAGCTTCTGCGCGAAGGCGGTCGCCTCCTGGAGCAGGGTGCTGTCGGGCAGGACGCGGTTGACGACGCCGGCGTTCGCCATCGTGTGGGCCGGGACCGGTTGGGAGGTGAGGGCCCACTCCGCGGCCCGGGCCCGCCCGGCGCGCTCGGCGGCCCGGTAGATGCCGCCGAGGAGGGTGACGATGCCCAGCGTCTGCTCGGGATGGCCGAAGTGCGCCGACTCACCGGCGAGGATGACGTCCGCCCGCAGGGCGAGCTCGAAGCCGCCGCCGGAACACTGTCCTTGGACGGCGGCGACCACCGGCACGGGGAGGCGTTCGAAGGCGTTGAAGACGCTCATGTAGTGCTCGAAGAGCGCGCGGAGTTCGGCGCCGTTCAGGTCGGGCCAGTCGACGATGTCGCCGCCGAAGCTGAAGTCCGGGCCGTCGGCGCGCAGGAGGACGACACGGGCTTCACGCCGGGTGACGTCCTCGACGGCTGCGGCGAGTTCGTCGGCCATCTGCCGGTCGATGCGGTTCTGCGGCGGATTGGTCAGGACGATGGTCGCGATGCCGTCGTCACCGATGGTGTGCGTGAGGCGGGGCATGGGGACTCCGATGGTGGTAGTACTGATGGCCCGTCTGGTGGGGAGCGTTCAAGCCAGATGCCGGCGGAACCATTCGAGGGCCGCCGCACTGGACTCCTCGAAGCTGGCGAGGTACGGGTCGAAGTGACCGCCCGGCAGCAGGACCAGCTTCTTCGGCTGCAGCGCGCGCTCGTAGGCGGCCAGCGCCAGGTCGGTGACCGTGACGGTGTCGTGGTCCGCGACCACGAGCAGCAGCGGGGTGGGGGAGACCCGGCTGATCCAGGCGCCGGGCTCGTACATGCGGGCGGCGCGGGTGGAGCGCAGGGTGACCTGGTTCTCCCAGGCCCCCGGGGGCAGTTGCTGGAGGTAGAAGTCGATGGCGTCCTTGGCCCGGTAGGCCGCCGGGACCGCGGGATCATCGCTGACGATCACCTGCGTCAGGGGCGCCTCGCCACGGAACCGGGCCCGCTCGTCCTGCGCGAACGCCTCTTCCAGGGCGGCAGTGGCTTCTGGCGGGACGCGGCGCAGGCCCTGCTCGTAGCCGCAGATCGTGGGCACCTGCGCCACCACGCAGCGCAGACGCCGGTCGGTGGCACCGAGGACGATGGCATGGCCGCCGGCATAGCTGGTGCCCCATACGCCGATCCGGCCCGGATCGACCTCCGGCCGGCTCTCCAGGAAGGAGATGGCGCGGCGCCAGTCGGCGATCTGCTGCCAGGGGTCCACATCCTGGCGAGGAAGGCCCTCGCTGGCCCCGAACGTGCGGTGGTCGTGGACGAGGACGACGAAGCCGTCCGCGGCGAAGGTTTCGGCGAAGCGCGCCAGCCCGTGCTCCTTCACGCCCGCGTAGCCGTGGGCCATCGTGATCGCCGGATGCGGGCCGGGGCCGTCCGGGAGGAACAGCCAGCCGCGCAGCGTGACGCCGCCTTCTGCCGGGAAGGCGATGTCCGTACGTTCGGTCATGAGTCGTCTCCTTGCAAAGCCGCGGCCGGTCGGACCGGCGGTCGGCCGCCGTCAGGGAAGTGCGCGGGATCTGTCCGCTACGGTCGCGCGTCCTGCGCGGGGTTGTCGGTGGGGTGTGCTGTGGCGAGAAGGACATCGAGCAGCGCGGCGACGGCAGCGGGCCGCTCGACGTGCACCCAGTGCCCGGCGCCGTCGACCGTGGCTGACTCGATGGAGCCGAATCGCCTCAGCACTCCCTCGGTGACCAGCCCCTCGGTGATGAAGCCGTCGTCCGCGCCCTGGATCACCAGCACGGGACCCTGGTAGCGGCTCGGCCGCCGTCCGTCCGGGTGGCCGGTGTTCCAGCAGTCCGCCAGTGCGCGCACCACCTCGGGCCGAACCCGGGCGCCGACCGCGGTGAGCCGGTCCAGATCGGCTTCGGCCAGTGCGCTGGACAGCTGCTGGCGTACGGCCCGCTGGGCCTGCGGGTCGCCGCCCAGCGCGCGGAAGGGTTCGACCGCCTCGTCCGGTAGCCGCGTGCCGGCGAGCGGAACGGGTGTCACCAGGGCAAGGCCGAGCGTTCGCGCGGAGTGCGTGGCGGCCACCAGTTCCACGATCGGCGCGGCCATGCTCTGCCCGACGAGTACGACCGGCGTGTCCAGAGCGTCCATGACGGCCGCGACATCCGCGGCGAACCGGTCCAGTACGAACGGGCCGTCGGCGTCCGTGCGCTCGCCCAATCCGGCCAGGTCCAGCTGTACGGTCCGGACGCCCTGGGTCTTCAGCTCCCGGATCACGTCGTCCCAGACGTGCTTGTCGTCGAGGAATCCGTGGACGAAGACCAGCGTCCGACCGTCCCTGCCGGTGTGCTGGAGGCGGGTGCGCCTGTCCGCGCCGCCTTCGGCTCTCATACGGTTCGTCCTCTCCGGGGAGTCGTGGTGCTCCGGACGGAGACCACTCGGGCGTGTCGATCCGCTGGGTGAAAGAACCATAGGTCATACGTTCACGTCCGACAAGGAGTGGGCTTATCACAGGAAGTCAGTCCCTCCTACGGTGCGTACATAGGTGATCGATCCATGCGCACCGATAGCGGACATAAGTAAAAGTGCTACGGTTATTTCATGCCTTTGAGGCAGGCCCCGTCACCTCCCCGGGTGCCGGAGCGACCGCACCACAGAGCAGGAGTGATCCCCATGAGTGGCACCGCCGAGACGAACACCACCGACGAGGTCGAGGCCCAGCCCTGGACCAAGGCGTTCGCGGCCAAGTCCGCCGAGGCCTTCGCCGCCGCGTTCGCCGAGGACGTGGTTCTCGAAGCCAGCGCGCTGCGCAGCCCGGTCGAGGGGCGTGACAACGTCAAGCAGGTCATGGGTGCCGCCAGCGGCATCTACGAGGCCCTCGTTTTCACGTACGAGATCACCGACGGGTCCCGCACCTGCATCGAGTGGGAGGCCAAGGCGTTCGGCGGCAAGGAGCTGCGGGGCTCCACCATCCTGACCGTCGACGAGGACGGCAAGATCGTCCGGGCCGTCATCCAGCACCGTCCTCTGGACAACCTGCTGGCCTTCTCCAACGAGCTCGGCAACCGCGTCGGCGGTGCCGTCGGGCGCGACCACTTCTACCGGGCCTGACCTGCAAACCCGCACCCGCCGCCGCTCCGGCGGCGTCCGGGCGGGCCGGCCAGGACGCGTCCAAGGCCGTCCCCGCCAAGGTCGCCGCCCTCTCCCTGGACGGCATCGAGGCGGGAGCCCACGAGGTCCTGGCCGACCAATGAGCCGCCAGGTCAAGGCCGCCCCGTCCGGCGAACTCGGCGAGCTCCACCCACAACTCGCGCACCCACGCCTGCCCCCACCCACTCCGACGCACCGAGAGGAGATGGCCGCCATGGCCACACCCACCCCCCTGTCCTACGAGGTCTTCGTCTCGCCCGGCGCACCCCGCGCAGGCGACCAGCGCATGCCCGACGGCGAGGTCATCGTCTCCTCCCCGATCACGTCCACCCTGATCCACGGCGAGCGAGACGCCGTACTGGTCGACCCGCCCTTCACCCACGACCAGATCCGGCAGGTCGGCGACTGGGTGGAACGGTCCGGCAAACGGCTCGCCGTCATCTATGCCACGCACGGGCACGGCGACCACTGGTTCGGCACGGCGCAGCTCGTCGAACGCTTCCCCGGCGCCGTCGCGTACGCGACCGAGGGCACGATCCGCATGATGCACCAGCAGGCCACGACCGGCCGTGAGCAGATGTGGGACAAGGTCTTCCCCGGCCAGATCCCGGCCACGCCCGTCCTGGCCCGTCCCGTCCCCGCCGACGGCTTCCTGCTGGAGGGCAACGTCGTCCGGGCGTACGAGGCCGGGCACACCGACACTGACGACACCACCTTCCTCCACGTGCCGTCGATCGGCCTCGTGGTGGCCGGAGACATCGCCTACAACGACGTGCACCCCTACATCCTCGAAGGCGGCGGTGGCGGTCTGACGGCCTGGCTGGGCGCCCTCGACCGGATCGCCGAGCTGGAACCGCGCGCCGTCGTGGCCGGGCACAAGAACAAGGACCGCCCCGACGACCCGGCCATCATCGACGAGACGCGGCAGTACCTGCGGGACGCCCAGCGGTTGCTGGACGACAAGCCCACCGCGCGCGAGTTCTTCGACCGGATGATGCGGCTCCACGGCGACCGTCTCAACCCCGGACCGCTGTGGTACGGCGCGGTCGGCCTGCTCGGGGCCTGAACCGCCGCGAGTCCCCGCGCACGCAGGGAAGGAGGCGCCCATCATGACCTGTACGGCCACGGCCCGGCGCCCCCGGTACGCTGCCGCCCACCGGGGCCTTCGGCGCCGCCGTCCTTGCGTACGCCGTCCTGTATTCCGCCGCCGGAGCACCACCTCCGCTGCTCATGGTCTTCCCACAGCAGTGGGGTTCGCCCCGTGGGCCCTCGCCGTCGCGTTTGCCGCCTACGCCGTCGGTCTGCTCGGCGCGCCCCTGGTCACGGGGCGCTCTCCGACCACCTCGGGCGCCGCCCCGTACTGCCGGGATCCATGGCTCTCGAACTGGGCTCGATGCTGATGTGCGCGTTCGACCCGGATATCGGCTGGGTGATCGCCGCCCGCACGCTCCAGGGCATCGCGACCGGCGCGGCGAGCGAAGCTATCACAGCGTCGATCATGGAGCCGGCACCGGCGCGACACCGGAGGCTCGGCACCGTCCTCAGCCGCGGGCCCCGTCGTGGCGGGCGTCGCCCCCGGGATGCTGCCCCTGCTGTGGATCGGCGGCGTCGGCGGCGGGGCCGGCTTCGGCACCTCATTCTCCGGGGCGATCCGCGCCATTGCGCCCCTGGCCGCGACCCGCGACCCGCGATCCGCGATCGCGCGAGCCTGTTCGCGGCCATCTTCCTCGTTGCCTACCTCACCTACGGCCTGCCCGTGATCATCGCAGGCGTCCTGATCGCACCACTCGGCCTGCTGACCACCGTCACTCCTACGCCGCGGCCAACACCGCAAGTGTCACGCTCGGCCTGCTCACCCAGCTGGGGATGAGCCGGGCGGCGGCGGTCGCACACACCGCGACGCTCTCTCCGGGGGTCTCCTCGCAGTCCGCGCATGCGGCCGAGGGCGCCCCGGGAGGCTCGCCCGCGCCGTGAAAGGATGAGGAAGCTCGCCAGTCCCAGTCGTCCAGGAGGTGTCATCCGCAATGCCGTGGCCCGCTACCGCACGGTACGGCCTGGAGGCTGCCCCGGGTAGCCTCGGCCTGGTCCAAGATCTGCTCAATACCATCTCGGCCGGCTCGCCTCGGGAGCCCGATCTCCTACAGGGCATCGAATCCGCCCAGAAGTGGGTGAACGAGGCCACGGCACAATGGTCCGAAGGCGTCGGGCAGGCCGTTCCCGACATCATCCTGGACGCCGAGAGCCTCACCGAGCTGCGGTCCTTCCGCGACGACCTGCAGGCACTCGTCGCACTGGGGCCCGAGGCCGCCCAGGAGGCCGTGCCGGTCCTGCACACCGCGACCGCAGCGCTTCAACTCGGCCAGGACGGCCTCGTCCGTCTCGAACCGCGTGGCACCGGGTGGCGGCGCCTGGCCGCGCTGGTCATCGCGGCGGCGTTCGAAGGTCAGCGGGCCGACACCCGCCGCCGTCTGAAGACCTGCCGCAACCCGCGGTGCAAGGTGGCCTTCTTCGACCGCTCCCGCAACAACAGCGGCGTCTGGCACGACGTAAAGACCTGTGGAAACACCGTTAACCTGCGCGCCTACCGCGCCCGCCGGCGCGCCACCGGACAGGCGTAGCCCTCACCCGGAGGCCGCTGGTGCCAGACGGCCGCCCCACCCCCGCGGACCCGCCCCGGGCGCGGGCCGTGCACCTCGGCGCCAGCGCTGCCGCCATCGCCCCCCCGTAGAACTCGATGCCTTGAATCTGATCGGCGCGTACGAGGCATGGCAACAACCGCACCCACACATCTCGCTTACGAGTCGGTGCGTGAAACCGGGTGGGCGGTGTCCCGGCAGACGCCCCCGACGGTCAAGACGCCCTGGGGGCTCTACATCGAGATGGCTGACAGCCTCGATGAAGTAGGGCGCCATAGGTCTTGTCGCGGGGATGCCGTGCCCGGCGAGAGCGTCAAGCTGGGAGTCGAGTTCCTGGCCGAGGGTCGAGCAGCGAGCCTAGCCGATGCGGGTCCGCGCTCGGCAGGTCCGGGTCGAGCGGGGCGGTTGGCGGGGTGCCGGGCCGCCATGGCCGGCCAGGGGCGCGGTCGGCGGGGGTCGGTACCCGCAGGGCCTTTTTCAGGCGGGGAACCCGGGTGAAGCGCCGGGTGCGGTAGGCGGAGGCGACCGCGCCGCCGCGCGAGCGGCATGGTGAGCCGGGCTGGGCTTCGCACTTCGGGCAGGCGTGCGCTTCGACATCGTCGGCGTCCGGCCTGCCGGTCGGGGAGGGCTGCTGGGGCCCGGCATGGGCCCGGATTTCCTCGCAAGGTACGTCTCAGAAGAAGGGGGTCCCTCCCGCTTTTGAGTGAGAACGGGTTCTGAGAGCACATCCGGGATAGGCGGGGGACCGGCGGCCCGCGATTGTTCTTGCTCGCGCAAAGGACCGATTACGAGGCTTATCGCTCCCGCTCGGAGGACCCTTCAGGGCCGCCAGAGACCGGCCGCGAAGTTCCCGGTAGGTGTTGATCGACTCGGCGTGTTCTTGAGCAAGCTGATCACGGTAGTGCCCGTCAAGGGAGCGAATCAGCTTTGCCCGTCGCCCTTGACGGCCACGGCCACGGCCACGGCCACGGCCACGGCCCTGGCCTCGGCAGGGTCGGGGAAAGTGTGGCCTGCGGCGTTCATGCACCGACTCCAGGCGGCGTCGGCCTTGGCGACCCTCCGGTCCGCGAGTACCCTGCGATTGACGTCGGGGTCGAGGTTCGCAACCACCAGGCGCGCCGACCGTGAGGCGGGTCACCGGCTGGCTCACCCGCCACCCCGCAACCCCTGAACGGAGACGAGCGCGCTGCGTTGAAGGACGTCCTGGATCGCTGCCCTGAACTGGATACAGTGGCCGAATATGTCCGCGTTTTCGGGGAAATGCTGGTCCACCGGCTGGGTCCTACGCTCCCGCATGGATCGAAGCCGTCGATGCCAGCCAACTGCCCGGCTGCACCAACTTTGCCCTCCATCTGCTCCGAGACCTCGACGCGGTGACCGCCGGCCTCACCCTGCACTGGAGCTCCGTTGGCACGGAAGGCGCCGTGAACCGCATCAAGAAGAGCAAGAGGCAGCTCTACGGCCGTGCCGGATTCGAATTGCTCCGCAAGATGATCCAGCTTCAATAGCGTCGCGCCCAGACTCTGCAGCCAGCCCTGGTCACGTTAGCGAGTGTGGTGGCCTGAGAAGATCACCGCGAGGCCACAGATTCCGTCGAGACCGCGAAGGACAGGGATGTCGGATAGGCTGCCCATAGACCGGGCCGAGGAGCGACTTCAATATGAGCTGAGCCGTGGTTATCAGCCGCTCGCCGAACTGGACGTGGACGAGGTGTGGCTCCGGTTCGTGCGCTTCGGCTCGCAACGCTTCGACACCGCGGACACGCCGGACGCTGATGGCCTTCTCTTCCAGTACGGGACTCACGCCTTCGAAGAACCGCCCGTCTTCGCTCTGGACCTGGTCCGGCAGTTCGAGATCAACGACGCTTCCGGCGAGCATGATCATTACATCCAGCTCCACTGCGAACTCCGGTACGAGCCCGTCCCCCGGCTTCGGGCGCTGGGGCACGTCGAGACCTGGTTCTTCCACGACACGGACGACGAACTCGACGCCTGGGCCAACAGCCTCGGGCGCCAGGAATTCTGGCCGGTCGCCCGCAACTTCCACCCCCAAGAAATCCGGGTCTACCAAGAGCAGGTGTGATCACAGCCGCGAAGCGTCCTGCCTTGTGACGCTCCGCGACCGCTCCCCAAGTCTGTGCCCGAGCGCAAAACTCACCGACATTCAGCGCCTCGCATCCCCGCCAACCGCATCCCGAAGTCGGTAACAAACGCCTCCCACAGCCCCCCACATGGCCAGGCATGGCCATTTCCAGCGCCTCGGTGGACGCTCGCAGATACTGCTCCGGCGTGACACCGTACGGAATGCCCGGGGCACCGTCGCGCACCCGGTCGAGGAAGTCGGCGACGACCGGATGATGGGCGGCGATGGTGAAGGCGGAGGGCTGGGGCGGCCGAGAAGGCGCCGGAGTTGGTGCCGACGGCTCTGGCCGGACACATCGTGCGTCCGCCGGCGGCTGGAGGTCTGTCGTGTCCTGCCGTCTGTCAGCCGCAGCCGCCGGCGGTGTCCCGGTCGTAGGAGACCATCGGGTTCGGCAGCCGGTGCGGCGGCGAGGCGAGCGGGGTGTCGTGGCCGTTGGGGGCCGGGGGACGGTTCGGCGGGTGTCCGGCCAGCTCTGCGACGAAGTGCTCGACGCGGTCCAGGCCCCAGAACCGGTGCCGGCCGACAGCGAAGTACGGGATACCGAAGATGTCGTCCTCGTAGGCGGTGGCCAGGGCGTCGACCGCTTCGGCGCGGGTGTGTGGGTCGTGCACGGCCTCCACCGATGCGGCCAGCTCCCGGCCGCCCACGGCGAGTACGGCGCGCAACACCTCGGGCTCGCAGATGTCCTCGCCGCGCTCCCAGCGGGCGGCGGCCATCAGCTCGT
Source organism: Streptomyces sp. NPDC018019 (assembly GCF_044327805.1). Taxonomy (NCBI): domain Bacteria; kingdom Bacillati; phylum Actinomycetota; class Actinomycetes; order Kitasatosporales; family Streptomycetaceae; genus Streptomyces; species Streptomyces sp. NPDC018019. The sequence continues at coordinate 73,911 of NZ_JBIRGD010000032.1, read as the reverse complement.
ACGCCTCGTGGTGCTGTCCCGTCCGCCGGGCCTTGAGCCAGGCCAGGTGCGGCAAGTCCCACCAAGGTGCCTGCCCGTCCACGGGCCAGGCCATGCGGTATCCGAGGCGGGCGGCCAGTCGTCTGGTGTCCTGCAGGATGTAGCGGTGCTTGGCCCGGCTCATCCGCACGTAGTGGAAGCCGCAGCCGCGGGCCGTGAGCTGCTCGGTGAGCTGCTGGTCGGGTTCCCAGAAGGGCCGGTAGTCGAGATGCTCGCGCGCCTGGGGGAGCAGCTCTTCCAGACGCTTGAGGCCCATCCAGCTGAAAGGGGAACGCAGGCTGAAGTAGAGGCGGGGCGGGAGCTTCACCGGGCACCTCCGAGCAGTGCCTTGACGGTGGTTTCGTCCAGCTCGGCGAGCGTGCCGGCGCGTTCGCCGGCCGCGTGCGCGTATCCGTGGGTGATGGTCGCTGTCGCGGTGGGTACCAGTGCGTCGCCGCGCGGGACGTAGCAGTTCATGCGGGCGTCGAAGAGGGTGCCGCGGATGACGCCGGTGACCGCGAAGACGATGTGGAGGTCCTCCTCCATGAACGCGTCCGCGAGCATCCGGAGGCGGGTGCGGTGCACGACGGGCACCCAGCCGCGCGTCGCCAAGTAGTCGCCGATCGCGATTCCCTGGGCGTCCAGGTACCGGTCGACGGTGTCCTCAAGGACGCGCACGTAGCCTGCGTGCTGCAGGCGGCGGTCGTAGTGGCAGTGGTAGTACGGGATGCGTCGGCGCCACAGAAGGGCGTTCGTCTCCGGGCCGGTCGGTACGGGGCCGGGCCCGGCCGATGCGGGCGGGTGCAGCGGTGGCGGGGGGTTTCCGGAGCGGATGGGTTCCAGGGCGTCGACGGATTCGACGGCCAGGCTTCGGAGTTCGGGCGGCAGGGGCGGGCAGTCCGTGCGGGCCCGGTCGGCGACGAGGGCCGCCCGGGCCGTGCCGCGGAATGCCGGCCGTGTCCGTTCGGGTCCGTCGACCGTCACCAGGGCTTTCAGGGGCAGGCCCTGGTGCGGTACCGGCTCGGTGATGGTCAGCTGGGTCCGGGTGACCTGGTCGAGGCTGATGGGCGCGGAGTAGGTGCCGGAGGTCTCCACGATGTCGAGCCCGTGGCCGAACGTCTCGTGCATCCGCCGTGCGCTGTGGCCTGAGCGGCGGAAGTGGTCGAGTACGGCTTCTTCCAGCAGGTCGAGGTACTGCTTGAAGCCGGCCCAGGTGCGGATGTTGATCCCCGCGTAGCGCGGTCGGCCGACAGTGGCCGTGTCGATGGTACGGCTCGGTGCGTTCATGTGGTCTCCATAAGGCGCTGTCCTGGGCGGGTGGAAGGCGGCTGCGCTGGGCGGTGCCCTGCGGACGGCGGAATGCCCTGCGGGAGCGTCGGGTGTCCGGTCCGGGACCCACCGGGGAACGTCACGGAAGGGGCATCGAAGACGGAGAATCGGTGTCCGTCCTGTACGCGGGGGAAAGGGCCGTGATGTCGGCAGCGAACGACTTGGGTGCTTGATGGGTGAGGAAGTGGCCGACGCCCCGGTAGACGCGGAGTGTGGCGGTTGGCAGCCGTCCGGTCAGCGCGCGCCCTTGGCAGGCGTCGACTCCGGGGTCTTTCTCACCGACTGCCACCAGGACTGGAATGTGGACCGCGCTGAGATCGAGGACGCCGGTTGCGCGGTAGCTGTCGAAGAGCGCCTGGTGAGTTTGTGGGGGCAGCCGGGCGATGGCGGTCCGCTCCATGGCGGTGCGTACTGCTTCTCCCAGCTCCTCGCTGCGGTGCCCGAGTCGGCTGCGTACCGCTTCGGCCATGAGGGCGCGGACTTTTTCGCGGTGGCGTTCGAAGACGGCCCGGTCGGCGGGGCAGTCCTCGGTGCGGAAGAACGGCGCTGCCAGCGCCGCGGCCCGTGGTCGGCTTGCCCAGGGGGGCGGCTGCGTCAAGTATCCCAGCGCGGCGTTGGCGCCGAAGGAGTGGGCCACGAGAACGTCCGGGCGCTCCGGAACGGCTTGGAGAGCGCGCGCCAGATGCTGCGAGGCGTCGGCGGTGTGCCGCCATCCGTAGTCGTTTCCCGCGCGCCAGGGCAGGTCGAGGGCGTAGAGGCGGGTGCCGGACGGCAGATGCCGGGCCAACGGCCCCCACGTGCGCCAGGACGCCTGTAGCCCGTGAGCAGCGGCGATCACCGTGGGGTGTGTCGTGACGCGGGCGGCACCCCCTTCGAGCAGATGCCACTCGGGCCGGAGAGGCATCTCAGTCCGCCTTCCGTAGTCCGGACCGTCCGGGCCGCCGGAGCAGAACCGAGACATAACCGTCGCGGGGGTCTCCGCTAGTGACGCGCGCCCAGCCGGAGCCGGTCTGTCCTCGCAGCCGGGCCGTCGAGATGGCCGTGCGGACGACGCCGTCGGCGCCGTGGGCCGGTCTCGGCAGGGGCGGGCCGACGCTGTCGGGCCGGAAGATGATGGAGCTGTCCGGCACGGGCGAGTCGGGGGTGTGGGGGCCGTGATGGACGACCCGCCCCAGGAGCACCGTGTCGGCGCGGAGCTGGGTCGGCGAGGGTTCGATGATGACGCAGCCGGCCTGCGCACGGTGCCGAGTCTCCTCGCTCTCCGAGGCGCGGGCGGTTCGGAGAGCGCGCGTGGTGGCGTCGTCCGGCTCCACGCCGACGACGACCACTCGCTCGGCGCGGCTTGCGCGGACCAGCAGGGCGGCCAGGCGCAGTGCCTGCAGGTCGCTGATGGTTCCGGCGCAGAGCATGAGGTTCGGGCCGGTCAGGCCGTAGCGCAGGGCGATGGCTCCGGCGATGACGTTGGCGGACATGTTGGGTACGGACAGGGGGCTGATGTCCCGGTACGAGCCGCGGCGAACGGCATGGGCGGCCCGCCGGACGCTGTGTACGTTCCCGAGGTTGGAGCTGACCACCACCGCCGTACGGTCTGCCAGCGGTGGCGGGGCCGCCGGTCGACCTGGTGGCAGCCCCAGTGCCAGATGCGCGGCGCATAGGGCGAGCAGGGTCGCCGGCTCTTTGGCGAGCAGCCCTCTCCGTCCCAGGAGCCGGTGGGCTTCGTCGGGCACGTGCCGCGCGACGGGCAGGCCGTCGGGCAGGTCCGGCGCCTGCCCCGGGAGGGCGAGGGCGCAGGCGGTGACGGCGGTCTCGTCGTTCGTGGTGGTCATGGCATCGCCTCCAGTACGAGGACGGCGTTGACCCCGCCGAAGCCGAACCCGTTGACTTGCGCGCAGCGCACCGGGGCGATGCCGGCGTCCCCGATCACCGCCCGTACGCCCCGCAGTTCGCCGATGGGCCGGCGCAGCCCCGTGGCGGGCGGCACGTGTCCGGTGCGCAGGATGTCCAGTGCGACGGCGACGCTGTGCAGCGCCGAGCTGCCCGAGGTGTGCCCGATGGCGCCCTTGAACGCGGTCAGCAGCGGCCCGGCCCCGACACGCGAGGTGAAGACCTCGTGCAGGACGGTGGCTTCGACGGGGTCGTTGAGCGCCGTGCCGGTGCCGTGGGCGATGACCAGGTCCACGTCCTGCGGGGTGACGCCTGCGCGACGGTGGGCGTCTCGGACGGCGCGGGTGATGCCGTCGGGGTCGGGGGCGGTCGCGTGGCGGGCGTCGCAGGACAGGCCGACACCGCGGACCCGAGCCAGCGCGGTGCGGCCCTCGGCGGCCACGGCCGACTCCGGCTCCAGTACCAGGGCGGCCGCGCCCTCGCCGAGCAGGGCGCCCGTGCGGTGCCGGTCGAAGGGGCGGACACGGTCGGTGGGGCCGGCGGCCATGCGGCCCATCGAGGCGAGCATACTGGCGGCGAAGCCGTCGCTGCCGGCGACGAGAACCGCGTCCGCGTCCCCGACGGCCAGCAGGTCGCAGGCCAGGGCCAACGCGTGGCCGGACGCCGCGCAGGCGTTGGCGAGCGTGATCACGTCGGCGGTCTCGGGCAGGACCGACCGGACGGCCCCGGTGAAGTGCAGGCCCGCCGGGTGCGGTGGCTCGTCGTCGGGTTCCCACCGTTCCAGCTCGCGTATCTCCCGCAGCCCGGTGCCCACCAGCGCGCTGATCCGCCGACCGGTCGGGTCGAGCCCGGAGGCCCGCACCGCGCCCGCCACGCAGTGGGTCAGCCAGCGGCTGGGGCGCCGGGGGAGTTCCTCGTCCCCGTCCCTGATCTGGTAGCCGTGAGTGACGCCGAGCCGGGCGCCGTCCAGGTGCCGGATCGGAGCCGCGCCGCACCGCCCCGCCAGCAGGGCCGCGAAGGTCTGCTGCCGGTCGCCGAAACAGGTGAGCGCTTCACAGCCGGTGATCACTGCGGTCATCGGGGCACCTCCTGAGTACAGCGGCTCCGGCCGCTCCGTCCCAGCCGAGCGAGGTGACCAGGGCCACCGCGCGGTCCGTGCCGAGATGGGGAGACGCGAACCAGGCGAGGACGGTGGCGAGCTGGACTCCCGCGGACGCCCCCAGGCAGTCGCCGGCAGCGTCCGCGACGCGATGCCGGCGGCTGGTCGTCTGCGCGAGCAAGCGGTCCAGGGCTTCCCCTTCGGCCCGGGTACGGGGACAGTCCGCCGGCCCACCGCAGATGACGACCAGATCGACCGCTGCCGGGGCCACCTGCGCCAGGGCCAGTGCGCGCCTGGCGCAGTCCTCCACGGTGACGGACGCTGCCTCCGCAGCGGGTTCGCCGGTGGCCAGCTCGACGGCGAGCAGCTCTGCGTGGCTGCGGTGCGCTGCCCCACCCACCGCGGGCTCCACAGTGAACAAGGTCGCGGCCTCGCCCAGCAGCCGGGCCTCCCGGCCGCCGTGCCAGTGGCGGGCGAGCCAGGCGTTCTGCGGGGAGTACTCCTCGGCTGCCCCGGCGATCATCGCGGTGGCGTGTCCCCCGCGCAGAGCGTTGCGGGCGTACCGCAGCGCCGTCAGGGCGGCCGGCGGCCCTGCGGCGAGCGCGGCGTTGACCCCGCGCAGTCCGTACCGGATGGCTGCCTGCCCGGGCGCGCCGTTGGGGACCGTAGTGGGGAAGAGCGCCGGGCTCACCAAATAGGGGCGGTGGTGGCGGTAGGTTTCCCGGGCGAACTCCCAGGTGGAGCGGGCGCTCCCGAGGTTCGTACCGAGGGCGAGGCCGATCTCCTCCGTTGCGGGGGAGTGCGCGGTGATGCCCGCGTCCTGGAGGGCCAGGCCACAGGCGAGGACGGTCAGCGCGGTCACCCGGTCGTAGGCGGAGGTGCCCTTGCGGCCGAGATGGTGCCGGACGTCGAAGCCGGGCAGGACGCAGGCAAGGTTGTGAGGGAGGGGATCGTCGAACATGGCGGAGACGTCGACCGCGCAGCAGTCGCCCTTGAGCACGGCTTCGGTGAACGCGTCCGTACCGATGCCCAGCGGAGAGACGACGCCCCAGCCCGTGATGACCGGTGCCGCTGCGGTGGTCATCGTTCCGCCCTCCCCAGCACGGCGACGGCGTTGTTGCCCCCGAAGGCGAAACCGTTGTTCTGTACCCGGCGCAGCCGGGCGGGGCGACCCCGGCCCGGCACCGGATCGAGGTGGTGAAGGGCGGGATCGGGATGCCGATGGTGTGCGGTGGGCGGCAAAAACCCCTCGGCCAGCCCGACGGCGCAGGCGAGCACCCCGAAGGCGCTGGCGGCGCCCAGGGTGTGACCGAGCATCGACTTGACGGAGCTGGTGGGCGGGGGGCCGGCACCGAAGACATCGAGGACGGCGCGCCACTCGGCCGCGTCGTTGGCCGGTGTACCGGTGCCATGGGCGCAGATGTAGTCGATCTCGTCGGCTGCTACTCCGGCGTTGCGGTGGGCGCGGCGCATGGCCGTGGCCATACCGTCGGCGTCCGGCGCGATCATGTGGGTGGCATCGCAGCTGAGGCCGTACCCGAGCACCTCGGCGTAGATGCGTGCACGCCGGGAGCGAGCGGACTCCAGCGGTTCGAGGAGCACCGCGGCGCCCCCCTCGGCGAGGAGCATGCCGTCCCGGTCGCGGTCGAAGGGCGCACAGACCCGCGCGGCCATCGCGCCCAGCCGGTGGAACCCGGCGTACCCCCACCGGCTGAGGGAGTCCGCACCACCCGCGATCATGTAGTCGGCGTCTCCGTGGACGACGGCGTCGTAGGCGTGGCCCAGGGCGTAGTTTCCCGCGGCGCAGGCGCTGGTGAAGGTCATGGTTTCGCCGCCCCAGGCGAGTTCCCGGACCACGGCGTCGGCGATCCTGGAGGTGGGGAGTCGCCGGGCCAGGTCAGGGTCGAGGTGGTCCAGTCCCTCGGCGATCCACCGGGCCGTGCCCCGGTCGACGAGATGGCTCTCGCCGCCGGTCGTCCCCATGCACACCCCGGCGCGGTGGCGCGGCAGTCGGGCCGGGTCCAGGTCCGCATCACGCACCGCGAGCCGTGCCGCAGCCGCCCCGAACAGCGAGGCACGCCCCCACTGGCCCGGGGCGAGCCGCTCCACCACCGTGGACGGGTCGAAACCGGTGACGGCTCCGGCGTAGCGGGTGGGGAAGCCGGCGAAGCCGGTGTCGGCCAGCTCCGCTGTGCCGCTGCGGCCTTGGCGTAGTGCGTCGGTGAAGGCGTGGACGCCGACGCCGATGCTGGACACCGGTCCCACACCGGTGATGACGACGCGGCGGCCCATGTCACTCCTGCCACCCCGCGGATACTCTGACGATGTCGTACACCGCCTGGAGGTGGCTCATGCGCGCCAGTTCCGCCTGGGGGATCTCGATGTTGTAGCGCCGTTCGATGCGGGCGAGGAGTTCGATCGCATGGAGCGAGTCGGAGTCGTGGTCCTCGACGAATCGGCTGGTGGGGGTGAGCTCCGCCGGGTCGATCTCCAGTACGTCGGCGGCCATCTCCCGCAGTTCCTCGTAGTGCTGGGTGGCGGCGGTGGTCATGGCTTCTCCTCTGTACGCCGAAGGGGAACAGCGGGCTGGGGAAGGTGCGGTCGCGTGCCTGGACGAGGCTGGGGGGCTCCGCCGGACGTCCGTCATATGACGATGCCTCCGTCCACCTGGAGGACCTGTCCGGTGATGTAGGAGGAGTGGTCGGAAACCAGGAAGTCGACGGCGTCGGCGACGTTTTCCGGACGCCCGTATCCGCCGAGCGGAATTCTTTCCAGTGCCGCTTTGCGGACCCGGGCCGGAAGGTCGGCCGTCATCTCGGTGTCGATGAATCCGGGCGCCACGACATTGACCCGGACTCCGTACGGCGCCAATTCCTTGGCCATGGACTTGGAGAAGCCGATGATGCCGGCCTTCGCCGCCGCATAATTGCACTGCCCGGCGTTCCCGTGGATTCCACCGACCGACGAGATGTTCACGATGGCGCCCCGACGCCGCTTGAGCAGCCGAAACGCCAGGCTGCGACACAGGTGGTAGGTACCACCGAGATTGGTGTCGATGACGGTCTGCCACTGCTCGTCCCGTATCAGAGGCAGCGGACTGTCCCGCACCACTCCGGCGCAGTTGACGAGCGCCCGCACGGGGCCCAGTACGGATTCCACCTCGGTGACGAACAGGTCCACCGCCCGGCGGTCGGTGACGTCGACGCATCGGGCGTGGCAGCGGGCACCGGCGTCCTCGACATGTTCCGCGACGCGCTTGGCCTCCTCTTCCGCCGAGCGGTAGCAGAAGGCCACATCGAACCCCGAACGGGCCAGTCGTTCCACGACGCTCCGCCCGATCCCCCGGGACCCACCGGTCACCAGTGCACAGGGATTGCCCATGATTCACCCACCGCCCTGTCACTGATTCCACGTGCGGACACGCTGATGCCTCTCGTGTTCATGACGCCTCATCATGAACGCACGCACGGGCTTGGACGGTAAAGGGTGACCGGTGTTGAACCTGTTGCACGGCAACATTCACCACGTTCAACATCCGACGATTTTTCGCGCCGATGTGTCCGGGTAGCCATCGGTGAGGACTTGCGCGGCGGACAGCGGTGACGCACAGGTTATGCGTCGTTGTCGAATGCGTACCGGAACATCGTGGAAATCAACGCCGCCACCGGCTCCTTCCCGCCGTTGTCTTACCGGCCGGAGCCGGGCGGGCCGTGCCCCGGCCCGCAGCGGCACGTCCGGCCACCACCACCCATCGGAACAGAACGTCCGATTCGAGCGGCACCCCACGCCCCTCTGTGCGCGGGTCGCCGCAGTTCGGAGGCGCCCCATGAAGCATCTACGCTCGCTGCGCGAGTTCATCGAGGTCCTGGAGGGCCTGGGCGACCTGCAGCCCATCGGGACGGGGGTCGACTGGAACCTGGAGATGGGAGCGGTGATTCGGCGCTCATATGACCTCCGCGCCCCCGCCCCGCTGTTCACCTCGGTCAAAGGCGTCGCGCCGGGGTACCGCGTACTGGGCGCACCGGGCGGGCTCAGCAGCCGGCCCGGCTTCACGTTCTGCCGGATCGCCACCGCGCTGGGCCTGCCCCCGTCCACATCCGGCCGGGACATCGTCGAGGCGCTGGCCCGGTGCCGGTCCCTGGACGGCATCCCGCCGCTGGTCGTGCCGCGGGCGGCGGCGCCGTGCAAGGAGAACGTCCGCACCGGCGCGGACGCGGACCTGCTGCGGCTGCCCGTACCCTTTCTGCACCAGGGCGACGGCGGGCGGTACCTGCAGACCTGGGGCATGAACATGGTGCGCACCCCGGATGGGACGTGGACCAATGCCTCGATCAACCGCATGATGCTCGTGGACAGCCGGCGGCTGGCATGCCTGGTGCCCCCGGTGCAGCACATCGGGATGATCAAGGCGCAGTGGGAGCGGTTGGGCGAGCCGATGCCCGTCGCCGTCGCGCTCGGCGTCGAACCCGGCCTCCCCTACGTCGGCGGGATGCCCGCAGCCGCGGGGGTGAGCGAACTCGACCTGCTGGGCGGGTACTTCGGCGAGCCCTTGGAGACGGTACGGTGCGAAACCGTACCGCTGGAGGTCCCGGCCACCTCCGAGATCGTCGTCGAGGGACACCTCTCCCATACGGAAACGGCGCCCGAAGGCCCGATGTGCGAGTACCCCGGCTATCTGACCGGAGACGCCGTGCAGCGGCCGGTGCTGAACGTCACCGCCATCACCCACCGTGACGACCCGATCCTGCCCGTCGTCACCGCGGGCCCGCCGGTGGAGGAGAACCACACAGCCTGGGGCATCCCGCATGCGGCCGAGTGCCTGCACCTGCTCCAGGCCGCCGGCCTCCCTGTCACCCTGTGCTGGATGGTGCCCGAGTCGGCCGGGCACTGGTTGGCTGTCGGGGTGGCGCCCGACTGGCACCCCCGTCTCGGCAGGTCCGCGCGGGAGCTGTGCGACGCCGTCGCCGATCTGGTCTTCGGCAGCAAGACCGGGATGGCGGTCCCCAAAATCCTGGTCATCGAGGACGACGTCGACCTGACGGACGTGAACCAGCTCGTCCACGCCTTCGCCAGCCGCGCCCATCCCGCGAGCGGCGCCCTGCTCTACCCGGATCACCTGGCCTCCTACCTGCCCGTGTTCATGGACGGTGCGGAGCGCGTCGCGTGCCGCACCACCAAGGTGGTGCACAACTGCCTTCTCGGTGACCGGTATCCGCCGGGCGAGCGCCCTGTCGTCGCCGACTTCCGTCACGGCTGGCCCTCTGACATCCAGCACCGCGTCCTCGACAACTGGCACGCCTATGGCTATCGCTGACCGACCGCCTACCGGGAGATCGCTGTGACAATGGACGTACGCTCATACCTGGGCGGCCCGTGGGATGAAGAGGTAACCCGTTCCCTCCTGGTCGGCGTCGAGGCGGAGGCGGCCTGGGACCTGCTCCATCGAGTGACGGTGAAGGACGTGCCGATGGTGCGGGCCCTGCTCGCCGCGCGCGCCCTGCCGGCGCGGCTGAAGCGTCGGCACTCTGAGGCCGACGGCCGCACTCCACTGCTGGAGCAACTCGTCGCGACGGGCTTCACCCCGCTGGCCAGCGAGCGCCCCCACCACGTGGCACTCGGCCGGATCGGGTCGTTCTGGAGACTCGTACCGGAGTACCGGGACGCCCCCACCGGCGAAGCGTTCGCACGATTCGCTGCCCCGGGGTTCGCCAAGGCCGTCCTCACCTTCGAGCTCTCACCATGTCCCTCCGGCACACGGATCACGACCACGACCAGGGTCCGGGCCACCGACGAGGTGGCACGACGGAAGTTCCGGACGTACTGGCGGCTGATCTGCTGGGCCGGCGGGGCGATGCGCCACGCGGTGCTGCGCGCCGTCGCCCGCCAGGCGAAGTCCATGGCTGTGGGCGTCGCGGGACCCGAGAGTCACAGCCCACTGGCCGCACCCGGGGGCCGTGGGACGACGCCGGAGGCCGACCGGTGACCGTACGTGTCGTGGAGCCCATCGGACGGGGGCACCTCCTCGTCGACTCACATCCCCTCGGCTGCGCCGCTCACGTCGACCGGCTCGCTGCCGAAGCCGGTCACGCACACGACGTCACGGCACGCCTCCCACCGCACTCGTCATCGGCGCGAGCGCAGGCTTCGGCCTGGCGCTGACGCTCACCGGCATCGCCCGTTACGGCATGCGGGGCGTCGCGGTGTGCCGGGAGCGCCCGGCCGGTGCGCGCCGCTCCGCGACCGCCGGCTGGTACCGGGCGCACCGCAGCTCCGAGATCGCCGCCCGGCAAGGCAGCGACGCGCTGTTCGTCGACGCCGACTGCTTCCTCGACGCGACGAAGTCCGAGGTATTGGCCCTCCTCGCCGAACGCTTCGGCCAGATCGACCACCTGATCTACAGCGTGGCCGCGCCGCGCCGATCCGGTCAGTGGCGTCACCCATACCTCCGTGCTGGCACCCGGCGGCGCTCCGTACCGCAGCCGTATGCTCACCTTCACCGACACCGGCGAGCCCCGCATCGCGGACACGGTGATCGCTCGGCCACCGAACAGGAACGGGAAGCGACGGTCGCGGTCATGGGCGGCGCGGACTGGGCTTCCTGGGTCCGACACGCCCTCGCCCGCGGCCTGCCGGCTCCCGGCTTCAGCACCGTGGCCCTCTCGCACATCGGCCCCGAACTGACCTCCGCGATCTACCGGCGGGGCACCATCGGCGCCGCGAAGCGGCATCTGGAGGACACCGCCCGTGCCATGGACGCGCACCTGCGTCCCCACGGGAGCAGCGCGTCCACCGGGGTGCTGGGGTGCACCGTCACCCAGGCGGCGGCGTCCGTCCCCGGCATCTGCCTCTACTTGGCCCTACTGCGGCGGGCCCTGGGCTGTGAGCTGCCGTCGACCGTCGACCCGTCCAAACGCCTGTGGGACCACCTGGCAGACGCCGTCCCCCTCACGCCCGACGCCGACGCTCGCATCCGCCTGGACGCCTGGGAAACCGATCCGACCGTCCAAGACGCGGTCCGGGATGCCTGGCATCGGCTAGATCAGGCACAGCCGGAGGCGTATGCCGACACCCTCTGGCTGCGCGACCGTCTCCACGAGTTGTACGGCTTCGGTGTCCCAGGAGTCGACTACACGGCTCCGGTGGAGCTCGACGTCCCCTGGCCTGCCGCAGTTTGACTGCCTCCGAAGGCTTTTCCACAAGCCCCTCACGCGCCCCTCGTACGCCGGTGCGCTCCTGAACGCCTCACGACCCTCCCCTTGCGCCACCTGTATTCGGCTATTGAGGGCATTCTTACCGCGTCGGGGCCGCGTTGCGGCCCGCGATGCCCGTCCCTTCGCACTGAATACGCTGAGGAGGCACCGTGCCCGGCAGACGGCAAGCCAACCTCAGACTGCGCGCACTGCTCCAGCAGTCGGCGATGACACAAGAAGCACTCGCGCGCGCGGTCAACACCATCGGCCACGAAAGGGGACTCCGGCTCTTCTACGACCGCACCAGCGTCGCGCACTGGCTCCGCGGCGCCCGGCCGCGGCCACCGGTCCCCGAACTCATCACCGAAGCCTTCGCCCGCCGGCTGGGCCGGCCGATCACCGTTGCCACCACGGGCCTGACCGCTTCGGACGACGCCCGACGTACAGCACCCGACACGGTGGACCCGGCCGAACGGCTGACCCGACTGAGCACCTGGGACGCCGCCCCGGGATACGGCGAGAACCCGTCCCACACACCGTACTCCACGTCCACCGTCCCGGTAACACCGATCCGCGAGACAGGCCCCACGACTACGCGCCCCATGCGCCCTGGAGCTCACCGGCCCGAGACCGAGTCCGCCCGGACGGTCCTCACCTGCTTCAGCACCCTTGACTCCACCTACGGAGGTGGTCACGCACGCGGGGCCCTCGCTCAGTACCTGGCCTTCGACATCGCCGACCGGCTGAAGGCCACGGCGGACACACCGGCCTGGGGAGAGCTGTGCGGCGTCACCATCCGGCTCACCGCGCTGTGCGGGACCATGTCCTTCGACACGCAACTTCATTTCCTGGCCCAGGAGTACTACCGCACGGCCCTCGCTCTGGCAGAGCAGTCGACGGATGCCGACGGCACGGCCTTGGTGCTGCACCGCATAAGCGTCCACGCCCGCTTTCTGGGGCAGGGGCAGGAGGCCCTGAGACTGGCCGAGGCCGCCCTGAAAGCGACCCCGCCTGGCAACTCGAACACCGTCCGCGCCCAGCGGACGGGGCAGCTCGCGGCCTGCCTGGCAGACCTCGCCGAACACCGCCGTGCCATGTCGCGACTCCGCCGCGCCGAAGACCTGATCGACCAGGAAGGAGATGCCGTCGAGAAGGCGGAGAACCGAGCCGTGGGGCAGGCGCAGGTGCACTGGCGCAGGGCCGAGGTGCTGAGCGCCTTGGGAGTCTCACAGGACGCTGTAGCCGCCATGCGCTTGGTCATGCGTCTGCTGCCGCCCGCGCACCGTCGGGCCCGCCTGTTGGCCAGGGCGCGGCTCGGAGTCCTGCTCCTGGATGCCGGCGAAACAGCGCAAGCCGCCGAAGTGGTCAGCGCGTTCCTCGACGAGGCCGCCGACGTTCGCTCCGCTCTGGTCGCTGCCGCACACGAGGGTCTGCTCTCCCGGTACACATCATTTCACCACCACGCTGCGGGCGCGGCAGTGTGGCAGCGCCTGCTGGTGAACCGGCCGCTCTGGGGCGGGGCGAACCCGGACCGCCCCTGGTGCTGCCCGTGTTGACGCCGGCATTCGCGCTGCGAAGTGCTGATCGCGCGTTCGCTGTACCGCCTCTTGGCTTCCGGGCCGGCGCACCCTCCGTGAGGACGTGCAGAGGTTGACCGATAGGCCGCAGGCAATGGCCTTCTTGACCGTCAACTGCCAAGATCTGCTGTCGCCGATCGACCGCGGTATCAAAGTCCTCGGCAGTACGAGCAAGAACGGCGCAGTGGCGAGAAGATGCCTACTGCGCATGTGCATGGCGCTGCTGCGCTGCCTGCGAACTACCGTCACAGCAGCGATGCCATCACAATGTCGCGGAGACGACCTGCCGCCGGCAGGCGACAGCCGCTGCTCCTTCACTCGTTCGGATGGCAGGGGCATGAAGGACAGCTGTCCGGGCATGCCTTCCCTGCGAACTGCGTGCAGGTGTGCAGTCCGAATCACGTCATAGGCGACGCGCAGAAAATAACGCGCCAACGGCGTTCCTCCAGTTGACTCATCACACGGACGGTACCCGGTCGTAGGGTGCCTAGCGCTCTCCTCCTCAGATAGTTCGGCAGTCATCGCGCCCCCACTGACGTCCGAATGTGCTGCGTCCGTGTCGTGCCTGAACGAATGCATTTTCTTTCCTGACGGACCACTCAAGACCAGCGCGGTACGACGCCACGGGTCCGCGCCCTGAAACTCATCGAGAAAAAGAGGTATTCCTATGCGTCGTCGTCTTGTCCTCGCCGCAGTATCCGCTGCGGTAGTGGGGACACTGGCAGCCGCCTACGCAGCAGATGTATCCGTCGGCACCATTACCGAGGGTTCGGTGGAGTGCATCCTGACGGAACAGGCGGAACAAGCTCTCAAGGACAAGAGCGTCAGCTTCGAAGCAGTCGCGCCCGCTGCGACACTGCCTGGCAACAGGGTTCGCTGGTCCCCCGTCAAGGGCCGCGTCAGTACGCGTCTGGAAGGACACATCGCCGCCAGCGGCGGCTTCTCCCTGCGCAATCAGGACGGCAGCAGTATGGAATTCGTCGATCCCTCAGGCAATGTGCCCTCGGGTACCGTCTCGCTCACAGTCACCACCAAGACCCGGGAGGGAACACACAAGGACGATACGCCGAGCCCGATCCTGTCGTACGACGTTCCACCGTCCAGCATTCACGGCAGCGCAGACCTGACAGGCAAGTTCAAGGTCAGCGTCGACAGCGCCGATCTTCATCTCACATCCTCCGCCGCTCAGCGGATCAACGACACTTTCGGTACCGATCTCACGGCGAACAAACCCTTCTGGCAGTGCGACCTCAAGGTGAGTGGTCGTATCGGCTGAACCGTGGCTGTTCGAGCGGGTGTAACGGCTGAAAGGGGGCGAACCCACAGGCCTGTGCCCCGCGGACCGAGGGCGACCCGGCTCCAAGATGCACTTCCTGTCCGATGCGGCCGTACTGCCCCTCGTGGTCGGCGTCTCGGCCGGCCACAGCCGCCGACAGCGACGGCCTCAAGCCGATGATCACCGGTTGCCAAACGCAACATGACCCCGACCGCAGCCGGTACCGCCCAACGGGAAACGTGCACGCGGACAAGGGACACGATCACTACGAGGCCGACCGCTTTGTCCCACGGCCGCTCCCTGGTGGCCTCGGTTTCCCGGAGGCGGGACTCAGGAGCGATCGTGTGGCTGCCATGTCTCTGCTTCGGTTCAGCCCGCACCTCCGAAGCCGGACGGTCCCCGGTGCAGCTGTCACGCCGGGCCCCTGTCGTACGGAGGTTGGCGCTTCTCGTCCAGGCCAGGGCATGGCTGGGTCCGTGCGTCGGCCATCCGGCGGGTCAGGCCAGTGTGGCCGGCAGTTCTTCTCTTCCGGTGGCGCCCGTCTTGCGAAAGACCGACTTGGGGTGGTCGTTGACCGTGTGCACCGACAGGCCGAGGCGGCGGGCGATCTGTTTGGGAGCCGTTGCCTCGCACAGGCGCGCCAGGACCTGACGTTCGCGTGCGGTGATGCCGAACCAGTCGCAGAACGACGGCAACACCTGGTCGCGGTGAGCCGTTTCGATGACGATCGCCACGTCGGCGGAGGCCGGGTCACTCCTGTCGGATCCGGTGCCGCAGAGGGGCTGGCCGTGGACGGCGGTCCACCGGCCATGGCTCGCCGCCGGGCCCACGACCAGCGGGGCCGCCGTGGCCTGCGGGTTGCGGGCATGGGCGCGGGTGTGCACTGCCAGTCCGGCCATGAACGCGGCACCGGTCCATTGTGGTGCGCGGGCGCAGCGGCTGAGTCGCTGCTGCCAGGCGTATGCCTGTGGTGTGGCCGCCCGGATCGTGTGGTCAGCGCCGACCACGAGGACGCCTGGCGCCAGCACAGGTGTGCGGGCGGCGAGCGGTGCCGCGGTCACGTAGGTACGCAGGAATGCCACCAGGGCCGGCCCCAGATCGGCCGCTCGCCACAGGTCCGTGTCGCCGAAGGGCTTGGCGCCCTCGGCCCGCCACAGCCCGAGCATGCCCCAGACGCCCCGGGCATCGTGGAGCACAAGGCGCAGATGGCAGCCCATGCCGTAAGCGGCGAGCATCCGCCGTGCCGGCCGCTGTCGCCGACCGCCGCCCCGGGCGCACGTGTCGACTGCCGCCGCCGGCAGCGGGCCCCACAGGAGGTCGGCAGGCAGCCACGGATCGTCGCCCGTGTAGAAATGGTGCATGAACGCCTGGCCGAAGTCCGGTTCGACCTGGTGCCAGAAACTGAATGCCGAGGGGCCAGGCCTGCCGACGGACCCGTGCCCACCAGGCTGATGGCGTAGTCCGCGCTTTCGGCAAATGTCGCTTCCGGCGAAGAACCTGCGGGCCGTGCCCGCCGTCTCCTAGACGTGAGATCACTCAGGAGGGCACCGGCCGGGGGGATGCGCCGGCGGGCAGATCGTTGCCGCGACCGGAGGACCCGGGCCGGACTCCCTGCGGATGAGATCGTGAGATACCTCTAGTAATGACTCGGAGGACGATTCCGGTGCAGCTCGTGGCCCGACGTGCGGAGCGGCGTGAGTTCGATCGATTAGTGACCTCGGCTGCCGTCGGGCGTGGCGGGGCCGTTGTGGTGGCCGGGGAGGCGGGGATCGGCAAGTCGGCGCTCGTAGACGCCGTGGTGGGGGAACTGGACGGGTTCGAGGTGCTGCGGGCCGCCGGTACGGAGTTCGAGCGGGACCTGCTCTACGCGACGCTGCACCAGCTGTGCGCCCCGGTCCTCGAATTCCGGCGCAGACTCCCCGTGGTGCAGCGGAGAGCGCTGGAGGCGGTGTTCGGCCTCGGCGCGCCCGCCTCGCCCGATCCGCTGACGGTCGGTCTCGCCGTCCTGGGGCTGCTGCACGAGGTGGCGCGGAACGGGCCCGTCTGCTGTGTGGTCGACGATGCCCAGTGGATCGACGACGCTTCGCGGCGCGTGCTGGTGTTCGTGGCCCGGCGGGTGTCCGCCGAGCGGATCGCGATGGTCTTCGCCGCCCGTGACGTCGGCTCGCCGTCCGGATTCGCCGAGCTGCCGCGGGTGCCTCTCGCGGGGCTGGGGGACGAGGACGCCCGCGCCCTGCTGGGAGCGGCGACGCACCTCGGGCCGGACACCGAGGTCATCGACCGGATCCTCGCCGAGGCGCACGGGAACCCGCTGGCGCTCCTGGAGTTCGCCCACCATGCGGAGCCGTTCGGGGTGCCCGGCCCACGGCGTTCCCGGGCCACCGTGGTGGACACGTTGGAGGCGCAGTTCGTGCACCGCTTCGAGCGGCTGCCGGACGCGACCCGGTCGCTGGTGGTGCTCGCCGCGGCGGAGCCGGTCGGCGATCTCGTCCTGCTGCGCCGCGCGGCGCGGCTCCTCGGGCTGGACGCCGCCGGGCTCACCCTCGCGGAGAACGCCGGACTCCTGGTCCTGGGACCGCGGCTGCGCTTCCGGCACCCGCTGGTGCGTTCCGCCGTCTACGCATCGGCCACCCCGGAGAAGCGCCGGAGCATGCACGGCGCTCTCGCGGAGGCGACCGATCCGGAGACCGATCCCGACCGCCGGGCGTGGCACCGGGCCCACGCGGTCATCTACGCCGAGGAGAACATCGCCGCGGAACTGGAACGGTCCGCCGACCGGGCCCGTCTGCGCGGGGGATTCGTCGCGGCCGCCGCGTTCATGGAGCGGGCGGGGCAGCTGACTCCCGCCCCGGACCGCCAGGCCGGGCGGCTGCTCGTCGCGGCCACGCTGCGGCTCCAGGCCGGGGCGCCCGACACGGCCCGCGCGCTCGTCACCCGCGCGGAACGGCGCCCCATGGGTGACGAGGACCGCGCCAGGGCGCGCGTGCTGCGGGCACGGATCGACTACCAGCGGTCCCACAGCCCGCTGGCCACCGCCCGGCTCGTCGACGTGGTCACGGAACTGGCCCCCGACCAGGCGAGGGAGACCTGCCTGGAAGCCTTCGCGTCGGTCATGTACAACGACAATCACGCGGGTCTGCTCAGGGAGCTGGGCACCCGAATACGGAAGCGGGCGCCGCGGCGGGGTGCCGCCCGGCCGGTCGATCTGCTGCTCGACGCGCTGCTGGACCAGGCCATGCTGCCCGTCGAACGGGCCGTGCCCGCGATGCGCGACGCGGTGAAGGCGTGCCGTACGGATACCCGCTCGGTCGGCCGGTGGCGGATGAACCTGCTCTGCCAGGTCGTCATCGACCTGCGGGACGACGAGGCGATGGAGGAGATCTCGGACCGCCAGGTGGACGTGGCGCGCCGCCAGGGCTCCTTCGCCTCGTTGCCGCAGGCCCTGCGGTACCAGGCGGTCGCCAGGGTCGCGGTCGGCCGGTTCGACGAGGCGGCCGACGGCCTCGGCGAGGCCCGGGCCGTCGACGAGGCGGCGGGCACGGTGCCGCTCCTGGGGCCCGAGCTGGTCCTCACCGGCTTCCGCGGTGACGCGGACCGGTTCGCCGAGCTGCGGGAGTCGCTGGGACGTGACGGGCGGCCCTTCGAAGCCGCCGGTGAGCAGTACGCCAGGGCGGTCCTGTACAACGGGCTCGGCAACTACGAAGCAGCTCTGGACGCCGCGCTGGCGGCGCAGCGCCGCCACCAGGCGGGCTCCTACTCGATCTGGGCCGTCTACACCGAGCTGGTCGAGGCCGCCGCGCGTGCCGGGCGCGGCGAGGACGCGGCCGTGGCCATGAAGCACCTGGAGACGCTGGCCCGTACGAATCCCGTCCCGTGGGCCGTCGCCGAATGGTTGCAGGCACAGGCCCTTCTGCACCAGGGCGAGGACTGCGAAGCGCTGTACCGGCAGGCCATCGACCAGTTCGCCCGGACTCGGGTCCGGGTGCTCCACGCGCGCGCCCGGCTCACGTACGGGGAGTGGCTGCGCCGGGAGAACCGGCGGGCCGAGGCCCGTGACGAACTGCGGGCAGCACACGACATGCTGTCGTGCATCGGGGCCCGCGCGTTCGCCGAGCGCGCGGCCCGCGAACTGCGCGCCACCGGCGAACAGCCGCGCCGGCAGGGTGAGGACCCGCTGGGCCGGCTCACCGCGCAGGAACGGCTCATCGCCGGGAAGGTCGCGGCCGGAGCGACGTCCAAGGAAGTGGGCGTGATGCTGTTCCTCAGCCCGCGCACCATCGACACCCACCTGCGCAACGTGTACCGCAAACTGGGTATCTCCTCGCGCCGCCAGCTCCGCGAGATGTCGCTGTGACAGCCCGGCCCCGCGGCACGTCAGCACCACCCCGGCCCCCTCGGCGCCTGCCCCGCGGGCCGCTCTCCGGGGAGCGGCCCGCGGCCGGCCGGCAGGTGCCGCGGGCATCGCCCGCCCCCCGGCCGGTTCAGGACCGGTCCCCACCGGACCGGCCGAACAGCTCGGTCTCGGCGATGGCCACCTGCGACCGCCGCGCCTTCCGTGACCGGAGGCCCCGCGTCGTAATCGGGGTACGCCGGGAACGGCACGGCCACCGCGACGTCCAGGGAGGGCTTGAGCTCGCCGCCCAGTGCGGACCAGATGCCGGCGAGGGGGCGGGCCTCGGACGGGCTGCTGCCGCCCACCGCCACCGCCACCGGCAGTGCCAGGCCGAGGCGCCCGAGCGGTTCCGGGAGTTCCCCGGCGGCGAGCAGTTCGTGGGGCAGCAGCGTGGCCAGCACCGCGGACAGCAGCCGGTGTTCGTCCTGCGGTGTCTTCGTCCAGGCCGTCACCAGATAGGAGAGCCGGGAACCAGCGCGGCGGGCGACGGCGGCGGACGACGATGTCCCGGTCGTCGCGCAGCGCCGTGCGTCCGCGCTGCCGCCGGGACACGTTCTCCTGGACGTCGTACAAGTAGGCGTTGACCACGGGCGCGTTGCGCCGGGCCGCCCAGTCACGGGCGGGCACCTCGAAGGACACCTCGATACCGGATCCGGCCAGGGCCCCGCCGCCGAGGAGGCCCTTGAGGACCTCGTCCACCTCATGAATCACTTACCCGCTCCCACCTGCGGGCCGCCCCGGCCGGCTTCCGGCGCCGGCGCTCCGCGGCCCTGTCGCCGATCGTGACCCCTGCGCCCTCCGGTGCGCACGCACACCGGGGACGGCGGCGGGGCAGCCCTCGTGCCTCAAGGGGCCGCCCCACCTGCCCGGCCGGTCAGATGTAGCCCTCACGGAGCGCGTAGGCCACCGCGTGCGAGCGGTTGCGCAGGTGCAGGCGGGTGGTGAGCCCGTGCATGACGTTCTTGACGGTGCGTTCGGAGTACGACAGCTTGGTGGCGATCTCCGAGGTGTCGAGCCCCTCGGCCACCAGCCGTACGACGTCCACCTCGCGTGACGTGAGGCCCGGGAAGGACCCCGGCCGGTCGGTGCCGCCCCGGTGCAGGCGCCCCACCTGGCCGATGAGCCGGCCCAGCAGGTCGGCGGGCAGGTCCCCGCCGCCCTCGGCCGCGGTCAGCACGGCCTGTACGAGCCGGTGTGCGGTGGCCTCGCGGCGCCAGACGATGGCTCCCGCGCCGCACTCGATCACGTCCAGGAGTTCGTTCTCCCGGATGGTTCCCACGATGAGCACCACCCGCGCTCCCTCACTGCGCACGGCCCGCCGCAGCCGGGCGAGCGCGGCCTCGTCGAGCACGTCCTCCACGAGCACGGCCACGGCGGCGGAACCGGAGTCCTCACGGAGATCGACCTCCGGATGGCGGCGCAGCTGGCTGAGGACACCTTCGCGGCTGATCGGATCGGACGCGGTGACCGCGACCCGCACCCGGCTCGCGGTGGGTACGGAAGCAGTGGCGGCCGGTTGCGAGCTGAGCAAGAGATTCCCCTGTTCTGTTCCCTGGCAGGTCCCCGGCGGGAGCGATCGGCCGGAGGGACGTGTTCCGTGCTCGTGCAACGGCCGCCTAGTGAGCACTCGTTGACGCCCACCGCGTCGCCGAATCCGCGCGGAGCCGGTAATGACTGCGGTACCGACGATGCCGACGGGAAGGGTGGGGCCGCGTCGGCGAGAACTACGTAGCCGGGGCGCTACGTAATCCGGCGTCGGGCGGGCGGGCCGCTTTTCGCGGGGCCACGACGAGGGGGACGCGCGGCTTCCCGGCCTGAGCGTACTCGCGTCCTGTCCGCCGGCGGGGAAGGGCTGGGGCTGGACGCGGAGACGGCCGTGACCGAAACCGGCCCGTGCCGGCTGCACCGCATTCGGGCGGACCGGGGGAGCCGGAGCAACGGGCCGTCCGCTCACTGAGCGGGGACTTTGTGGACGGTGGTGTCCTCGGGGGACAGCAGCCGTCCGTCCGCGGACCGCACTTCCAGTGCGCGCAGGCGCTCTCCCCGCCGGCGGTCGACCAACTCCGAGTGCGATTCGCCGGGGGTGAAGAAGTGCTGTTCGCCCCACTGCCGCAGCGCCACGATGACGGGGAAGAGCGCCTTGCCCTTCGGCGTCAGGACGTACTCGCGGTAGGCGCTGCCGTCCGAGGCCGGGACGGATTCCAGGACACCGCCGGCGACCAGGGCGCGCAGGCGTGCGGTGAGGATGTTCTTGGCGACGCCGAGGCTGCGCTGGAACTCCCCGAAGCGCCGGCTGCCGTCGAAGGCGTCCCGCACGATCAGCAGGGACCACCAGTCGCCGATCGCGTCCACCGACCGGGCGACGGGACAGTCGCTGTCGTCGAAGCGCGTCCTGGTCACCATGGCTCCCTCACTTTCACGCTCACTTGCACGACGGTTGCAACATGCTACCGCCGGAGGCTACCTTCACGCTGGTGGCAAGTTGAAACCGATTGAGATGTGTGAATGAGATGTGTGAAGGAGTGCCGATGACCGGCAACGGTGAGGCCGTGACGCGATCCGAAGCCCACGGCGGGGCAAGCTCCGCGTTCGCCCCGTCCCGCGGTCTCGTCGTCCTGTTCGCCGTCGCCTGCGGGGCCGCGGTGGCCAATGTCTACTTCTCCCAGCCGCTGCTGGTGACCATGGGTCATGACCTCGCCATGAGCCCGGCGCTCGTCGGCAGCGTGGTCACCCTCACCCACGTCGGGTACGGGCTGGGGCTCTTCTTCCTCGTGCCGCTGGGCGACGTGGCCGACCGCAGGCGGCTCGTCGTGGCCCAGTTACTGCTCCTGGTGGCGGCGCTGGCCGTGGTGGCCACCGCCCGCACGGCGGCGATCCTGCTCACGGGTATGGCCGCGACGGGTCTTCTCGCGGTCGTCACACAGACGCTGGTGGCCTTCGCGGCCTCACTGGCCCCGCCCGCCGGGCGCGGACGGGTCGTCGGACTGGTCACCAGCGGCGTGGTCATCGGAATCCTGCTCGCCCGCACCGCGTCCGGCCTCCTGGCCGACCTCGCGGGCTGGCGCTCGGTCTATCTCGCCTCGGCGTCGCTCACCACGCTGCTCGCCCTGATCCTGTACCGGGCGCTGCCACGCCATAACGGCACCCCGCCGCCGGCCCTGCGCTACGCCCAACTCCTGCGCTCCACCCTCACCTTGTTCGCGCGAGAACGACTGCTGCGGCTCCGGGCCCTGTTCGGCCTGCTGATCTTCGCGGCCTTCAGCACCCTGTGGAGCAGCGTCGCCCTGCCGCTCAGCGAGGCCCCGTACTTCCTGCCTCACCGTGCGATCGGGGCGCTGGGGCTGATCGGTGTCGTCGGCGCCCTGGCCGCGACCGTCGCGGGCCGTCTGAACGACCGCGGTCTCTCCCGGCGGACCACCGGCATCGCCCTGGCGCTGCTCGCCGTCTCCTGGCTGCCCCTGGCCTTGACGCGCAGTTCGCTCTGGGCCCTGGTCGCCGGGGTGTTCCTCCTCGACCTCGCCGTGCAGGCGGTCCATGTCACCAACCAGACCCTGATCTACGCACTGCACCCGGCCGCGGGCAGCCGGCTGATCGGCGGGTACATGGTCTTCTACGCGACCGGCAGCGCCACCGGCGCCATCGCCGCGACCTCCCTCTACGCGGTGGCCGGCTGGGGCGCCGTCTGCGTCCTGGGCGCCGCGTTCAGCTGCCTCGGGCTCGTGCTGTGGGCGTTCACCTCGTTCACCCGGCACAGCACCCCGGGCACCCCGGCGCGCGGCTCCATCGCCGCGGGCGGCGGGAGAGGGCCCGGACGCTCTGCCTGGAAGGCCTGGAAGAGGTAGGCGAGCAGGCGCCGGGAGGCGGCGAGGGCGGTTTCGCGCGGTTGTCCGGCGAGGCCGCTGTTGGCCAGGAGCAGCAGGGCGATGTCGGCGAGGTCGAAGTCGTCACGCAACTGCCCGGCGTCACGGGCGCGTTGCACCAGGCGCACCAGTTTCTCCTCGGCCCAGCGGTGTTCGTGGTCGTGATCGAGGGAATCGGGGAACCGGTCCATGAAGACGGTGGCGAAACCCCGGTCGGTGACCTGTGTGGTGCACACCTTCTCCAGCAGGACGTACAGGCCGTGCCCGGGATCGGGGTCGGCGAGGGCCTCGTCCAGCGCCGCCGCGCACAGGCCGAGCTGCTCGGCGAAGGCGGCGTCGGCGAGCGAAGCCCGCGTGGGGAAACGGCGGTAGAGGGTGGCCACACCGACGCCGGCGCGGCGGGCGACGGCGCTCATGGGGGCGTCGACGCCCCGGTCCGCGAACACCTCGCGCGCGGCTTCGAGGATGCGTTCCCGGTTGCGCCGGGCATCGGCGCGCAGGTCCGCCGGGTCCGCGCCACCGGGCGCCTCGCCGACGTGGTCGGACGGCTTGTGAGACGGCTGAGCAGGCAATGTCTCTCACTTCAACCTAAACGGACGATGGCATCCACTTATGGGCCTAGCGTGAGCGTACCAGCGGGCGTACCCAGCCCCTCCGCAGCTCCGGAACATGACAAAGGACCAGCAATGAGCGACATGCGCGCAGCCCTCTTCGACCGCTACGGCCCCCCGGAAGTCCTGTACGTGGGCAGGCGGCCGAGGCCGGTCAGCACGCCGGAGGAGGTGCTGGTCCGGGTGGACGTCGCCAGCCTCAACGGCGGCGAGCTGCTCGACCGGGCCGGGAAGACGCGCCTGGTGACCGGCCGCACCTTCCCCAAGGCGAGCGGCATCGACTTCGCCGGGGAGGTCGCCGAAGCCGGTTCGTCGGTCACCGGAGTACGGGCGGGGGACCGGGTGTGGGGGCTGTTGGGGCGCAAGCCGGGCAGCATGGCCGAGTACGTCGCCGTAAGCCCCCGCAGGATCGCCCCCGCGCCGGAGAACCTCACGCCGGTGCAGGCCGTGTCACTGCTCGCCGGCGGGACCACGGCGGTGACCGCCCTTCGCGAGAAGGCCGCCCTCGAACCCGGTGAGAGGCTCTTGGTGCGCGGGGGCAGCGGAGGCGTGGGCAGCGTCGCGGTGCAGATCGGCAAGCTCTTCGGGGCGTACGTCGTCGCTCTCGCGGGCGCGCGGAACCTCGACTTCGTCCGCGGCCTGGGCGCCGACGAAGTATGGGACTACCGGACGACCGCCCGCTCCGCGCTGGGGCGCTTCGACGTCATCCTCGACACCGTCGGCACACAGCAGTCCGGCTTCCGCCGCCTGCTGGCACCCGGCGGGCGCATGGTCGCCGTCACCATCGACTTCGACAAGCCGCTCGCCGGCCTCGCCGCCATTCTCGCCTCGACCGTCCACGGCACTGGGCGCATACGTTTCTTCAGCGGCAACCCCGACACCGAGCTGTTGACCGAGATCACCCGCTACGCGGAGCGAGGCGCCCTCGTCCCCGTCGTGGACACCGTCCACCCGCTCGACCGCATCGCCGACGCCCACCGGGCCCTGGAAGCCGGCGGCGTCCGCGGCAAGCACGTCATCCAGATCGGGTGAACGGAGAAACTCCACCGCGGCCCCCGTGAACCACTGCGTATACCAGGCCTCCGGCCCGGTGGCTCCCACTAGGCTGCTGCTCATGCCGGGGCTTCCGCAGCACACCCATGTCGAAACGGCTGTCCGCTACCACGAGGCGGTCGCCCGAGGAGCCGTGGGCGAGGAGCTGGCCCGCTTCTTCAACGAGGAGGTGGTGCAGCAGGAGTTCCCCAACCTCCTGTTCCCCGACGCAACCTGCCCGACGTGCTCCAGAGCGCTGAGCAGGGCCGGACGCTCCTCAGCCACCAGCAGTTCGACGTACACAACGCGATCGCGGCCGACGACCAGGTGGCGCTGGAGGTGACGTGGTCCGGGACGCTCGCCACTCCGGTGGGCGGCCTGTCCGCCGGCCATGTACTGCGCGCTCACATCGCGGTCTTCCTCGAATTCCGGGACGGCAGAATCCGTGCCCAGCGCAACTACGACTGCTACGAACGACTGGACCGGAACCCGAGCTCGGTGCAGCAGTGAAGGCTGCTCGCGGGCCGGTCGTCACCCACCCCGTGCGGGCGGGGGGCTTCGCTTCACTTCGCTCGCCGGCGAACACCGTATGGGCGGGCTCCCACCGGCCTGGAACCGATCCCCAGCCCGGCGTTCGCGTGCGGACCGCGGTGTGCGTCATGGGGAGACAGACCGCTCCGACCGCCGACGCCTTCTGATCGTCCGCTTCGCAGGGCTGCCGCTGTTCTGGCGGCCCGGCCTGGATGTCCGCACCGCCTCGGTCGCGGACGACCCGCACTACGGCGTGGGGAGCCCGGCGGCGTGTGCGCGTGAAGGTGAGTGGTCTCGGCCGGCCAGTACCCTGGCCAACCGGGGGGTCGGCCGGATCGGCGAGGATGACCGGGCCACCGGTGCCTGACGCGCGGAATCCCCGAACACTGGTCCTTCTTGGTGTGCCGGTCATCAGGACACGGCGGTTTACCGCTTCTTGTGCGCCGACAGGATGCCGCCCTCCGAGCGTCGGCCGGCTTCACACCCGCGGCCTGTCACTCGTGCGGGCCCGGCGGGGGAAAGGGCCCTGCTGCGGCGGACCCCAGACGATCGTGTGGGCCAGCAGGCGCAGCTTCATGCTCCGGGACCGTGCGTAGCGGCGCATCGACTCGAACGCCTCGTCGACCTGGCATTCCAGGCGTTCCGACACGATGCCCTTCGCCTGCTCGATGACGATACGGCTCTGCAACGCCTCGTTCAGGTGGTCCGCGTGCTTGCGTACGGCCCGCAGGGCTTCGACCTGGGCCCAGCCCTGGGCGGCCGCACGCGCCAGTACCTCCGCTGCCCGGACCTGCTCGCGGGCCAGCGCCCCGTACCGGTGGAAGATGCCCACGGCGCCCAGCGCGCCACCGTGGTGGCGCAGTGGCACCGCGGTGGCGGCCGTCAGACCCGCGGCCAGCGCCTGGGGTGCGATACGCGGCCAGCGGGCCCGCACCGGCAGCTGGGCCAGATCGATGTTCACCAGCGCTTCTCCGCTGCTGACGGCATCACGGCACGGCCCCTGGCCCGCCTCGGCCTGTGCCTGCTCCAGACGTTCGGTGTGCGGGCCGGAGGCGGCCGCACTCACCAGCGTGCCACCGGGCCCGCGCACCAGGACCGTGACCGCCTCCGCCCCCGGCAGACGCGCGATGTGCCCGGCCAGTTCCTTCGCCACCTGCGGCAGGTCGAGCCCACGCGCCGGCGCGTCCGTCAGCGCCAGCGCCATCTCGCTCAGCTCCTCGCCTTCCGCGTCCCACACGGTCTTCCCCTCTCCAGCTGGGCAGCCGGCCACCGTGCCCGGCTGCGTCCCTTCGGGTCTCCCGACCGGAGATCACTACGCTTCGTTTCCGTAGCGCGGCGCTGGCCGTGCGCCCCCCCCCGCTCCGCCGGGGACGGTCGTCACGTACCGGGTGTCGGCGACGATGCACCCGGGGAGCCCGGGCGTGGACGAGGCCGATGGTGGCGGCGTCGGCCAGGACCTGGGCCAGGCGTACGTCGGCATCCGGGGCGGGGGCCGACTGGGTGCGCAGGAGCAGCAGGCAGCCCAGGCTCTGGCGGCGCAGCCGCAGCGGCAGCACGTCGGCGAAGCGGAAACCGGCCGCCCGGGCCCGGGAAGAGAACGCCGGCCAGGGGCGCGTGTCGTGGTGCAGGTCGATGGCGAGCTGGGCGGTGGTGGTCCGGAAACAGGTGGCGGTGGGGCCGTCTGCGCCGACGGCGTCCAGCAGGCCCGCCAGGGCGGGGGAGGGAGTGCAGGGAGCGACGGGGTGCAGGGGCCGGCCGGGCGGTGCGAGCAGGACGGCGGCTGCGGAAACGTCCAGCAGCTGTTCGCAGCGGGTGCACAGGTGCTGGAGGAAGTCGATGACGCCGAAGTCGTCGACGACCGTGTCGGCGAGTTCCACGAAGGTCTCGGCCACCAGGCGTTCGCGGTCCATGGTGCGCATCCTCCAATCCGGTGAGATGTGGGCGCTGGTGTTCGAGGTGGCGTACGGATCTCGGCGGTTGCCCTGGTCAGGGTCGGGCGCGGTCGCGGGGGAGGACCAGCCGTCTGGCCAGGATGTCGCGGGCGACATCGGTGATCGGGCGGCCGATGGCGTAGGCGTGGGCGCGCAGCCGCATCAGGGCGGCGGCCAGCGTGACCTCCAGCTGGACGCTGAGCATGCCGGTGGCCTGGTGCACCTCCACGCGGTGCCACGCTTCCGGCCCCCACAGGCACGAGCGCGCGGGGCTGCGGTCTGCCGTATCCGGCGGTGGGCGGCGGAGCAGGAAGAGGGTCAGGTCGTCGCACAGGGCCAGCGCATCGTCGACCGTCTGTTGCCCCGGCTCATGGGCGCCGCGCCGATGGCAGGTCAGCGTCCCCACCCGCAAGGCCCCCAGTTGCAAGGGGAAGGCGAAGACCGCTCCCACACCCATGGCCTGGGCCTCGGCGGTGAACTGCGGCCACTGGGGGTGCGGGGCCCGCCCGGTGTCGGTGATCAGATTCAGCGATCCGCGCCGGACGGCGTCCAGGCCGGGGCCTTCGCCCAAGGTGAACTGGAGATCGTCCAGGTCCGCGCTGACCTGGTCGCTGAACCACACCAGCTCGGAAACGTCGAGCTCGGCAGCGTCGGCGCGCACGGAAATGGCAGCCCCGTCCGCGTCCAGCAGCTTCGCGCAGCCGGCGCACCACTGGGCCGAGGGACCGGGACCCCCGGGCTGTAGGTCCCGGCGCAACCCGTCGAAGTCGACGTCAACCATGGACGGCCCCCCGCGTCTCGCCTGCTGTCCTTCCCGTTGGCAAGTACGGTCTGTACGGAAATTATTGCCGCAGTGGCGGCGGGATGCACCGGGACTTGGCCAACTGCACGTGTCCGTCGGGCGGGCAGGGGACGGCGGACCGGACCGTGCCCGTACCGCTGCCGCGGCAAGGCCGTTGACCCGAGCGGGCGCCGGCGGCTTCTGCCGGTGGCCGTGTGCGTACAGCGGCACGCCGCGTCCCGGGGCGCGGCTCCTCTCCGCGCCCCGGGCGGGTCCGCGCCGACACAGCCGAGGTGTACGGGAGAGCCCCGGTGCGACGGACGGCGGACATGCCGGATCCGTGCGTCCGCTGCAAGGGCTGCGGATCCGGCGATCTGGGCTGCCGCTCGCATGCCACGGCAGGAGCGAGCGGTCGAAGCGGCTGACCTGGGTCCGGGGCGAGCCAGCCAACAGATTAGAACTGCCGCTCGGGCGGTTCAACAGAGAAGGCGGGCAGGGCCCGCCTGACGGTCCGGCCCGCGGACCGGGCTCACATGGTGCGGCGTTGATGGTGGGCGTCGTGGCGCAGCCGGTCGGTGTGGCTGGTGAGGGTGTGGATACGGTCGGCCAGTTCGGGGTGTGCGCCTCGCAGGTGGGGGCCGGTGGCGGCCAGGGGCGCGATGAGGCGGGCGGCGTCGTTGTCGGCGAGCGCGCGGTCGAGGCGGTCGACGGGGGTGCGGGCCGCTGCGGGGAGGTCGGTCAGAGCGGTGATCTGACCGGCCAGCCGGCGCAGCTCGGACGCGTGGTCGCGGGCCCAGGCGTTGACGGTGCGGTCGGCGGCACGCTGGTTGCGGGTGGCCTGGACGCGCTGTTCGCCGGTGGTGCCGGCGACACCGGGGCGCAGACGCAGGTAACGGCGTTCGGCGGCCTGGCGGCTGGCGACGCCCAGAGGGCGGGCGAGGTCGGCCCAGCTGGCCCCCGCCTCCCGTGCCGTCTCGATGAGGCCGGCCTCCCAGCCGGCGAGCTGTTCGCGTACCTCGCGCAGCAGCAGGAGGGAGGCCAGGGCGTGCTCCGAACGGTCGCTCACATGCGGGTCGGTGTCCGCGCCGGCGTCCGCGGTCTCGGCGGCGCGTACGGCGTCGCCGATGGCTTCCAGAGCCGCCGCGGCCGCGAGGAAGGAAGCCGGGCCGGACTTCGGGGGCGGTGTGGGCTGGTCGGCTGGGGGCACGTCGATCTCCCGCGGCAGTCACATCACTGTGTCGTCGCACTGACGACACGGGGTTTGTCATCGTTCCGACGACATGCTACAACGGTGCTCGCCGAAGCGCATCGGCAGTTCCCACTGTCTGGTTCCCGGAGGTGTTCCGCGATGTTGGTGCGCGCCGTCCCGATGAGTGAACTCGACCGTCTCGTCCAGCAGTGGGCGGGCATCACGGGTACGTGGTCGAGGCCGTCCCCGATCCCGGTCGACGCCTGGCGTGCGGGCGGGGACTACATGATCGCCTTCGACCTCCCCGGGGTGCGCCCGGAGGCCATCGACATCGGCATCGAACGGAACGAGCTGACGGTCACGGCCGAGCGCCGGCCTGCCGGACAGACCGACCAGGTGCGGATGGAGCACTCCGAGCGTCCGCTCGGCGTCTTCTCCCGTCGGCTCGTCCTGTCCGACGCGCTCGACACCGGGCGCATCGAGGCGGATTACGAGGACGGTGTGCTGACCCTGCGCGTCCCGTTCGCCGAGCGCGCCGAACCCCGCAAGATCGCTGTCGGCAGGCGGCCCCGGAGCGCGGAGACCGGCAGGACCGGCGACTGACCACGGCGCCCGGCCGTATCGGTGCCGGGCCGGCGTCCGACCGCCGTACACGGGGACCGCCCGGCGGCTCCGTCCCCGCACCGGCACACCCTGAACCCAGACCCCGCGACGCGGAAGAGACGCGGAAGGGCGGAAACCCCGCGGCGCGAAAACACGAACCCCGCGACGAGAAAGGCGGCACTCCGAGTCATGTCTCACCAGCCAGTTGCGCCCAGGCCGGTACCGGGGATGACGTACCACCAGATGCTGGAGAAGGTGCGGTACGAGGGTGCTTACCCGACCCGGGAGCGGGCCGAGGAGGTCGTCCGCGCCGTGCTGGGCGCACTGGGCCGGCAGGTGACCGGCGACGAACGCGTCGAGCTGGCCGCCCGGCTGCCCGTCGAGGCCGCCCGCGCTCTCACCGCCGAGGCCCCGGACGCCGAGCAGCTGACCGGCTGGGGTTTCGTGAAGGACCTCGCCACCCGCACCGGCGGCACCCCGGCCACCGCCCGCTGGGACGTCGGCGCCGTCCTCACCACCGTCGCCGCCATGATCGGCCCCGACCTCCTCACCCGTGTCCTCGCCCAGCTCCCCTCCGGCTACGCGCTGCTCTTCGGCCGCGCCGAACTCGTACCGGCCGCCTGACGGTCGGCGAACCCGGCCGGGCGGCTGCCGGTACCGGGCAGACCGGGCCCGGCCGGCGGCGCTCGGGCGCGGGCCGGTTCGGCGGAAGAGGCGGGAGAAAGTGTCGGCGCCACCAGACGGGGGACTCGCACCGGGTATGTCGCCGAGGCAGGGGTGGAGAGGGCATGGGATCCGGCTTCGACGTGGTGCGCCTGGTGCACGCGGCTGCTCGCCGGCGTGACCGGGCCCGGCTTCCCCAGCGAGTGTGCCTGGCGCTGTGCCGCGGCCTGCCGGTGGACGAGGTGTCCTTGTGCCTGTCGTCCACCGGCCCGGCCTGCCGGCAGCTGCTGGGGGCCTGCGGGCCAGCGGCACTGCGCCTGGAAGAGGTGCAGTTCGAAACCGGTGAAGGCCCCGGGCCCGACGCGGCAGCCACCGGCCGGCCGGTGCTCTACCCCGACCTGCGCACGCAGCCGATGCCCTACCCCTTCTTCGCCCCGCGCCTGCACGAAGAAGCCGCCCACGTCGCCGCCGTGTACGCCTTCCCCCTCACCCTCGGCACGCGCACCTTCGGCACCGCGCAATGCCTGCGCTTCGCCCCGCTGCGCCTGGACGCGATGGCCTTGGCCCACGCCGCCGCGGCCATGGACGCGGCGGCCGGTCTGGTCGCCGACTTCTGCCTCTCCCACCTCGCCGCCGACGGGGCGCCGCCTTCGGAGCCCGCCGGCACCCTGGACGCCCACTGGGACACCACCTACCGGGCCACCGGCCTGCTGGCCGACATGCTGGACACTTCCGTCACCGACGCCCTCGCACGCCTGCGTGCCCTGGCTTTCGCCACCGGCCGCCCGCTGCCCGCCCTGGCCCAGGACATCCTCCACAGCCGGCCTGCAACCCGACCGGAGTGAGTGCACCGAACGGTGCGCACCGGCCATCCACCGCCCTGTAGACGCCGACGGCGGCCTTCGGCGGCAGCCGCCGGTTACCGGGTCCGGTGGAATTCGGTGATGTGGGCGGTGGCCGCACCGCTGGTGACGAAGGGGCCGCCGGACACGGCGGCTTCCACCGCCGCCCGCAGGGCATGGAGTTGACCGACAGCGGCACGGCGCTGCTGCGAGGTGTCCGGCACGCCTTCGACGCGCTCCAGTGCGCCGTCACCGCCGCCCGCGGCACACCGCGCCCGGTCCGCCTCGGCGCCTGCCGCGGAGTACCGACGAGGTCCTCATCCGGGCCGGGACGCTGCTGACCGGCGCCGGTCTGGGATCGGTGGCGATCGAGCAGATCGACTCCGAGGAACAGGAACGGCAACTGCGCAGCGGCACACTGGATCTTGGGCTGCGGCGCCCCGCCGACGGGACCGCGCTGAGCCTCCACTTCCTGAGCGACCGGCCACTGGCGCGCTCTTGGACCCCGCGGCCGAGGTCCGCGCTCGGCGCGGGAACCGCCTGGCCTGGCGTCCGTACGGTCCTCGTCCGCCGTACGAACGCGTCACCCCGGTCGCGCGGCGTTCGAAGTGCTGCCGACAGTTCTCTCCGTCCCCGCGCCGAACGGGCCGGGCGCGGGTGCAGGGACCATTGTCCTATAGCGGGACGACTCCGCCGTCGGCCAAAGTGATGAGCGCGCCGAGGAAATACGCAGAGGCCATGACGGGAGTGATCGTGTCCGCACAGATAACCATTGATCCGGGCCGTTTCAGCCAGTTCGGTGAAGCCACCGGAAGCAGCTTCTGCCTGGTCACGAATTCCGAGCTGGTCGATCGGTTCGAAGTCGCCGAGACGGCTCCCTACCGGGAGTTCCTCACCATCACGCTGGACCGGGGGGACGATTTCACGGACCTCCTCGACAAGAAGATCCCGGAACCCGCGCATGTGCTGGTGATATCCCCCCACAGATTCTTCGAGTCACCGGACCCCGATCTGGTGGGGCAGCGGAAGATCATGGGTATGGCGTGCAACTCGACGCCCACCGGCCTGGACGAGATCCGGCACTTCCTCGGGGTGATGGAGCGGACCTCGGCGGCCGACCAGGCCGCGTTCTGCGACACGTTCTTCGAACTGGCCGAGGACTCCGACCACCTGGTGTACGCGGACCCGGCGCACGGCACCCGCGCCACCCTCGACCACCTGCGCGACGGCCTGGTCTGGAACCAGCAGGCCGGACCGCTGGACTGGGGCGACCAGCAGATCGTCCCGTCCGGTGAGATCAGCGTGCTGCCGGTCGAGATCAGGGAGTTCGACGAGGCCCTGAAGCTGCCGCTGGAGGGCGAGATCACGCTGCGCGGGTACCCGATCCTGCACAACGGCACGCCCTCCTTCTCCCGCACCGACCAGGCCCGCATCCACTCCCGGCTCTGGACGATGCGCGACAACGCGATCAAGGCCGTCGTCGAGGACGGCAGGATCACGCGGCTGGAGGCGCTGGACGCCGGAGCGGCGCCGGCGGTGGCCATGCTGGAGCAGATGTTCGCGATGGACTCCCGCTACCGGATCGTGTGGGAGATCGGCCACGCCCTGAACGTCTCACACGACATCCTGCCCGGGAACCACGCCATGAACGAGGTGTACGGCGGTACGGAAGGCTGCCTGCACTTCGGCCTCGGACTCACTCCGTACACCCAATACCACCTGGACATCATCGTGCCCGGCACCCGCGTGCTGACCAGCAAGGGCGTCGCGGTGATCGGCCACCCGGACCGCCCCACCGTGGAGCGGGTCGTTCCCGTCTCGTAGCGGAGAACGTGCCGCCCGACCCGGCGGGGTGCACGCAAGAAAACAAAACAAACAGGAGGTGACTTCCATGAAGAAGATCAAGGTGCAGAAGAACCGCAACTACCTGGGCACGCTCCTGGGCTGAGTACCGACCCACGGCGGGGCAGGAACCATGCCCCGCCGTGGGGTTCTCACTGTCTTTTCTAGGGAGTGCCCCCGTGCCACCGCTGGAATTCACGACAAGCGACTTCGGTCAGTTCGGCGAGCCGGCCGAGACATTCTGTCTGCTCACGAGCGAACAGTACGGCGAGCCGCTTTCCCTGCTTCCCGGTGCCGGATGTTCCCGCGTGCTCCCCCTGACGCTGCCGCCCGGCGCGCGCCTGGGCGAGACGATTGCGCGGAGCGTTCCCGCGGACGCGCACGTGCTGGCGGTCTGTCCCGGACGATTTCTCGACTCGCCGACCGAGCGGGAACTCGGCGGGCGCAAACTGGCCGTGCTGCCGGCCGGATCCACGCCGCTGACCGACGAGCACATCCGCTACTTCCTGGGCACCGCCGCCCGCACCGACGCCGGGCAACAGGCCCGGGTGGCCGAGGAGTTCTTCGACCTGGTGGGGGAGAGCGGCCGGCTCACGATCGTCGACGACGCCGCCGGCACCGAGGCCGAGTTCGACCACCGGCTCGGCGCGTGCGTATGGAACCAGCAGGCGGGCGTCCTGGAAGCGGGCGACCAGCAGATCTTCCCGCCGGGAAAGCTCAGCGTCACCGCCGCGGAGATCACCACCTTCGCGCCGGACGCCCGGCTGCTCGGCCTCAACGGCGACCTGACCCTGCGCGGCTGGCCCATCGTCCACCGCCACGAGGACCCGGCCGACGGCCCCGAGCAGCAGCGCCTGTTCGAAGCGCTCTCGCCGCTCGTCGCCAACGCCGTCACACTGCACGTCACCGCCGGACGCATCGAGGGCGTCACCCCGCAGACGACGGCGGCGGCCCCGGCCGCCGCAGAGCTGGACAAGCTCCTCACCGACGACCCGCGCTACCGCGTCATCTGGGAACTCGGCTTCGGGATCAACACCACCATGGAGGTCATACCGGCGAACTGCGGCCCCAACGAGGTGTACGGCGCGACCGGCGGCGTCGTCAACCTCGGGCTGGGCGTCACTCCGGCGACGCGCTTCGCCTTGGCCTTCCTCTGCCCCCGCAGCTCGCTGCTGACATCGGACGGGACCGCCGTGCTCGGCGCCCGCAAGGCGATGCGCCGCGGCCGGATGCAGCGTGTCTCCAGCGCCGGCTGCGGCTGCCACTGACCCAAGGAGGAATGCACGCCATGACCACCAACCCCGCACTGCGCGCGAAGGTCGACGCGGTCCTCGACACGTACATCAAAGACTTCTACGAGACGGTCCCGTACGCCCAGCACCAGAAGAACTCCGCCGAGCTGAACCTCGACTACTACAAGCGCCACAACATCGAGACGATCCTGCGGCTGCGCCGCAAGCGGACCGTGGACGCGCTGGCCATCAAGTACTTCACCAAGGTGGACCCGGTGCAGGCCAAGGCGTGGGCGCACTACACCGACGACGAGATGCTGCACGACCGGCTGTTCGCCGCCGACCTCGCCAAGGTCGGGGTCACCAAGGACCAGATCTACTCCACCGAGCCGATGCTCTCCACCAAGCTGCTCACCGGATACCTCCAGTACGGCATGGAGTTCGAGGACAGCCCGCTGGCGCTGATCACCAGCGTGTACTTCGTGGAGTACGTCACCACCCGCACCCAGCCCGAATGGCTGGACAACCTGGGCGAGGTGCTCGGCGAGGAGAACGTCAAGGGCGCCCGCGCCCACGTCAACACCGATCTCGACGACGACCACGACGACTTCGTGTGGCGGGTGCTGTCCACGCTCATCACGTCGGAGGCCGACGAGCAGAAGGTCATGGAGCACCTCGGCCACATCTACTGGCTGTGGAAGCTGTATTTCGTGGAGCTGCACCAGCTCACCGTGGCCGGCAGGAGCGACGCGCAGATCCCGCTGCCCACCGCGGCCGACGTCTGAGCGGGGGCGCGGTGGCCGACGACGACCGTGCGACGCGGCCGGACGGGCGGCGGGGGGTCGAGATACTGACCCTGCCGCCCGGCCGGGACCTGCCGAGTGAGACCGAGAAGCGGATCGTGGACGGCCTGGTCCTCGCCATGCCCGGACTGCGCACCCGCCAGCTCTTCACCCTCCGCCGCGACATGCTGACCAAGGCCGACTACGTCGTCGTCGGGGTGGACCGGGAGCGCGACCGGGTCGTCGCGCTGCTCACCTCGCGGTGGGCGGAGCTGCCGTCGGGGCGGAGCTGTCTGCACATCATGATCCAGTTCGTGGGCGACGCGTACCGCAACGGTGTGGTCTTCCGGCAGAGCTGGGCGGCGCACTTCGCCCGGCTGCTCGCCGACGGCCGCCCGTTCCCCGAGGTGATCGCGCTCAAGACGTACAACCCCGTGGTGCACTGCGCGATGGCGGCGTTCGGCGGTCATCCGGACATCGGCAGGTACCCGGACCTCACGGGCAAGGACGACAGCCTGGCGGCCCTGGCGGCCGAGGTCGCCGAGACACTTGCCCCCGGAGCGGCCTTCGACCCGGCTCGCGGAGTCGTCCCCGGCATCGGCCGCCCGCTCGACCTGTACCGGGAACGGCCGAGGAGCCATGTGCCGGACGCCAACCGGTACTTCGCCGAGCACGCGGAGCCGGGGGACCGGGTGCTGTGCCTGCTGCACGTCCCCACACCGGCGGGGGCCCACTCGATCCTCACGGCGCTCGGGGTGCCGCTGCCCGCGGCGCAGCGCTGAGCCGCACTCGGCCGACCGGGCCCGGCGTCCCCACGGGGCTCCGGGCCCGTCGGCCGTTCCCCATCACCAGGAACCCCAACCACCAGGAACGCGAGGCAGCATGTCTGACGAGACTCCCCTCGGCCTCGCCCTCGACTACTCGCGGGCGCGCGCGGACTTCCTGGCTGCGGCACGGGAAGCAGGCGCACGCCTGCGGACCTTCGTCCTGCCCGGGCACCGCGGGCCCGACGGCGGCGAACTCGGTGTCGACACCGCTTACCTGGGGCCGCCCGACCCGGCGAAGCTGCTGGTGACGGTCTCCGGGACACACGGCATCGAGGGATTCTGCGGTTCGGCCTGCCAGACCCGGGTCCTGCTGCGGGAAGGTGTCGCGCAGGCCGCCGCGGGGCCCGCCACCGGGGTGCTGCTGGTGCACGGCCTCAACCCGTACGGCTTCGCCTACCTGCGGCGCGTCAATGAGGACAACGTCGACCTCAACCGCAACTTCGTCGACCACGGCGCCCCGCCGCACAACGACGCCTACGACGCCGTGCACGGCACGCTGGTGCCGGCGGCGGGCGGCGAGTTCGTCCCCAGCGAACTGGTCGCGCACCTCACCGCACTGCGCGACCGGCTCGGCCCGCAGCGCCTCCAGGAGGCCGTGACCCGGGGCCAGTACCGCCACCCCGACGGCCTGTTCTACGGCGGGCAGGCGCCGGCCTGGTCCCGGCGGGTGTTCGAGACGGTGGTGGCCGAGCAGATGGCGGGCGCGGCCCACGTCGGTTACATCGACCTGCACACCGGGCTCGGCGCACGCGGTGTCGGCGAACCCATCTTCCGCGGCGGCCGTGACGCGGACGCCCACCAGCGGGCCCGACGCTGGTACGGCGAGGCGCTCACCGCCTCGGAACAGGGCACTTCCTCCTCCACACCGATCGTCGGCAACACCGCGACCGCCGTGGCGGACGGCCTCGGCGCGGACAGCCGGCTGACCGCGATCACCCTGGAGTTCGGCACCCAGCCGGGTCCCCAGGTGCTGCTGGCGCTGTGCGCCGACACCTGGCTGCACCGGTACCACGCACCGGCCGACGCCGTGCGCTCGGACCTCAAGCGGCTGATCCGCGATGCCTTCTGCCCCGACGACGCCGAGTGGCGCGGGCGGGTGCTCCAGCGGGCGTGGGAGGTTTTCGACCAGGCCATCGCCGGGCTCGCCGACGACAAGTAGACCGCCGGCCGGACGGCCCGGCCGGGCCGGATGAGCGTCCCACCCGACCCGACCGGGCCGTCCGGCCGTGGCACGTCAGGCCCGGCCGGGCGGATCGATCACCACCTTGGCCTCGATCTCCCGTACCCGCTTGGTGTCCTGGTCGAGGACGTCCTGGTCGGGGGTGGACAGCAGCACCCAGCCGAGCGTGGTGAAGAGGTCTTCGGTCTTGGGCACCCGCGAACCGTTGGGGTAGCGGCAGGCCAGCTTCTGAAACGAGGCCAGCTCGCGCGCCGCGTCGAGCACCTCCGCGTTGCTCATGGTGCCGCTGTTCGCGGCGGAGAGCCAGACCACCCGGGTGGGCTGCACGATCTCGAATCCGGGGGTGAAGGCGGAGTCCAGGTGGTGCCGCACGGCGCGGTCGATCTGGGAGTCCCCGGTCGCCAGCCGCGCGGCCTGCTGCGCGCAGCCCCCGTCGAGGCGCGCCGCGATCTCGATCAGCCGGGGGCCGTCGTCCGTCAGCATGATCTCGGTGTGGGTGCAGCCCGTACGGATGCCGACCGCGTCGGCGACCCGGCGCGTGTAGTCCTCCAGGACGCCGACCAGCGGATCGCCGGGCAGCAGGTAGTCCTCCGCGTCGTAGACCCCGATGCGGTTCCCCCTGGCCGACTTGCTGTACTGGACCACGGCCACCAGCCCCATCACACCGTCGACGGAGTAGGTGTCCACGACGAACTCGGTTCCCGAGGCGAACTCCTGGATCAGAATGCTGTCGTTGACCAGGTCGAACATGTTGACGGAGCCCAGCAGCCGCCGGAAGGAGGGCCGCCAGTCCTCGCCGGCCGCCACCCGGTGCACCCCGTCGGTCCCGCCGCTGCACCGGGGCTTGAGCACCAGCGCCTGTCCCTCCAGGCCGTTCTCCCGCAGCCAGTCGGCCGCCTCCTCCTCGCTCGCGGTGGCGAACGTGCGAAGGTACGGAACGCCCGCCCTCGCCACGGCCTGGGCCATGGGCCACTTGTCACGGCGTGCCGCGGACAGCTCGGGCACATTTCCCGTCCCCGGCGCCAGTTCCTCGACCAGCGCGTCCACGAGCCGGACCGCGGACTCATTGCCGGGGACGACGGCGACCGGATCATAGCCGCGCACGATTCCGGCGAGTTTCGCGAAGTCGCCGTCGTGGAAATGCGTCGCGCAGAAGACCTCCGGCTTCCAGCCGTGCAGATACGACCTCAAAGGCGCCGGTGTGCTGAGCACGGCCACCGGTTCGACTCCCCGCGCCCGAAAGGCGCGGGCGTATTCGGCGGCCTCGGAATAGGGGTCGACCAGGATTACGTGGCGTGGCATCTACTTCCCCTTCTGCGATGGTTCCCGCTGCGTGCACGGTCTTCCGTGGTGCGGATACGGCGCCGCCCTAAGTTCCCGTACGGATCTTCGCGTCGGCTGTTCCGGCATCGCCGAGTCCGCCCTTCTTGTCCACGCCCCCCTCGTCCTCGGCCTTGTCCTTGGGTCCGTCCGACGCGTCGGCCGGCGGACGGACCCCGCCCCATGCGGCGGCGCCGGCGATCAGACCCACGACTCCGCAGCCGATCCACAGCCCTTCCTGGAAGCGGTTCCAGATCATCACTCCGACGAACGGGCCGATCGCGCTGCCGAGTCCGTACAGGGCGTTGGAGGCTCCCAGATAGCGTCCGCGCAGTCCGGGCGGGCCCGCCTGCGCGGGGTAGGCGAAGAACAGGGACGGATAGCCGATGATCTCGCCGAGCGACCAGACGAGGGTGGCGATCACGAGTGCGGCCAGCCCCCACGGCAGGGCGTACATGCTCATGCCGACGCCGGTCAGCAGGACACCGATGATCACGGCGGTGCGGATCCGCCAGCGCTGCACCACCTTGGCGACCAGCAGCTCGCAGGCGATGACGAGGAAGCCGTTGAGTGCGATCATCGCCGCATAGGCCTCGACGCCCAGGTCGAGGTGTTGCACGGTCAGCGGCAGAGCCGAGATGTGCTGGATGTAGATCACGGAGCTGACGAACATCGCCAGCAGGAACAGCAGATAGCGGCGGTCGGCCAGCACCGCCAGGTACGAGGCCCTGGGCGCGTCCCCGCCGTCCCCGGCGCCCGCGTCCGCCGACCCGCTCGTCTCCGGCACGACCCGGTGCGGCAGGGTGGTCGCGGCGACCGCGGAGAAGATCACCACGGCCAGCGCCTCGCCCCAGAACAGGAAGTCCCAGGAGACTTTGACGAGTGCGGCGCCCAGCAGAGGCGCGGCCGTGGTGCCGAGGTTGATCGCCAACCGGCCCATGGCGAAGATCATGACGTGCCGCTCGGCCGGCGTGAGGGAGCTGATCACGCTGGTGGAGGCGGGCTGGTAGGCCATGCTGGCCGCGCCGCTGACGCCGATGACCGCGAGGATGGCCCAGTAGTTGTCCAGGTAGAGGACGCAGGGGAGCAGTACGGCCGACCCCAGCAAGGTGGACACGATCGTCAGCCGCGGCCC
This sequence comes from Streptomyces sp. NPDC018019, assembly GCF_044327805.1. NCBI lineage: Bacteria > Bacillati > Actinomycetota > Actinomycetes > Kitasatosporales > Streptomycetaceae > Streptomyces > Streptomyces sp. NPDC018019. Next base: position 34,784 of record NZ_JBIRGD010000032.1, on the reverse strand, counting down.
GAGCCTGTCGGACATCCAGCCCCCGACCAGCGTCCCGAGCACAGCTCCGCCGCCGTACACACCGAGCGCCGCGCCCGCCTGGGTGCCGGAGAAGCCGCGGTGCGTCAGGTACAGCACCATGAAGACCTGCACGAAGCCGCCCAGCCGGTTGATCATGGTGCCGGCCAGCAGGGACTTCACCGCTGCGGGGGACTCGCGCCAGACCTGCCGCACGCCCGCGTGCTGCTTCCCGGCCCCGTCCGGCGCTTTCGTCGCGTTGTTCTGTGCCATGCAGCTCACTGTGCGGAAGGAGCGCCGACCGCAACAGTGGCAGCACTGACGAGGAACCTCGAATTCCTGCCATGGCCGTACGGCGTGCCCGGCGGACACCGGGGGAGCGGGGCCGGGGCGTGCCGCCGTGCCCGGTCACGGGATTCCTGCCCCGGCGGATCTCCTCGGGAAGCGAACGGTCACGACGCTGATGTCGTCGTGCGGGGGAATGGCCGGGATCCGCCCCCACCGAAAACATCAGGGGGATGATTCCGGCGTTATGATCGCGGTCCCGGCAGCGTTCCCGCGGCCGTCCGAATCCCGTCGCGGAGTGGGCCGATACGGGGCATCCACGGCCGGGGGCGTACCGTCGGCCGGCCCCGCCGACCAGTTTTCCGCAAGATTGCTGGCTGTGCCACGAGGGCGATCCGGCCATAGGACCAGAGTCCTATGGCGTGACTGAAATCGACTGTCTACTATGGCCCTGATCCGGTCGAATTCAGTGTGCTCGGCACCGCTTTGACCAAGTCGCCCGAGTCACTCGGTCATGTGTCACCGTTCTCCATTTGTCCATGGACCGGAAATCCAAGTTCAGTGAATGAAGGCGGGGGTTGGACTGTGGCATCGTTCGGGTGGGGCGGAAATGCGCCGGAGCAGGAACGCATCATCAGCTGGCAGGCTCCGCCGCTGAAATTCGGTGTCGGCGCCACCCGGGAGATCGGCCACGCGTTGCGCACGTCCGGTATCACCTCGGTCCTGTTGGTGACCGACCCCGTCCTGGCCGGCCTCGGACTGCCCGCCCGCGTCGCCAAGCAGATCGAGCAGGAGGGCATCTCGGTCGCGCTGTTCGACCGGGCCCGGGTGGAACCCACCGACGAGAGCTGCGCCGAGGCCGCCCGTGAACTGGCGGACCTCCAGGTGGACGGCTACGTCGGCCTCGGCGGCGGCAGTTCGATCGACACCGCCAAGATGCTGAACCTGCTGCTGACTCACCCCGGCCGCCCGGTACGCGACTACCTGAACGCCCCGATCGGCGCCGGTGCCCCGATTCCCGGCCCGCTCAAGCCGCTCGTCGCGGTGCCCACCACGGCCGGCAGCGGCAGCGAGTGCACCGCCATGGTCGCCCTCGGCGTGGCCGGCCTGAACGTGAAGACCGGGATCAGCGACCTGCGGCTGCTGCCCTCCCTGGCGCTGGTCGACCCGGCGAACACCCTGACACTGCCCCCGGCGGTCACCGCCTCGTCCGGGTACGACGTCCTGACGCACGCCTGCGAGTCCTACACCGCGCGCGCCTACGACCGGCGTCCGCCGTACCCCACGCCGGCGGACCGCCCCCTGTACATCGGCGCCAACCCGATCAGCGACGTATGGGCGGAGCAGGCCCTGGAACTGGTGGGCCGTTACCTCAGGCGGGCCGTACTGAACCCCGCCGACCTGGAAGCCCGTACGGGAATGAGCCGGGCCGCGAGCTTCGCGGGCATGGGATTCGGCAACGCCGGAACCCACATCCCGCACGCCTGCGCCTATCCCATTGCCGGGCTGGTCCGCGACTACCGGCCGGACGGATATGAGGTCGACCACGCCATGGTGCCGCACGGTGCCGCGGTCGTCTCCACCGCGGCGGCGGCGTTCGAGTTCACGTACCCGACCGCGCCGGAACGCCACCTCCGCGCTGCGGAGTTGCTCGGCGCGAACCTCGACGGGGTGACGGCGGCCAACGGTTCGGACGTGCTTCCGGCGACGCTGCTGAGCCTCGTGGCGGACACCGGGGGCTCCGCCGGTCTGGGCGACTTCGGCTACAGCGCCAAGGACGTCCGTGCACTCGTCCAGGGCGCGCTCAAGCAGCAGCGACTGCTGGTGTGCTGCCCGCGCGACGTCGAGGCGCGCGATCTCGAAAGGGTCATCGTCGGCTCGATGACCCGCTGACGGCGAAGCAACGGAAGCGCCCCCACCCCCACCTCCCCTGCCCTCCCCCCCCCGCGTCAAGGAGCTGGATAAATCCGTGAGTCGAGCAGGTGTACCTGAGCACGCGGCTGTCATCGCGGGGAAAAGGATCTCCACCCAGCGGTGGATCGACGTCCTCGATCCGTCGAACGCCCGCCCCTTCGCCCGTGTCGCCCGCTGCGGTCCGGCCGAGGTCGGGTCGGCGGTGGAAGCGGCCCGGCAGGCGTACGAGATGGTCTGGCGGTTCACGACACCGGTGGAGCGCTCCCGGGTCTGCCGGCGCGTCGCCGACGCCCTGCGCGGCGAGCGCGAGGAACTGGCCCGGCTGGAGACCCTGGACACCGGCAAGCCGCTCAGCCAGTCGCTGACGGACGCCGACGTCGCCGCCCGGTACTTCGACTTCTACGCCAACGCGGTGGAGTCCCTCGGTGGTGAAACGATCCAGCAGCGGCCGGACCGGCTGGCCTTCACCCTGCGCGAACCGTACGGCGTGTGCGGGCACATCATCCCGTGGAACTACCCGCTGCAGATCGCCGCACGGACCCTGGCCCCGGCCCTCGCCGCGGGGAACTGCTGTGTCCTCAAGCCCGCCGAGGACGCGCCCCTGACCTCGCTCCGCCTGGCCGGCCTCGTCGAGGAGGCGGGGCTCCCGGCGGGCGTCCTGAACGTCGTGCCGGGCTACGGAGCGGAAGCGGGGGCCGCGCTCGCCGCGCACCCCGGCGTGGACCGCATCGCGTTCACCGGCTCGCGGGAGGTCGGCGAGGCCGTCATGGCCGCCGCCGCGCGGAACATCGTGCCGGTCACGCTCGAACTGGGCGGAAAGTCGCCGCAGGTGGTGCTCCCCGACTACGACGCCGTACGGGCGGTGCCGCAGATCGTGGAGGCGATCACGGAGCACGCCGGGCAGAACTGCAGCGCCGGAAGCCGCCTGCTCGTGCACCGGTCCGTGCACGACGACCTGGTGGCCGCCCTCGCGGAGCGGTTCCGCGCCCTGCGCCTCGGCCCGGGCATCGACGATCCCGACATGGGGCCGCTCATCTCCGCGAAACAGCGCGAGAGGGTCCTCGCCCACCTGGCCGAGGGCCGCCGGGACACCGAGGTCGTCGTCGGCGGCGGAGTGCCCGGCGGAGCGGCGTACGCGGACGGCTTCTACGTGGAGCCCACCCTCCTCGACCGGGTGTCCCCCCGGCACCGCGTCTTCAACGAGGAGATCTTCGGCCCGGTCCTGTGCGTGTCGGTCTTCGACACGCTGGACGAGGCGGTCGCCCTGGCGGAACACACCACGTACGGGCTGGCCGCCGGAGTCTGGACGTCCGACGTGACCACGGCCCACTGGCTCGCCGGGCGATTGCGGGTGGGCCAGGTTTTCGTGAACGACTACGGCGCGGCCGGGGGAGTGGAGTTGCCGTTCGGCGGCTACCGGCGTTCCGGAATCGGTGTGGAAAAGGGGCTGGAGGCGCTGCGCGAATACACGCGGTGCAAAACCGTGGCGATCCACACCCGTATTCCTTCCTGACCCGCTGCCCCGACCCGAAAGCACCGTCCCGGGCCCGGCGGACGAGCCCGAGTTCTGCGGAGGAGACCGAGTCTTACGGAGAAGTGCGATTCGACCCATCCATGTCGGCGGAGGGAATGCACAGAATGTCACGTGTTGCGCGAGGGCCCGTCGCGGAGTTGAGATATCAGCGGTGCTGCGAGTTCTGCGGAGCACCGTCGCGGCCCGTCGCGGCCCTGGTCAAAGCGGTCACCAACGTGTACAAGGCGCTCGGTGAGGCACAGGACGCGCTCGAAGCCCAGGAGCAGTTGATAGAGGACCTGCGGGCGGCCGCGGGACCGTCCCCCTCCGCGGGGGACCGCGCGGCCCGGGCGGCGCTCGACCTCCTGACGGCCCGCGAACGCCAGATTCTGGTGCTCATCTCCCAGGGCAATTCCAATCGCCGCGTCGCCAGGGCGCTCGGGATTTCCGAGAAGACGGTGAAGAACCACCTGTCCGCGGTCTTCACGAAGGCGGGGGTGTCCGACCGTACGCAAGCGGTCGTGCTGGGAATCCGCAGCGGGATCGTATCCCTCGACGAACCCTTCGGCGAGGTGTCGCCGCCCACGGGTTCGCGTGCCGGACTCCCTGCTGATTCAGGTCCACGCTGAGAGTATGCGGGCCGATCCGGCCAGGAAACAGTGTGAAGACTGTCAGAACCCCACGCTTTACTGCCACATTGGGTCCCATGCTGAAGAACGTAGCCGCGGTCCTGCTGGAGAACGTTCATCCATTCGAACTGGGTGTCATATGCGAAGTATTCGGGATCGATCGCAGGGAGGAGGGGCTGCCCGCGTACGACTTCGCACTCGTCGCCGCGGAGTCCCCTTCGGTGCGGGCGGTGCCCGGGTTCACCATCAGCACGCCGTACGGTCTCGACCGGCTGGAGGACGCCGACCTCATCGCCATCCCGGTCGGGGACGACTTCCACACCAGGGACTTCCCGCCCGCCCTGCTGGAAGCCCTGCGCCAAGCGGTGGCCCGCGGCGCCCGGGTGGTGAGTGTCTGCGTCGGCGCCTTCGTCCTGGGCGCCGCCGGACTGCTCGACGACCGGCGCTGCACCACACACTGGCGGTACGCGGAGGCGCTCGCCGAGCGCTACCCCAAGGCCCGGGTCGAACCGGGAGTGCTCTACGTGGACGAGGACCCGATCCTCACCTCGGCCGGTACGTCGGCGGGCATCGACGCCTGCCTCCATCTGGTGCGCAAGCTCCAGGGCAGCGACGTCGCCAACGCCATCGCCCGGCGCATGGTGGTGCCCCCGCACCGGGAAGGCGGCCAGGCCCAGTACATCGAGCGGCCGGTCGCCCACTGCGGGGAGGACGGCGTACGCGAGGTGCTGGTCTGGGCCGAGCAGCACCTGGACCAGGAGATCAGCGTCGAACAGCTGTCGGCGCGGGCCTGTATGTCACCGCGCACCTTCGCCCGCCGGTTCCGGGCGGAGACGGGGACCACCCCCTACCGCTGGCTGCTGGCGCAGCGGGTGCTGAGCGCCCAGCGGCAGCTGGAGAACACGGACGAGACGATGGAGGTGATCGCGGCCCGTACGGGATTCGCCAACGCGGCGGCCCTGCGGTACCAGTTCGTGCGGTCCCTCAACACCACCCCCCACGCGTACCGGCGTGCCTTCCGGGGGCGGTTGCCCGGCACCACCAGGAGATGAGCCCCGCGCGGGGCCCGACAGGAGGACGTGCATGCTGCGCATCGCGGTAGTGGGTGCCACCGGAGCGGTGGGCCGGGAGTGCCTGGCCCTGCTCGACGGCGGGATCGTACCGGTGGAACAGGTGGTGCCCGTCGGCTCGGCGCGCAGCCTCGGCCGGGACCTTGGCCGGGAGCTGGGACTGTCGCTGCCCATGGCGGAACTGGTGACGCTCGACGGCCTGGACCCCCGGGGCCTGGACGTCGCCGTCTTCTCCGCGGGCGCGGAGATCAGCGCCCGCGAGGCGGAGCGGCTGGCTTCGGCCGGGGTGCTGGTCGTCGACAACAGCTCCGCCTTCCGGATGCGCCCCGCCGTCCCCCTCGTCGTACCGCAGGTCAACCCCGGCGTGCTCGACGACCGGCCGGAACCGAACCTCGTGTCCAACCCCAACTGCTCGACCATCCAGCTGGTGCGCGCCCTGAAGCCGCTGCACGAACTGGCCGGCCTGGAGGACGTCGTGGTGGCCACCTACCAGGCGGCGTCCGGCGGCGGAGTGCGCGGCCTGCGGGAACTGGCCGAAGGGTCCAGGGCCGTCCTGGACGACCCCGGCGCGCAGGGCGCCCCCGGTGGGCGCTTCGGGCAGCCGCTGTCCTTCAATCTCGTACCGGAGATAGGACTTCAGGACGACACCGGGCGCACGCATGAGGAGCGCAAGCTCGTCCGCGAACCGCGCAAGATCCTCGGCCTGCCGGACCTGCGGGTGCGCGCCACCGCGGTACGGGTGCCGGTCTTCGACTGCCACTCCGAGGCCGTGCACGTCAGGCTGCGGGAGCCGGTCACGGCCGAGTCCGTAGAGGCGGCCCTGGCCGCGACACCCGGGTTACGGGTCCACGGCCGGTCGCAGAGCCCCTCGTACCCGATGCCCCGTACCGTCTTCGCCCGGCCGGAGGACCGTGCCCTGGTCCACGTCGGGCGCATCCGCGTCGAGCCGGAGGACGACCGGGCGGCGGCGCTCTGGGTGGTCGCCGACAACCTGTGGGTGGGGGCGGCGCTCAACGCGTTGCAGATCGTGGAACTCGCCCTGAAGAACGGGTGGCTCGGATGACGGACCGCCGTACGCCCGGCGGGCGTCCGCTGGTGCTGAAGTTCGGTGGCTCGGCCTTCGCCGACCTCGACGGTTACCACCGGGTGGCCCGGTACGCGGTGCGCCGCGTCACCGAGGAGAAGCGCCCGCTGGTCGTCGTGGCGAGCGCGATGTCCGGGACCACCGGCAGGCTCCAGCAGACCTTGGACGCCCTGGTCGACGCCCCGCCCGCGGACGCCGCCGCGATGCTGCTGACCACCGGCGAGACGGTGAGCGTCGCCCTGCTGGCCGCCGCGTTCGACGCCGAGGGCGTGACCGCCCGCCCGCTCCAGGCGGCGGACACCGGGCTCCTCGCCGCGGGGCCGGGCGACCGGGCGAGACTCGTCTCGGCCGGACCCGAAACGCTGGCCGGGGCCCTGGCCGGCTGCCCGGTCGCGGTCGTCCCCGGCGGCCAGGCGGTCGACGCGGCCGGCCGGACGGTCATGCTGGGCCGCAACAGCTCCGACCTCTCGGCGGTCGCGGTGGCCGCCGCGCTGGGCGCCGGCACCTGCGAACTCTTCTCCGACGTGCCCGGAGTGTGCACCGCTGACCCCTACCTGGTCCCGGAGGCCCGCACCCTCTTCCGGATCAGCTACGAGGGAGCGCGCCGGATGTCCCGGCACGGGGCCAAGGTCGTCCACGAGGGCGCCGTGGACTGGGCGGAGCGCGGAGGAGTGCGGCTGCTGTGCCGTCCCTTTCCGTGGTGCGGGGCCCCGGAGGGCGGGACCGTCGTGGGGACGGGCCCGGAGGCGGCCGCGGTCGTCGTACACCGGAACAGCGACGTGTGGTGCTTCAGGTCCGGGCGGGAACGCCGGGCGGTGGGGGAACGGCTGCGGGGCGAGGGCCTGGCCGTAGCGGAGTTCGACACCGCGGGCGAGGCGTGCCTGACGGTGCCGGCCGGGGCGCGCGACGTGGCCCGGCACCTGCGGGCCGCACGCCGCCTCGACGGCCTGTGCCTGATCACCACGCTGTGGCCGGACGGCAGGACGGAGCACACCGTGGTGCCGTGCGCGGAGGCCGCGGCCGAAGCCCGCCGGTGCCACGCGCTGCTGTATCCGGACTCCGGGGGCACCCCTGGCCCGGCCGTCCCCCCGCCGGCCAAGGCCCGCTCCCCGCACAGCGACGTCCTGGTCGGCCCGGCCCGGCCGTTGCCCACCGAGAACAGGCGGTGAACAGCAGCTCTTCGTCGCAGCGTGCTATCTGCTGCCCAGTGTGGAAACCAGAATCGCCACCGTGACGGTGTTGAAGACGAAGGCGATGACCGTGTTCGCCGCCACCGTCCGCCGTATTTCCCGTGAGGTCACATTGACGTCGGTGGTGCCGAACGTCGTCATCGCCGACAAGGCGAAGTAGACGTAATCGGCCCAGGCCGGGGAATCTTCCCCGGGGAATTCGAGACCCTCCTCGTTCTCCACGAGGTTGTCGGCCTGGAAGGTGACCGCGAAGGCCACGACCACACAGATCCAGGCGACGACGACCAGAGCGAGAGCCACCAGCGTGCGGGGGAGGGCGGAGAACATGGTGCTGATGTGGCCGGGCAGCCACAACACCGCCACCACCAGCGCGGCAGCCGCGATAGAAAGCGAGACCCCTGGCCCGGGGGCGGTCCCGAGGACATAGCGCTGCATGAACGTGCCACGGGCTTCGCGATGCGCCCAGGAGCGAACCTGCTCCGGAGGAGTGGTCAGGAAGGTGACCAAGGTGATCGCGAGATAGGGGACCAGGTAGGCGAAGAACACGAGCACGCCGACATCCATGGACGAAATCCGCGCCACACTGTCGATGGGGAGGACGGCGGCCGCGCACACCGCGCCGGCCAGGCCCACCGCCGTTCGGCGTCGTTCGGAAAGCCAACGATGCACGGACGGGCCTTTCTGAGGGGTCGTCGTGTGACGGAGTGGCGCTGAATGGGGCATTCCCGACCGATGGTACGAGCGCTCCGACGTCGAGCGGGCGGCCTTCGGGGCGTGTCTCGGGTGGTGACCGGAGTGGGAACCGGAGCCGGAACCCGAGCGGGTGCCTGGGGCCAGGGGTGAGCGCGCCGGCGCGCGGCCGATACGTCCGCGGTCGGCCACGTCCCTAGCCGGTCGGCGAGCGGTCCTGCCGGCCGCAGCCGGCCACGGCGACGGCGCGGATCTCGACCAGCAGCTCGGGAAGGGCCGGCTGGGCCACCCCGATCGCGGTCCAGGACGGGTACCGGCCGGTGATGTACTCGTCCTTGACCCGGCTGAATACCGGCATGTCGCCACGGAGATCGGTGTGGAACGTGGTCAGCTCGACGATGTCCTCCAGGCCCGCCCCGGCGGCTTCGAGGACGGTGCGTACGCCTTCGAAAGCGAGCCGGGCCTGGGCGTCCATGCCGACGGCGGGCGCCATGGTGGTGGTGTCGACCCCGACCTGGCCCGACACCCAGATCATGTCGCCGACGCGCGTGGCCTGCGAGAAGTGCAGCCTGTCGTACAGCGCGTCGGTGGGGGGCGGGTTGACCGATCGACGCTGCGTGTCGTGGGTCCTCATCGCGGGGCCCGGTCAGACGAGCTGCCGGAAGACGGGCGAGCGGAACGGGTCTCCCGGGTTCAGCTTCGCCATCTCCTCCACGAAGAGAACGCCGTTGCGGGCGAAGTGCTTGTGCACCTCCGGGAGGGGCCGGAACGTCGCGTCGTCGCCGAAGAAGCGCAGGACCAGCGTGTGGCGCTCCGGGCATGTCGCGTCGACGTGCGCGCCACCGTGCAGTGCGCCGGGATGGAGCACGACGACATCGCCGGGCGTGGTCGCCCAGGAGAGCACTTCGTAGGCGTCGGGATCGCGCGCGAGCTCGGCGTCGATGTCCGGCAGGCGGGGCAGGGCACCGACACCGTGCAGGGGTTCGGTCGGATCGTCGGGGTTCGCGAAGGTGGTCCCGTCGTACTGGGGGCCGTGGTGGGAGCCGCGGATGATTTCCAGCGAGTTCGCCTTCGGGAGCGCCTGGAAGCTGATCCACGCGTTGGCCCAGTGCTCGCCGGCCCAGGGCAGGTACGCGGTGTCCTGGTGCCAGGCCGTGCGGGCGCCTCGTCCACCGGCCTTGAGGAATATCTCCTCGGCGAAGTACCAGACGTGCTCCGAGCCCCAGAGGCCGGCGAAGAGCCGGCCGAACGGCAACGACGACACCAGGGCGTCCAGCCGGGGCTTGGCGAGCGGGTTGGCGTTGTCGACGTGCGATTGCCGCTCGGTGCCGTCGAACATCCGGGTGGCGTGCGGGCCGTGGTTCTCGACGGCCCAGTGGTACGCCTCGTGGCACCGCGCCAACTGCGCCGCGTCGAGGCAGCCCGCAAGGAGGACGGCGCCGTCGTTGCGGAATGCGTTCCTCACTGACTCCTGCATGGGTGTTCCTCCCGTATGTCAGGTGGTGGCAGCACCGTAACGAGCGTCAGACATTTACACAACGGGTGTTACGTTAATTCTGTGGCAGAATCGTGGGATGCCTGAGAACCCCACCCGACCCGTGAGCGGCGACAGCGGAACCGGAGCGGTCGTACGGCGTGGCCGCCCGGTGGGCGACCGCGAGGCGAAGCGGGCCGAGCTGCTGAAGGCGGCTGCCTCGGTGATCGCGCAGGAGGGCTACGCCCAGACCTCCCTGCGCAAGGTGGCCCAACGCGCGGGGTGCACGACCGGGGCGGTGACGTACTACTTCGCGAACAAGGAGGAGCTGGTCACCGCGGTGGCCGAGAGCCGCTTCGACAGCTTCGACGCCATGCTCGCGACCGGCCGGACCCGGCCCGACATCAGGGCGATCCTGGAGCGGTGGCTGTTCCGGACCGCCGACGACCCCGAGTTCTGGCCCGTGATGTCCCAGCTGCTCGCCCACGCACGGTACGAACCGGCCTTCGCCGCCGTCATCGAGCGGCGTTACGCCCGCCACCGCGACGTGCTCGCCTCGCTCCTCGCAACCGGACAGGCGCAGGGATCCGTCCGCGACGACATCCCCGCCGACCTGCTCGCCGACCAGCTCGGCGCCATCGGTGACGGCTGGACGATGATGTTCCCCATCGAGCCCGGGCGATTCACGGCGAGCCGGGTCCAGGCGCTCCTCGATGCCGCGGTCACGCTGATCGCGCCGCCCTCGGGTGCACATCGCACGTCCGGCTCGTGAGCGCCCTCGCCGTGTGGGCGTGACATGCCGTCGGCCCGTGCCGTCATCGCATGCGCCGTCACCGCCGTCGTGCGGGCACGGGCGCTCCCGTATCCGCACGGGCGCTCCCGTACCCGCACGGGAGCGGTCAGACCTCCTCGGCCGGCGTGCGGGCGATGTCCCGGGCCGCCTGGGCTCCGGTCTCGATCGCGCCGTCGATGCCGCCGACACCGATCGCCGCGATGTCGCCGCCGGCGAAGCGGATGCGCCCGTGGGGCTCGCGCATCCGGGGTACGGCCCGGGTCAGGTTCCCCGGCCGGTGGTGCGCCCAAGTGCCCTGCGAGAACGGGTCGGTCGCCCAGTCGTGCCAGGCGGTGCCGACCACTTCGAGGCCGGGGGCGAAGGTCCGCAGCGCGCGTTGCACCGCCTCCCGGTCGGCCCTGTCGAGCGCCGAGGCGTCGGAGCACATGCACATGACGAGCGTGTCGCCGTCGTGGCGGTATTCCGTCCGGGCGGCGTTGACGGGGTGCTTGCCGACCGGGGCGCCGGCGGCGAAAGGTTCGATCTCCCCCTTGACCCGCGCCCAGATCTTGCTCGTCTTCATCGGATGGCGCTCTTCGATCAGGGTGCGCACCGGCTGGGCGACCGGAGGCGTGACGGTCACGTCGCTCAGGACGTTGAGCGGCAGCGCCACGACGGCGTGCCGTGCTCGGACGCGGCCGTTCCCCCGGGTGGTCACGACGACCCCGGTCCCGTCGTCCTCGACCGCCGTCACCGGCGTGGACAGGCGCAGCTCGGCTTCCGACTCGCCGGCGATCGCGTCGAGCAGCCGCTTGGTCCCGCCCCCGATGGGCCACGTACCGGCGGTTTCGAGGAACGCGCCCCAGTCGCCGAAGGTGGTCGCGGCCCACAGCAGGAACTGGGCGACGCCCTGCTCGTCGTAGCGGTGGACCAGCGGTGCCAGCATGCCGTCGAGCACGTCCCGGTCGTATGCGGACAGGTGTAGCGAGTCGAGCCGGTCCCCGAGCGTCTCCTTCTCGATCGCACTGGTGCCGGCGGCGGCGAGGTCGGACGGCTGCGGGAACCTCGCCCGCGCGTCGGCCACGTAACGATCTGTCAGCGGGCCGGCGATGCCGGCGTACTCGGCCGCGGTTCCCGAGTGCACGGCACCGTCGGCGAGCCAGTAGGTCTGCTCGGCCTCCAGCGGCGCGGACAGGCCGATGCCGTAGCGCCTGAGTTCACGCCAGACGTGCGGCTGGGTCCAGTGTGCGTACGCGCCGCCGAACTCCACCGAGCGGCCGAACGCCTTCCCCGTGTACGTCCGGCCGCCGATCCTGTCCCGCGCTTCGCACAGCACCACCGAGTGGCCCGCGATGCTGAGATCCCGGGCGGCGACCACACCGGCGAAGCCGGCTCCGAGCACTGCGACGTCATACATGGTGGACACGGCTCCCCATCGTGAGTACCAGGCGGTGGCGGCACCGTACCGAGCCATGGGAATTCACACAACGCCCGTTATGCAAAAAGGGCCGTCCGCTTGTCTGCGGTCGTCACACGGGCGCGGGGGACCCGCGTCGGCCGGGTCAGCGCTGGTCGGGAGCGGGCGGCTGGGGCGGGTCGGGCAGGCCCAGGCCGTCGTGCACGACGGCCTGGGCCAAGTCGGCCAGGCTGATGCCGTGGGTGTGGGCGTGGGCGCGCAGCAGGGCCAGGGCCTGGTCGACGGTGAGGGCGTGGCGGTAGCTGATCTTGCCGACGGCCTGGTGGATCACCGCGTCGGACGGCAGGAACCAGGCGTCGGTGGTCTCGCCCTCCGCCGAGGCGAGGGCGGTCAGCAGGAGAAGGTCGGCGGCGTGGGCGTGGGTGCGGGCGGTGCCCAACTCGGCACCGGACAGCGGGCCGGGGTGGTCGTGGTAGAGGGTAAGGACGAGGCCGGCCCGGCTGGTGCCGGGGAGCCCGTGCACGACCGGGAGGGAGAAGACGGCACAGATGCCGCAGGCGAGGGCATGTTCGGCGTAGACGGGCCACCGGCGGGTGGTTTCGGTGTCGTGCAGGTCGGCGGCGAGGACGGGCGTGTGCTGCTCCAGGGCCTGGATGCACGGCCCTTCCCCGAGGTCGATCTGGAGGGTCTCGCCCGGTGCGGCCAGCGGTCCGGCGGCGGCCAGGGAGACCTGCTGGGCCCGGGCGACGTCCACGGCCAGGGTCAGCCCCACCGAGTACGGCCGGCTGAGTGCGGTGCGGCACGCCGCGATGAGGCTGCGGGCCGGGGCCGGGTCGTGCAGATGGCGGGCGGCGAGGACGACGGCTTCGGCCCGGAGAACTGTCACGGCAGACTCACTACGGATGAAGGGCTCCATGCCCTGTGTGCGCACATGAGGGAGACCCGATTCTGTGGGCGTGCACCGGTGCCGCCCGGGCGGGTCTGGGCCAGGTGTCGTGCAGGACGACCCGAAGACTGTGTTCGGGCGGCCTGGCTCTACCAGCGTACGCCTCCTCGTGTGCCCTGGAAGTGCAGGACCCGCTGAATTCCCCCGCCGCCCCCGGACGCCGCCGTGCAGGTCACCGGGTGGATGGTGTGTGCAGACGGTGGGAGCACTAAGCTGGACGGGCCGTGGGCCGGAACGGTACGGGAGGTGACGGGCATGGCATCCAAGGGCGACTTGGCTGCTGTGCTGGGGGATCTCCGCGCTTCGTCCGGCGGCAAGGAGCTGATCGGCGTCGACGCGGCACGGTGCGCCCAGGCGCTCGGTGTCGACGGGGTCGCCGTCTCGCTGCCGGTCACCGGCGAACCGGGGGAGCTGGTGTGGTCGACCCCCGGGACGAGTGCCCGGCTGGAGGACCTGCAGTACACCCTCGGCCAGGGCCCCGCCCTGGAGACGGCCGCCATGTGTGCGCCGGTGATCGAGCCCGATCTGGTGCACGTCGCGGCAGGCCGGTGGCCGGCGCTGCTGCCCGAGGCCATCGGACTGGGCGTGGGGGCGGTGTTCTGTTTCCCGTTGCTGCTCGGCGGTGCCTGCCTGGGCACCTTGACCCTGCAGCGTGCGGCACCCGGCCCGCTGAAGGAGGCGGAGCACACCGATGCGTGGCTGGTGGCGGGGGCGCTGACCGCCGTACTGGCGGACGGCGCGCAGCAGTGGGCCGCCTCCGACGCCAAGGGCGATTCGGTGCTGTACCGGGCGGCGGTGCACCAGGCCGCCGGGATGGTCAGCGTCCAGGCGGAGACCACCTTGGCCCAGGCACTGGTGCGGCTGCGGGCCTACGCCTTCGCCCGTGGCCGGCCGGTCGTGGACGTCGCCGAGGACGTGGTGGCCCGGCGGGTGCACTTCCGCAAGGATCAAGACGGGCCGGGCGTGTCCGACCGGTGAAGGGATGAAAAGAGTCATGACTCGAGAGGAACGCCTGCTGGCGGCTGTCCTCGACGCCGTCGATACGCTGGTCGACGACTTCGACCTGATCGATTTCCTGCACACGCTGTGCGGCCGCTGCGTCGAGCTGCTCGATGTGTCGGCGGTCGGCGTCATGCTCGTCGACCCGGGAGGCCGGCTGCAGCTGATCGCCGCCTCGGACGAGCACGCCCGCCTGCTGGAACTCTTCGCGCTCCAGCACGAGGAGGGGCCCTGTGTGGAGTGCCACCGGGACGGCGCCGCCCGGCTCAACGTCGACCTCGGCTCGCCCGCGCAGACCGACGGCTTCCCGCGCTTCGCCGAGCAGGCCCGTCAGAGCGGTTTCGCCGTCACCCACGCGCTGCCGATGCGCCTGCGGGAGCGGTCCGTCGGAGCGATGAACCTCTTCCACACCCGCAGGCAGGACCTGTCCGGTGCCGACGCGCGCGTGGCACAGGCACTGGCGGACGTGGCGACCATCGCCATCCTCCAGCACCGCACCATCGCCCACGGCAACCAGGAACGTGCCCAGTTGCAGGCCGCCCTGTCCAGCCGCATCGTCATCGAACAGGCCAAGGGCATCCTCGCCGAACGCTGGAACACCAGCCTCGACGACGCCTTCGACGCGGTGCGCCGGCACGCCCGCAGGAACCATCTGCGGCTGTCCGAGCTGTGCCGCCAGGTGATCGCCGGAGACATCGACACCGGTGAGATCCCGCCGCCCTGACCGCATCGGTCACCAGGCCGCGCCGGGCCACCGGTGCGGCAGTCCCGCGCCATCCCCGACCCGTTGGGATGTCCCATGCATGACGACGACCAAGCCGCCGCCTGGCGCCGCATCACCGCCACCGCAGGCGGTGACATCACCCTGGCCACCGCCTGCCGGGCATGTGCCGAGGACCTGAACGCCGACTGCCTGGGGATCACGCTGGTCGCCGCCGACGACCTGCGCCTACTCGGCTATGCCGGCGACGAGCGCGCCGAACTCATGGAGGACGCCCAGCTCGTCTCCGGAGAAGGCCCCTGCACCGAGGCCTACGTCACCGGCGCCCTCGTCGAAGAAGCCGACCTGCACCAGGCCTTCGAACGGTGGCCCGCCTTCTCCCAGGCCGCGGCCGAACAGCACGTGCGCAGCGTCACCGCGCTTCCCCTGACCATCGGCGCGCTGCGCTGCGGTGCCGTCGATCTCTACCGCACCACACCCGGCCTCCTCAGCCCTCGGCACAAGGCCCGCGCCCGCGCCTACGCCCGCATCCTGGCCCTGCTCACCCTCGACGAACACCCCCACCTGCTCACCGCCGAACCCCGCCGCTCCCGGACCGGCCCGCAGGGCTACCCGGCCAACGTCCACGTGGCCGCCGGCATCCTCGCCGAGAAGCACCGCCTCAGCACCGACGACGCCCTGGCCCGCCTGCGGGCGCACGCCTTCCGCCACAACCAGCCGCTCCAACAGGCCGCCGACCACGTGCTGAGCAACCACAGCCTCGACTGAAGGCGCCACCACGTCGGCCCGTACGCCGCGTTCGGCGAGGTGGGGGCGATGGACGCTGGTGAACGTGATGACCGCGGCCTTGGGTGCCGCGTAGTCGATCATGGTCGTGCTGCCCTTGAGCGCTTCCTCCGTCGCGCTGGCGTTGAGCGCGTCCCGGCCCGCGGATGCGGCAGGGCCGCCACGTACCGGCGGCCGTGGGCTTCGATGAGCTGCTGGGTCTCTTCGGCATCCGGTGTTCACAGGGCAGGTAGACGATGGTGACGCCGACGCCCTCGCGCGCGTACAGCAGGGCCACGGCCAGGCCGATACCCGAGTCGCCACCGGTGACCAGGGCCTTCTCCCCCTCCGGATTCCCCGCCACCTCGACGTCACTGCTGCGGTGACGGGTCGGTGAAGAGCGAGCTCTGATCGGTGGCCAGCTCCACACGGCGCCAGGTGCGGCCGTCCTCGGCCAGGGCGCGGACCGCGGCGGCGCTGTCGGGAAAGCCGGGCAGCAGCAGACCGGTTCCCGTCCGCTCGATGACCTTGCGTACGGCGGGGCAGGGCCCGGCGAGCAGCAGCTCGCCCTCGACGGAGTGGAGCCGCATCGCCTTGCGGACCAGTACCGACAAGGCGTCGATCGTCAGCCGGTCCACCGCCGACACATCGAGGATCACGCTCGGTACGGTGGCGCGGCACCGGATGACGGAAGCCAGGCAACTCACCGTCTCCCACGATCCGTCCGGCAGGGGCAGCAAGTGGTACTGGGCAGGTCGGGACAAGGGGATCGGAGCCTCCGGCACACAAGTCGACGCGCCCGGCCACGGGAGCGCGGACTCCCGACGGCGCAACACGCTTACCGTGCCGCTGGCATACCCCCCTCCCACCTGAACCATCCCGTCCGACCGGTGCGAAATACCCTGCGCCCAGCCGCAGCGGCGACCGGCCCGTGGGCGCTGCGGGAGGCCGGACGCGGCGTAGCACCGTTGGGGAGGTTAGGCTGGGCACTGCGGTGACCATGGGTCCCGCACGGCGGTGGGGCCCGCCGTACCCGAACCGTGGCATGGCTGCCGCCAACGGTCCCTACCTTGCGATGACGTGTGCCCGGGTGCGGGTGCCTGCAGGTAGGAGACGAGCGGTGAGAGAAGTCCAGACGTCCCGGGAGGCGGGTGAACCCACCGATCCCGGTGTGGAGGTGTCCGAGCGCGCGCGACGGCACAGGCCGGCGCGCGGGCTCGCCCCGGTGGTGGCGGTGGTGGCACTCGGCGGGATGATCGGGGCGTCCGCCCGCTACGGTGCCTCGCTCCTGTGGCCCGTCGGGGCAGACGGGTTCCCGTGGACGACGCTGGCCGTGAATGCCGTCGGGTGTGCGGTGATCGGCGTGTTCATGGTGCTGATCACGGATGTGTGGGCGGCCCACCGGCTGGTGCGGCCGTTCTTCGGTACCGGTGTGCTCGGCGGCTTCACCACGTTTTCGACGTACGCCGTCGACACCGAGAAGCTCGTGTCCGCCGGACAGGCGCGGACCGCTCTGGTCTATCTGGCGTTGACGCTGCTGGTGGCACTGGCGGCGGTATGGACCGCGGTGTGGACGGCACGCCGCGTACTGGCGTGGAGGCAACGATGACCCGACTGACCGGCACCGCCCTGCGCGTGACGATCTTCATCGGTGAGACCGACCTGTGGCACCACAAGCCCGTGTACACGGAGATCGTGCGCCGTGCCCACGCGGCGGGGCTCGCCGGTGCCAGCGTGTTCCGCGGTATCGAGGGCTTCGGCGCGTCGTCGCTGATCCACACCCAGCGGCTGCTGTCGCTCAGCGAGAACCTGCCGGTGGCCGTGGTGATCGTGGACAGCGAAGAGCGCATTCGTGCGTTCCTGCCGCACCTGGACGAATTGGTCACGGAGGGCTTGGTCATCCTGGACGACTGCGAGGTCATCCGGTACGTCGGACGGGAGGATGCCCGGTGAACTGGCTGTTCGTTGCCCTGGGGGCGGCGATCGGCGCACCCCTGCGGTTCCTGACCGACCTGGCGGTCCAGAAGCGGCACGACACCGTCTTCCCGTGGGGCACGTTCACCGTGAACGTGGTGGGCTGCCTGGTGCTGGGGCTGGTGACCGGCGCAGCGACGGCCGGGGCCGCGCCCTCGTCGGTGCAGCTGTTCGTCGGGACCGGGCTGTGCGGGGCGCTGACGACCTACTCGACGTTCAGCTACGAGACGCTGCGGCTGGCCGAGGACGGCGCGAAGTTCTACGCGGCGGCCAATGCCGTCGTCAGCGTGATCGCCGGCCTCGGCGCGGCCTTCATGGGCGTCGCCCTCGCCGAGGCCCTGTGGGCCTGAAGCACCGGGGGAGGCCGGTTGCCGGCGTGAGGCCGTGGCGGTTCGTGGTCTGGTTCGGCACGGACAGCCGGGTGCCGGTTTTCGTGCACGAGGGGGCGTGTTCGGTCACCGGGCCGTCCTTGCCTCGCTGGAGGACTCGGCCCTGGCGACCAGGGCGGGGGCGCCCCTCCTCACCTGCCGACGGCGGCAGTACGCTGCCCGCAGCCCCCTCATCCGGGTCACTCCGCCGGCCGCCTTCGGCCGGTCAGGCGCCCAGGTGGCACCCACGGGGCGGGCAGGGGGCGACTGATGCTGCACAGCACCATGGCCGTCCGCCTCACGATCGCCAGGGCCCATAGGGCCGAAATGTCGATCACTCGCCGGGCGGCGAAGAGCGCATTCCGGCGAGCGCGGTGAGGGGAGGGCCGAGGCCCCCGGCCGCCCGCCGGGGATCGCTCGGTGGGCCGGATATGGGTCAGTGGCCGCCGGTGAGCCCGCCGGTGAGCCCGCCGGTGAGCTTGCCGTGGAGGGTGGCGCTGGGGTCGTTCAGGCCGGTGATCTCGCCGGCTGGCATCCGCCTGAGGGTCTTCGGTGCGATGGAGTGCCAGTCGAAGGTGCCGAAGGCGACCATGACCATGACGGCGACCAGGGCGGCCATCGGGATGTCGGAGACGACCGGGCCGAAGACGATGCACAGCACCATCAGGAACGAGCCCGCCAGGAACGTCGACAGCCGGGTGCGGGCGCCCGACACCTTCACGTTGATCATCGTCTGACCGATCATGGCGCAGCCGCCCATGCCGCCCATGCCGCCCATGCCGCCCATGCCGCCCATGCCGCCGAGGAAGCCGGTGACGATGTTGGCGATGCCCTGGCCGATCGACTCGCGGGTCTTGGAGGAGTGGGTGTCGGTGATGTCGTCGACGAGCTTGGCGGTCATCAGCGACTCCATCAGCCCGACCAGCGCCATGGCCAGGGCGTAGGGGGCGATGGTGGTCAGGGTGTCCATCGTGAACGGCACGTCCGGCAGGCCCGGCACGGGCAGGGAGGACGGCAGCTCGCCCTTGTCGCCGACGGTGGGTACGGCGATGCCTGCGGCGACGGTGATGACGGTGAGGATGACGATGGACACCAGCGGCGCCGGGATCACCCTGGTGACCTTCGGGAAGAACACCATGAGCGCGAGCCCGGCGACGATCAGCGGGTAGACCGGCCAGGGCACGCCGGTCATCTCGGGGACCTGGGCCATGAAGAATGGCGAGGATGACCGTGGCGACCAGATGGCCCAGCCCGTGTTCGCGGTTCAGCGGTCCGATGACCAGGGCGACGGCCCCCGTCGCGGCGGAGATCATCGCGCGGCGGCCGCCCACGAGGGAGATGGTCACGGCCATGGTGAAGGACGCGAACAGGCCGATCGCGGGGTCGACCCCGGCGATGATCGAGAACGAGATCGCCTCGGGGATCAGGGCCGGCGCGACCACCAGGCCGGCCAGCACCTCGGTGCGCCAGACCTTCGGATCACGGAGCCAGTCGGGCTTCAGACCGCGCAGCAGGGCGGCGGGGGACGCGGCGGAGGCAGAAGAAGACCAGAAGGGACCTGTCGTGCTCGGGCACACCCATGATCAGCGGAACTCTGGGGCAGATGCGGGATCTGCTGGAGGTCACCGATCACCTCGACGGTCCCGGCGGGCTGAAGGAGGGCGAGCGAGAGTCCCTGCTGGAGCGGGTACGGGAGTACGAGACCGCAGCCGCCCAGAAGATCGAGGACCTGCGGGTGCAACTGTCCCGCGCCGAGGAGTTCGCCGCCACGCTGCAAAGCCGCCTGGAGCAGGCCGAGGCGGCCCGCGCCTGACACGTTCGGCGCCGACCGTCGGCATACCGGGAGATCGGCATACGCGTCGCCCCGGACCACTGCAAACTGGCTCACGTCATCGGCCGCCATGCCTCGAAGCGGTCGGGGCGGCCGGAGTGGCCGGGGTGCCGGGTCAACGACGTACCGCGAGGCTTTCCCCTTGCGTTCCAGCTGTACGACCGCGCTGCTGCTGCGCCGCGGTCAGCGCGCGGACGACGAGGATTCCGGCCACGGCCGCGCCCACGACGGCTGCGTCGGTCACCACCAGGAACTGCACGTTCGTATAGGCGCGCGCGATGGTGTCGTCCGTGGAGCCGGTGTACATCAGCCCCACCCCGCTCAGCATCCCAGCCAGCCACAGACCCCACCACCAGTTCACGGCGCGCGGCAGCCGTTCTCCCGGGGCGCTCTTCTGGTGGACGTCCGCGATGATTCCGCGGGGTACCCACAGATTCATGACCGGCACGATCCAGCCCGCGTAGACCCAAGGCCAGGCGTAGCGCGGTGCCTGACCCGAGAGGACACGCGCGTTGTCCCGCACGCGCAACAGCCATACAAGGAAGGCGGCTGCGCACAGCACCGTGGCCGCATCCCCCAGGGCGCTGACGGCGTGATAGGCATCCTCCAGCCTGGTCAGCGGGCGGTGCCGGCCGTCGCCTTGGTCCGGGGGGCCGGAAGGCGGCTGCCCCGCCGTGGCCAGCCGGACCTGCCACACGGCCCGGGCCACCCAGGCAGCGCCGACGAGGACGAGACCGGCGATGGCGTAACGGGCCGCGCCCCGGACAGGACGCAGAGCAGGTTGTGGTATGTCATCGTTCACCCGGCCATCCTGGCTCACGGCAAGCCCCGAATGCCAAACCATGATCGTCATACCGCACGGTGATGGGCGAACGCAGATCGCCCGCCACGAACCTCAGGCCCCAGGGCAGTAAGGCGCGAGCAGGGCGAGCATCCCAGCTACTGCACTTCGCCGCCTGACGCCGTTCCCCGCGGATCCACGGCCGTTGCTCAGAGGACCCCGGATGGTTCAGCGTGTCCTCGACCCGTCCCGTGTCCGGCAGCACGACATTGGGCCCGGTCTCGCCTACGTAACGACCCGTCTCATAGACGATCAGCTTTCGGTGGGGGCGTCGAAGCGCAGATAGGTGTTGGCGTGAAGCAGATAGACCTTGGACTGCCCGGCCCAGACCAACAGCTGCTGGGTGCGGCGCGGTGAGCAGATCGCGGACGTCGCTCCAGGTGAAGCTGCGCCGCGATCTGCTCGGCATCGCCGTGCCTTGGCAGCGTTTTCGCGATGCCGGAGAGATCAACAACTCGTCTTCTTACACTCAGTCCATGCCAATCTCGCGTTCACTGCCCGTACGCCGCATCGCAGTCCCTCTCGCTGACGCCCACTACGCGTCGGCTTTCACGGCACCGGTCGCCGGCCTGCCGCCCCTGTCGCCCGAGGACTGGACCCGGGCCGTCTTCGAGGAGGCGCCCGCCGCCCTCCAGCGATGCCTGTACGCCGGCTGGCGCGGCGGACTCGGCCTGCGGCTGAGCCCGCGCTCTGCACCGAAGCACGTACTGGGCTGGCCCATCACGGAATCCGGCTCGGGTACGGTCACGCTGGAGGCGCACTCGCCGTTCCTCACCGCACGCAACATCGTCTCCTTGAACGGCACTTCACTCACCTGGTCCACCGTCGTGCACTTCAAGAACCGCACTGGCAGAGCCATATGGGCCTCAGCAGCCCCCTTGCACCACCAGGTCGTCCCCCTCCTGCTCAGACGAGCGATCCGTGAGGCGGCATAGCGCGCTGCTGCCCGCGCGAAGCGGCCTCGGGACCTCGACGAGGGCGTGTGGACGCAGCCTGGGCAGCCTCGCCGCGCTGATCGCGGCGCCGGCGGTACTGCGGCAGATCACGCACGGCCGACCCGCGCGGTGGGGATGAGTGAGGCTTCGAAGACGGCCCTGGGGGCCGACTCCCGGGTCGCCTTCGTTCCGTTCCAGATACTGAGGATCGGCTATGACCGGCTGGCGCAGTTTCGCGGTGATTTTCGGGGGGTGCAGCCGGGTATACACGTCCAGCAGCAGCGCTCCGGAGTGCCGTAATGCGGTATGGGGTTCGCGCAGCACAAAAGCGGTGAACTCGCGAGCCAGGGGAGCCATGCTGACGACGCGGTCGAGGGGGAAGCCCAGGTTGCGATAATGGCTTGCGCGGCGTTCGTGCCTTCGCACGTCTGAGCTCCCACGCTCCTCCGTCGTGTGCACCGGGCTGGTAATCGACGACGGGGAAGGCCGCGTGCTGTACATGCGGGGTACGAACACCGGATTCGCCGATGGGCTGTGGTTGCTGCCCGGTGTTCATCAGGCAAGTGCGTGGTCGGGCAACGAGTTATCGGCTGTTCCACTGGTCCCCAGGGCCGGGCCCCGGAGTAGAGACGTGAAGGGCCCCGCACGCACCCGGGAGGTCGGGGGTTCGCGTGCGGGGCCGCTCACGGGGTGTGGGCTGTCAGACTCCGATCAGGGTGTACGTACCCGTACCGTCCTGCCTGCCGCTGGAGTACTGGCGTATGAACTCCCCGTCCGCGTACCGGTCGTGGCCCATCATGGAACCGGTGTACTTGTTCTGCACACCGATCTTCGAGCTGCCCGGTACGTCGCGGTAGATGTAGAACCGCTGGAGGTCGTCCTCCGCACAGGTGGCCGTCTGCAGGACCGCCCGATCGGTGGCCGCGTTCTCCGAGGCGATGGTTGCGCACCCGCCGTTGCCCCAGTTCCACAGGGACGCCTCAAGGACCCCGTTGCGCTCCGTCACGTTGCACAGGCGCCAGTTGTCCAGGTGGGCGCTGAAGATCGTCGAGGGCCGCAGGCGGACACCGTCGGCCGCCAGGAGCGGCGCGCCCCAGGACAGGGGCTTGCCGGGTACGGCGATCTTGTAGACGCTGGCCTGGCAGTCGAGAGCGGTCCGCGCGCTGCGCCCGGTCGCCTTGGGCTGTTCGGCGGACGTGCCGCTGGCGAGAGCCGGTCGCTGCGCGAGGCGGTCCTGCTTCTGCTTCGCCGTCGGCGCCACCGCACCCGCCGGGTGCTCGGCCTTCGCGGCGGCCGAGCCGCAGTCGAGGAGGGCCTGCGCCTTGGCCATGATGCTGCCTGCGGGCACCTTGTCCTGGCAGCGCACCGCGCCTTCCTCAAGGGTGGTGTAGGTGGTGAAGTTGCCGCCGTCGGGCCCCTCGATCCACTTCAACGCCCAACTGCTGCCGCTTTGTTGGACGCGGTTGCAGTTGAGGCTTGCGTACGTACCGGTGACCTTCTTGGTGCCCTTGTAGGCGCCGTAGTAGCCGGGCTGGTTGAAGTTCCACGTGACCGCGTTCGACTCGGTGCTGGTGGAGGTGTAGTCGACCTTTACGTTCAGGCCCAGGCTCGCGCCGACCTTGCCGAGGGCCTCGGTGCCGAAACCGCCCTCGACGTTGCCGTTGAGGCCGACGGAGACCGTGATGGTCGTCTGGGTGGTGGTGGTGACGGTCTGGGTGCCGGTTGTGCCCTCGGTGACGTACCAGCCCTTGAAGTGGGTGATCGTCGGGGACACTTCGGTGGTCTTGATGTACGGGTGGCGTGTGCCGAGGTCGGCCGCCGTACAGGAGTCGCCGGGCGCGGGCGTCTGCGCCGTCGTGGTGGTAGGTGCTGCGGCAGCCGGTGCGGCGGCAAGGCCCACGGCGGTGACCGCCCAGGCGGCCGCCGTAGCAGTCACCGCCATAAGTGATCTGCCGGTGCGGCTGACGGGTCCTATGGAGCGCATCATTGCCTGATTCCCCCTGGTTATGTGTCCGGCTGGCTGTGTGTCCGGTCGGGGTGAATGTAGCGGCCACAGGGGGTGGGCGTGAGGCCGGAACTGGACACAAATGATCACGGAGGGGCTTATTCCGCCCTGGCATAGACCGTTGCCGGGCCGGTTCGTCCCCCGGTGCACCCGTACGCCAATGAACATGGCACCCTTCGAAACGTGCCAGACACCTGCTCGCGGCAGTAGCCGCACTCGCCCCGACCGCAGCCCTCCTCGCCCTGGGCGCCCCGTCGGCCCGCCGCCCCGCCGCCCCGTCGGCGGGCCAGTCGGGCGGTTCCCAAGGGCCACGGCACGTGCATGGCCACCGCCCCGGATCCGGGCCCGCGCGCCAGGGCGCAGCGTGGACCTGTACCAAACAGGGCCCGTCTCCGCCCGGGGCCGGCCCGCATCCGCCCCCGCCTCACCGCTGCCCCCGAGTTCGACCTCAACAAACCGGTCAGTCACAGCGCGAGCTCGACGTCACCGACACTCTTCAGTAGATCGCAGCGGACGCAGATCTTCTTGCGGAGTTCGGCGAGGCGCATGGGGGGGCAAGTGGGACCAGGCAGCGGACCTGGTCCAGCCCCTCAGGCGCCGCCGGCATGCCACCCGCAGCAGCCGACCGTCTCGGTCGGCACGTTCGCCCGGTCAAGCTGTGCGCAAGACGTAGACGATTCCGGACAGAGCCGCACGGTCATCCGCTGGCAGCTGGCCTGCATACGGCAGTGTCGCGGCGGACGGGGAGGGAACAGCGGGGCGACGCGTTCCCACACATCCTCAGCCAGCCGACGTGAGCGTGGTGACGGATTCGATACTCAGCGTGGCTCGTGCGGCCTGGCGGAACTCGTCACGAGCGCTCCACAGGTCCTGCTGGGCCACGGCCCAGGTGCCGGCGTCGGCCTCCTGCCTGCCGCGGGCCATCGCCTCCAGGCGCCAGACAGCTTCGGTCATGGACCGCGCGGCGGCATTGGTGCGTGGATCTCCGAGCAGCCACAGATTTTCCACCAGCACCGAGCGTCGGTCATCGTCGTTCGAGAGCTCGGCCGATACCTCCGCGGTCAGCTCCAGTGGCGGAATGCCCGTGACAAGCCCGCGTGTGGCGGCGATCCGGTGGTAGGCACGGGAGAGCTTTTTGACGATGTGCGCAAACTCCACATAAGCGTTCAGGCGGGCTTCGTCCCACCGCACGGCCTGCTCACGTTTCCATCGTCGGCGCTCATTCATCGCGCCCACCAGGAATGAGGTGCCGGCACCCAGAACGACGCCCACCAGCGGGAGTAACTGACCGATGAGATTCACGCGCCCCCCTTATGCTCCCCTACTGATCCTGTCCGACAGTGCCTCAACTGGTCCAGGTCCAGGGCGCTTCTGACGGCCATTGGAACCATCCGACGCTGTCACTCGTGTGCCCGGAAGGGCAGTCGGCACATCACGAGGTGGCTCGCGTTGCGCCGACGATCAGCCCAACGCCCGACCAAGAGCCATCAGAAACGGCCTAGCCGAAGCCCACGACAAGGCCGCCGCTGCGCTCGGCGCCACCCTCCACGGCCTCCCGACGTGGCAACGTCGGTCAGCAGGAAGAACCCGCAGCTCACAGCGTTGGCGAGATCCCGTTGGAGACTGTCGATCCAGCCCATGGCCCGCCCCTGCCGGGCTGCTTAGCGTGAGGGGCACGGTCAAGAGACCGGCGGTCCCGGAAGAAATGAGAAGCGCCATGCTCGCCCAGTTCGTCCTCTTCGACGGCTTCGACCCGCTGGATGTCATCGCCCCGTACGAGGTTTTCAGCGCCGCCGGGAACTTCACCGATCAGGTGCGGGTCGAACTGGTCAGCGCCGAGGGGGCGAGGAAGGTTCCCAGTGGGATTCCCGGCATTTCCCTGACGGCCGCTGCCGCGCTGGACCCGGGCCGCGCGGACCTGATCGTCGTACCCGGCGCGGCGGGCACGCTGCCCGCGGGGACGGACGACCCCACCGGGGAACCGTCCGGCGCGACCATCCCCGTTCTCATCGGCAACTCCCTCACCACCGAGCTCCCGGGGCTGCTGGCCAAGGCCCTCGCCACGCCCGGCACCGCGGTGGCCACGGTCTGCGGGGGTTCGCTGGTTCTGGCGATGGCCGGGCTCATCAAAGGCCGTAACGCGATGACCCACCATCAGGGCGTGGACGTGCTCGCCCGGAGCGGCGTCACCGTCGTCCGCGCCCGCGTCGTGGACGACGGTGACCTGGTGACCGCCGGAGGCGTCACTTCCGGTCTCGACCTGGCCCTGCACCTGCTGGACCGGGAGATCGGCCCGAAGATCGCCTTGGCCGTCGAGTACCTCTTCGCGCACGAACGCCGGGGCGTGGTGTGGCGTGACCAGGGGGCGGTCCCGCAGCCCAGCCCCTTCGACACGGCGCAGGGCGCCGCCGGCATGCCGTCGTCCGCGTCCGCTTCGGCCTGACATCTCGCACGCATACGCGTCCCGCCGTACGTTGCCTGCCACGGCGGGAACGGCTGGTACGGCGGGGCGCGCCATCCTCCGGCGCGGACCGGGAACCGAGCGCGTGCCGTCCCCGGCGGCCCGGGCTGCCCGCCGCAACTGTGGCGAACGGAAGGAAGCCATGGACACACCACACAGCGAGGTCTCGACGGGTGGCGCCCTCCACAGCCCCCTCCCGGGCTCCGGCCTCAGCCCTGGGAAGGCGGTGATCAAACGGTTCGGCGGCGCCTCGGGACTGGTGGCCACCGCGGCTCCCACCCTCGTGTTCGTCGTCGCCGACCGCCTCGGCGGCCTGCGGCTCGCCCTGCTGTCCACCACGGTGACGGTGATCGTCGTCCTCGCCTGGCGTCTGCGCGCCAAGGAGCAGGTACGGCACGCCGTCATCGGCGCGCTGGTGGCGGTGGCCTGTGCGGCCGTGGCGGCCGGCACCGGGGAGGCCAAAGGATTCTTCCTGCTGCCGATCCTGATACCGGCCGTGGCGACGGTGGTCTGTGTCGCGTCGGTGGCCGCCGGCCGCCCGCTGGCCGGTCTGGTCGCGAACCGGCTGGTCGGCGGCCCGCCGCGGTGGCGCTCGTACCGGCCCCTCCGGCGCTTCTACGGTGTGACGACACTGCTCATCTCGGTGGTGAGCCTCGCGAGCCTGGTGGCGCAGGTGATTCTCTACCGCCAGGCCGAGATCGCCTGGCTCGGAGTCCTGCACATCCTCATGGGGCCGCTGTGGCTCGCCGTCACGGCCGCCTCCATCCTCCTGTCCCGCATGGCCGTGACCCGCTACCGCAAGGCGACCACACAGGAGTCGGAGTACGCGGGGGCCGAGGCGTGACGACGCGGAAGAGGCGTTACGGAGCGAGATCCACGGTGCCGCCCGTCGGCCGCTGAGCCGCGCCCCGCCGCGGTCTCGGGCGCAGCCACCCGGGGCCGCGGTCTCGGGGCGTCAGCAGGTACGTCCGACGTAACGCGCACCGTCGATCTTCCCGGCGGACCCCAGCCACGTCACTCCAGGGCCCACACAGCGCTCGTAGTCCGCATGGGATGGCGGTCGCGCTGGGGGCGGCGGCGCTGGGGGCGGCCGCGATGGACATGCCGAGGGTGAGGGCCGCGGCGCCGAGGACCGCCGAGAGATTTGGCCCTCGTGGAACGTACCTTCCTCTCCGCGCGACCACGCCTGGTGGCCGAGCCGACCTCTGCGGGAACCGGATCGAGGACACCTGGAGGCCGTCGAGCCTTACACCGACCGCGAGGTGCTGCTCGCGCAGCACGCTGCCGAGGAGCCGCAGCGCCGCCCGTTCGGAGCGTGGGCCGAACAAAGGGCCGCCTTCCGTCGGCACGGCGAGCCCCAGCAGCAGACCGCCCCCACCCCCTACCCCGGAACACCTGCTGCGTCTCATGCGTTCGACTCGCGGTCGTTGGCGTCGCAGGAGAACCTCTCTGTACCTCCTGCACGCAAGCAAGTTGGCATGTACCGTCCGATCCATGGTGCTGATCTCCTTTTCCCGCAAGGGGTAGGAGCAGTGGGGCTGGACTACGAGCCGCTGATCCCCGAGCGCGTGCCGGTTCTGATCGACAATGACCTTCGCTTCGAGGACGAGGCCGGGCTGCGGGCAACCGTGGTCGCCAGTGCATGGCTGCGCGAGTTGCCGGTCAACAAAGTGCCCACATAGCGGCCTTGGTGGCCGTACGCGCATGCACTGCCGGCCTGGCTGGAGCTCCTCCAGCGGCACGGCGCGGATCCGTACGGCGACCGTGACGAACTCCGTGCTGCACTCGGCGGCCTGGTCAAGTTCCGGCTGGCCGGGCCGCTCAAGGAGCGGTGGGGTGTCGAGAACTGGAACCAGTGCGTGAATGCGATGTCCCGCTTCTACGGCTGGTGCGTTGACAACGAGCACTGCATGAACGTGCCGTTCACCTACTCGTGGGCCCGGCATTTGACCGAGACCGGTGGACAGCACCTGGTGCAGCGCAACAGCGCCACCCTCCGCCGGGCGAAGCCGCACGTGACGATGAAGTACCTGGGGGAGGAGTTCGCGGAGCACGAGGGCGATCCCGTGCGGCGCCTGACCACGTCGTACAGGCGGGTGGTGCCGGAGGTGCCAAGGCGGCCCGCCGCGCGATCTCGCTGACATCCCCGCAGGGTGCCGGCTCGCCCGCGCCGTCGGCGGTGAAGCAGACGGTGCGCACCAGCGTGCCGGCGGGTTGGCTGTCGGCGAGGGCTTCCACGATCAGCACCGGTGTGAGAGTGGTCGCGTCGAGACTGACGGCCAGTTCCTCGGCGACCTCGCGGATGAGTGCTTGTTCGTGGGTTTCGCCGGGTTCGGGTTTGCCGCTGGGCAGGTAGAGCAGGTCACGGCCGTGGGTGCGGGTGGCGAGGAGTCGGCCCTCGTCCAACCGGATCCACGCCACCTTCTCGATCACATGGGGCATGGGCGCGGGCCGTCAGGCGGTGGGAGTGTCGGCCACGCGGCGCTCGCCGCCGTTGCGCTCCTGCCAGAGTCTGTAGACGTCGACCGCGGCGTCGCGCTCGTCGTAGCGCATGGGCAGGCGGCGCTCGGTGAAGTCCTTGGCGAACTCGTCGTAGAAAGTGGCGAGTTCGAAGTACTTGCGGTCGTCCACGTAGTGCGGTTCGTAGGCGTCGCGGGTGGTGAGGAAGACGACCTCGTCCGGGGAGCAGTAATACAGCGCCCCGAGGCACATGGGGCAGGGGTGGGCCAGGACGTAGATGGTGGTGCCGGTCAGGTGCTCGGTGCCCAGCTTGGTGCACGCGTCGCGGATGGCGAGGATCTCCGCGTGCGCGGTCGGGTCGTTGGTCTGGGCGACCTTGTTCGGGGACTCGGCGATGATCTCGCCGTGCTTCACGATGACGGTCGCGAACGGGCGGCCGCCCTCCTCGACGTTGCGGCGGGCGAGGTTGAGCGTGCGTTGCACGAAGTCCATGAGAAGTCCTTCCAAAGGGAGCGGACAGGCAGGCCGTCCGGCGGGGTGAAGAAGGGGGATGGGGCGGGCCGACGCACCGATGCGGGCCCGCCCTGGGCTCTACGGTTCAGCCGGGATCAGAAGGGCTTGGTCGGCAGGTACTTGCCGTCCAGGGTGATGACGGCGCGCTCGCCGCCCTCGGGGTCGGCGACCTTCTTCACGTCCAGCTTGAAGTTGATCGCGCTGATGATGCCGTCGCCGAACTGCTCGTGGACCAGGGCCTTCAGCGTGGTGCCGTAGACCTGGAGCATCTCGTAGAAGCGGTAGATGGTCGGGTCGGTGGGGATACCGCCGGGGATGGAGCCGCGGGTGGGGATGGTCTGCAGGAACATCCTGTCGTCGCTGTCGAGGTCCAAGAGCTCGGCGACGGCCATGGCAGATGCCTCCGGCAGGGCGTGCTGGCCGAGGACGGCGGCGGTGACGAACGCGACCGACAGGCCGGCGGCGTCGGCGATCTGCTGCCAGGACAGGTCCTTGCGGACCTTGGCCTCGACGGCCTTGGCGGCCAGCGCCTGACGGGCCGCGTTGTCGAACTGGGCGTGCATCATGAGATGGGCTTCCTTTCGTGCGTGCCGCTCACCAGGGAAGACGCTCACCAGGGAAGAAAGGCGGGAGCGACGAGTGCGGGTTCGGGGAGTGATCCCGGACGGCCACGGAGCGGTAGGGATCAGGCTTGTGGGCCGGTGTCAGGCCGCGAGGGCGGCCGGCCGGCCGGTGGTGTCGAGGTCCTCGACGGTGCCGGTGGGGATGTCGTAGACCCAGCCGCGCAGGGTGATCGTCTTGGCGGCGAGGGCGCGGGCCACCGAGGGGTGGGTGGCCAGGTTCGCCAGCTGAGCGCGTACGTTCTCGCGTACCAGGACATCCACGTTCTCGGCCTCGGCGGCGGTGCGGGCGACGGAGGCGTCCGCGTGGCGCAGCCAGTCAGCGATCGCCGGGGCGGTGCTGAGGTCGTGGCGTTCGGCGAGGGCGGTCATCGCGCCGCAGGCGGAGTGCCCGCATACCACGATCTCCTTCACGCCGAGGACAGCGACGGCGTACTCAATGCCGGCCGCCACGCCGTCCGGCCCGGGGGTGTGGGCGGGTACGAGGTTTCCGGCGGTGCGAATGACGAACAGCTCGCCCGGCTCGCTGCTGGTGATCAGCTCGGGCACCACCCGGGCGTCCGAGCAGCTGATGAACAGCGTCGACGGCCGGTGGGTGCCGGCCAGGTGGGCGAAGAGCGCCGCCTTGGCCGGATAGACGTCCCGCTGGAATCGCGCGACGCCCTCAGTGAGGTCGTGCATGGTCACTCCCTTTCGGTGGCTGCCGGCCCCGTGGGGCTGGTGGAATCAACCATGCACGACCTGCAACTATAGAGTCCAAGAGCGAATAGCAATGCCTTCTATCGATGCCATCTATAGTTTGCGGTATGGCCCTGGAACTCCGTCACCTCCGCTACCTGCTCGCCGTGGCCGAGCATGCCAACTTCACCCGCGCCGCCGAAGAGCTGCACATCTCCCAGCCCACCTTGTCCCAGCAGATCAGGCAGCTGGAGCGCACGGTCGGCGCCCAGCTGCTGGACCGCAGCGGCCGCGCCGTACGACTCACCGACGCCGGCGCAACCTACGTCCACTACGCCGGCCGGGCCCTGCGCGACCTGGCCGCCGCCGAGCGCGCCCTGCACGACGTCCGGGACCTCTCCCGCGGCCACCTGCGCCTGGCCGTCACCCCCACCTTCACCGCCTATCTCGTCGGCCCGCTCGTCGCCGAGCTCCACACCCGTCATCCGGGCATCACCGTGGACGTCAAGGAGATGACGCAGGACCGCATCGAAGCCGGTCTGCTGGCCGACGACCTCGACCTCGGCATCGCCTTCCACGGCCCCCACCTGCACGGCATCGCCGCGACCGCCCTGTTCACCGAAACCCTCAGCCTTGTCACCGCCCCACACGTGTACGACACCGGCCGCTCCGGGCCACTGCCCGTCCGGGAACTCGCCGACCAGCCTCTGGCCCTGCTCAGCGGCGACTTCGCCACCCGCGGCCACATCGACACCTACTTCGCCACCCACCAGGTCCGGACGCACATGGTGGTGGAAGCCAATTCCATCCAGGCCCTCACCGAAATCGTCCAACGCACCCACCTGGCCACCGTCCTGCCCGACGCCCTCACCCACGACCACCCCCGTCTGACCCCCGTCCCTCTCGCCCCGGCCCTCCCCGCCCGCACCGTGTGCCTCCTCCGACGCGACAGCGCCTACCAAAGCGCCACGACCCGCGCCTTCACCCACCTCACCCAGAACTACGTCAGCACCTGCGGCTACACACTCGCCTGACCGGTGCCTTTCTGACGCTGCGCCAGGAGGTGCCGCCGCGGTAAGGAGCCCCCCATGTGGGAGGCATGTTGGACAAGACGAACGGCGCGGAGCCTCACCCACCGCAGAGGGAAGCGGGCGACATTCCGGAGCCCGAGGACCAGACAGGCGCTTGGAGGTCGTTTTCTCAGCTAAGGCCCGTTTGGCCCGGAAACGGCCTCATGCGGAGATTTATCTTCTGAGGCGTCGAGGCGTGAAGGCGACCGGTGGGATGGACGGGGGGACTGTATTGCCGGTGTTGTCTGCCAAGGCCTGTCTCACTCCAAGACACCCCGTTCCGTGCTGTGCTCCCACGGCCGGTGGCGCGCGCCTGGGCGCACCGGCCTTCGCGCGGTACGTTCTGCTCCTGCAGCAGCCACGCCGCGCGTATCCAAGCGACCTGTCCGCCCCCCGCTGGGCGCTGATCGAGTCGACGCTGCCCGCCTGGCGGGTCGAGCGCCGCAGCAGGGCCCCGGCGTTCGCCCGCCCACCCGAATATGACCTGCGGGAGATCGTGAATGCGATCTTGTACGTGGACCGCACCGGCGTGCAGTGGCGCTGCCTGCCCCACGGCTTCCCGCCCTGGGAGACGGTCTACGGGTACTTCGCCAAGTGGCAGAAGGACGGGGTGCTCGCCCAAGCTCACGGGGTTGCTGCGGGGATTGGTGCGGCAGCGGGAGGGCCGGCCGGCGGAGCCGTCGGCCTGTGTGATCGACGCGCAGAGCGTCAAGACGTCCACCAGCATCCCCGTCACGAGCAAGGCACGGATGCGGGCAAGAAGATCGTGGGCCGCAAGCGGAGCCTCGTGACCGACACGCTCGGCCTGCTCCTCGCGGTTCTGGCCACTGCGGCCGACGTCCAGGATCCCGCGGCCGGCACCCAGTTGCTCGACCAGGTGGCCGCGGCCCACCCCTGCCTGCGCAAGGTCTGGGTCGACGGCGGCTGCCGCCGGCACCTCGTCGAGCACGCCGCCAGCCTCGGCATAGATATGGAAAACGTGGCCCGCACCCCCGGGATCAGGGGCTTCACTCCGATACCCAAACGATGGACGGTTGAGCGGACCTACGGCCGGCTCATGTTCCATCGCCGCCTGGCCCGCGACTACGAGACCCTGCCCGCCCGCTCCGAAGCCGTGATCCATCTGGCCATGGCCGACCTGCTGGCCCGCCGCCTGGCCGCGAGACCGCCGTGTCCTGGCGCGAACCGGCCAAACACTGCGAACCGGGCAGACAGGGGTGAAACAACAGGATGAAGCGACCTCTAACTGATCGTTTCAGAATGCCGCCCTGCGGAGACGCTTGCGGCCCATGGAACAACCCCCTTCAGCCACAGCCGCAGGGGGGATGACGCCGTATGGAACGGGTTGGGGATGCACGGGGGCTCGTGCTTGGTTACGTCGACGCTCTGAACGCGGTTGACGAGGCCATGAGGGCGGCGATCCCCCCGCTTGAGCGACTCGCAGATGTCCTCGGCTTGGCCCGTTCGCACCGGCTCATCAATCGGAGTGGGCAGGTCGGCACCTACTCCTACACCATTCATGGGGCCGGGTGCTGCTTCGTCAGCGACAACGGCACCGAGGTCGATGTCGACTTCGCGCCCGACGGGAGCGAAATCTTCGACCTCTGGCGGCTGCGCCGGTACGGGCTGAGCCTGCCCGAGCCTCTTGACGTCACGGATCAAGAGCTGCGGACCGCCGTGCGGTCCCTGCAACCGCTACTGACCGAGGTGCGTCCGGGGTGGTTCAGCATCGCCAGCTGATCGCTTCAGGATGAGGTTCGCAGGCGGCGCAGACATATGAGGCTGCAGGCCAGTTCGAGCAGGCCCTGGTGGAGATCGGCGCGTCGTTCGTAGCGGGTGCGGAGCCGTTTGAACTGGTGCAGCCAGGCGAAGGCACGCTCGACGACCCAGCGCACCTTGCCCAGTCCGGAGCCGTGGGCCACACCACGTCGGGCGATCACGGGTTTGATGCCGCGCTTCCACAGCAGGCGGCGGTACTTGTCGAAATCATAGCCCCGATCGGCATACAGACGCCGGGGCTTGCGGCGGGGACGCCCCCGCAGACCCCGGATCGACGGAACGACGTCGAGCAGGGGCAAGAGCTGGGTGACGTCGTGCCGGTTGCCACCGGTGAGCGTGACGGCGAGCGGGGTTCCGTGCCGGTCGACGATCAGGTGGTGCTTCGAGCCAGAGCGGGCCCGATCGACGGGCGAGGGTCCGACGTGGTCCCCCCTTTGAGCGCCCGGACATGCGATCCGTCCACGGAGCAGTCGTCCAGGCCCAGCAGGCTGGCGCGACGAAGCTCGGTCAGCAGGGCGGCGTGCAGGCGAGGCCAGACGCCGGCCTCGGTCCAGTCCCGCAGTCGGCGCCAGGCCGTCACACCGGAACAGCCCACCGCCTCCGCGGGGACGTCACGCCACGCGACACCGGTCCGCAGCACGTACATGACGCCGGCGAGCGCCACTCGATCGGGAACACGCAGCCGCCCCGGGTGGCGATGGCGCCGTTCGGGGGCGGGCGGCAGCAGCGGGGCCACCCGCTCCCACAGCTCGTCAGGAACAAGATCAGCACGCACGCCGGACACCCTGCCGACCAAGATCGTCGAGCGCAAGACCCACGGCTCAACTCATTCTGAAACGATCAGTAAGTACGGATGGAACCGATGCGCTGACCCTGGGCTCCTCGTTGCCGCCACACGCCGGAGTGCCTACCTCGCGTTCTGTCCCAAGTAAGCGTAGGACGCCACTGGCACTCCGGGCCCGTGCGCGTCGTCGGTCCGGTCGTTGCGCTGCGTGCTCAACGGCGCGCCACGCAGAGTTACCGCACAAAGGGCCTGTTGCTGCCGCGGTCGATGGTGACTGTGCCGTGCTGCCCCAGGCACGACCAATCCAGTTCCAGCCGCCACTCTGTTACGGCAAAGGCTGTGGGTTTGATTACGAAGTACTCCGGATCGCTCGCAGTGACGTAGAACGGGAAGTCGGCCTCGCCGATGGGGCGCGCCTGGTTCGGGTGGAGGTCCTGCCGCGCAAGATCAGCGGTGTAATTCGTGGCCGGTAGGTCGAGGTCCACGGCGAACTTGCGCCGGTATGCCAACGCGGCGCGGCTCACGGTGTATTCGGGGATCTGTCGCACAACGATGGGGCGAAGCCGGTGCAGGATCACGGCTTGGGGAGTGAACGCCTCCACGAACAGGTGCACCTTACGAACCGGGTGTTCTCTCCGGCCTTCGTAGTGATACGTCGTGCTGTCGATGCGCGACGTGGTGACTGAGACCAGCAGTGCTTCATCGGACCGGCGAGGGCCTGAGTGGATTGTCAAGCCCCCGTGCAGGACCCCAACCTGGACGACGGAGCCAGCGGTTATGCCCGAGGCGTCGTTGGAGATATCCGGCGTTCCCTCTGCCATACCTGCCGCCGCCTTCAGTCCGCACAGCCTGAAACGAAGTGCCCGGCAGTGTACTGGTCCTGGGGGTGTGGCCTGCTCGGGGGGGCTGAAGGAGTTGTTTTGTGTGGTGTCGTGTCTGTCCGCATGGGCTGGGCTGAATCGGTCTCCGCTCGCGGTGCGGCCGGCGGGGTTCGCTGCA
>NZ_JBIRGD010000031.1:0-114766 GCF_044327805.1 Streptomyces sp. NPDC018019 | reverse complement strand
CGTCTTCACCTGCCTCAAAGCCGAACACGGCGTCCGGCCCGTCTCCGACTGGGTCCGCACCCGCCTCACCCACTGGACCACGAGCCCCGCATGACCCTCGCGCCCCCCGAACAGGGCCGGCCACCGGCCCCCGAGCCGGTACCGGCGCCCGATATCGGCACAGTGGCGCACGGCCTGCGCGCCACGGCCCGCATCACCGCGCGGGCCGGCGCGGGCGGCGTGACCGGCCTGCCCGTCCTGGCCGGCGAGGGCCCGCTCGCACTGCGCCGCGTCCGCTCGTACGGGACGCAGGCCACGGTGTGTGTTGTCGGCGCCATGAGCGCGCCGCTCGGCGGGGACCGGCTGCGCATCGAGGCGACCGCGGAGGCCGGTGCCGACCTGCGCGTCACGGCGGCCGCGGCGACCGTCGCGCTGCCGGGGCGCACCCCCGGGCACGCCACGTACGACGTGCAGTTGACGGTGGGCGACGGCGCCCGGCTGGAGTGGCTCCCCGAACCGCTCATCTCCGCGGCGGGCAGTGATCTGCGGATGACGACGACCGTCCACCTCGCGCCCACCGCACGCCTGGTCCTGCGCGAGGAACAGGTGCTGGGGCGCAGCGGCGAGCGGCCCGGCCGGCTGTGCAGCCGCCTCACGGTCCGCCGCGCCGGGCGCACGCTCCTCGACCAGGAGACGGCGTACGGGCCGGGTGCCCCGGGCTGGGACACCGGCGCGGTGCTGGGCGGCCACCGTGCCATCGGGCAGCTCCTGGTGGTGGACCCGGCGTTCGAGGCGGAGCCCGCCCAGGTCCGGGTCCTGGGCACGGAACCGGGCGAGGGCGAGGGGGTGCGCACTCCGCTCGCCGGTCCGGCTGCCCTGACCACCGCGGTCGCCCCCGACGCGCTACGGATACGGCGTCTTCTGGACGCGGGCGGGCAGGACGCGCGCCTGGAGTGAGGGGCGTCGGCGAAGGCGCTTCGCGCGTTCCGGCGCTTCGGATATGAGGCGCCGCCCGCGAGTACGCGCTGCGGGAGCGGACGGACGGCCCCAAGGACGCGGCGCCGCTCCTGGGGGAGAGAGCGGCGCCGCGTACTACAAGACGGCGAACGGTTCGCATCGGTGCCGTCGGGGGCTGGGCAATCGGCAAAATGCCGGAAAAGGCCCGTCAGTCCTCCAGCATCGCGGCCAGCACCGACCGCCAGTCCTCGCCCGGACGCTCCGCCAGTTCGGCGGTGAGCGCGGGGGCGGGGCGGTAGCGGCGGCGGTGGTGCAGGAGGAAGTCCGGTCCGGTCTCCTCCGGCCGGCCGTCCGCCGGGGCCGGGTCGCCCGGGGCCGCGTGGGTGGCGTGGATCTCGCTGGCGCTGCCGAGCAGCCTGATCAGCTCGGTGGCGAAGTCGCGCCAGTCGACATGGCCGCCGACCGCGTTCACGACGCCGCCGGCCGGCCGCTCCACACAGCTGACCAGCGCGCGGGCCAGCGCGGCACCGTGCACCCAGGGCGCGCCGTACCAGCCGCGGTCCCGCGCGGGCAGCTCGATCGGCTCGCCGTTCCGCGCGGCCTGGAAGAACTGCCCGGTCGCACCCCAGCGCAGCTGATCGCGCAGCCTGGCGTGCGGTCCCCACACGATGGGCACCCGCACCACACTGGCCCCGTCCCGTCCGCCGCTCCCCGCGGCCTCCAGCAGCATCCGCTCGCAGTCGAGCTTGGCCCGCCCGTACGCGGTGAACGGACCGGCGGGCGGGGTCGCTTCGGTCACGTCGGTGACCGGCGGCTGCCCGTACGCGTCCACGCTGCTGACGAAGACGAAGGTGCCCCGGTGCCAGCCGTCCAGCACCGCCCGCATCGCCGCGAGGTCCACCTCGGGAGCGGTGAAGGTGCAGGCGGCGTGGATCACCGCGTCCGCGCCGGCCGCCGCGGCCCGCAGGCTGTCCGGGTCGCCGAGGTCCCCTTCGGCCACCTCGATCCCGTCGGCCGCGAGCAGGTGAGCGGACTCGGGCCGCGCGAGGGCCCGTACGGGGATGCCGCGCGCTGCCAGCTCCCGCAGGACGAACGAGCCCACGCCGCCGGTGGCACCGGTGACCAGGACCGTTCCGGTGCGGGCCGCCGGGGGGCGGGCGCCGCGGTGGGCCGGAGCCGCGGGCCGGGCCGCGGCCTGGACGGCGGCCAGTGCCGCCGCGCGCTCCCGGCCCCGCCCGTCCAGCAGGCCGGCGATGGCCCGCGGACTGCGGTGCTCCATCACGTCGAGGCCGGTCAGCGGCAGGCCCAGGCGTTCGCGCAGCCGGTCGGCCAGCTGCACCGCCAGCAGCGAATGCCCGCCGAGCAGGAAGAAGTCCGCGTCCGGAGCGGGCCGCCGGCCCAGCAGCTCGGCGAACGCGTCCAGTACGGCCTGCTCGCGGGCTCCGCCGGTCTGCGCAGGCGTGGCCGTCGCCGGTGCGCCCGGCAGCCTGCTGCGGTCCACCGTCCCGTCGGCGGTACGCGGCAGCGCGTCCAGGACCGTCACCGCGGCCGGGACCAGCTCGGGCGCCAGTTTCGAGCGCAGCGCGGCCCGCAGGCCCATCGGTTCGAGGGTGCCCACGCCGCCCGGCACGACGTACGCGAGCGGCTGCCGGCCGGCGGCCTCCAGCAGGACGGCTTCCGCCACCTCCGGCCGTTCCCGGAGGAGGAGTTCGGCCGGGTGGGCCGCGTCCGTTCCGTCCCCGGCGCCGGGCAGCGGCCGGGCCAGCGGGTGGCCGGGGTCGGCGGCCACCGCCGCCAGCAGGTCCGCGAAGCCGCGCAGCAGCTGCCGGGCCGTCCGCTCGTCGAGCCGCGCCCGGTCGTACTGCACCAGGCAGCGCGGCGGCCCGCCGTCGCTCCGCTCCTCCTCCACGTAGAAGCCGAGACCGAACTTGGCCGTTCCCAGATCGACCTCGACCGGTTCGCTGACCAGACCGGGGAGTTCCAGGACGACCGGCGCCCGCAGCACATCGGCCGTGACGTCCACCAGCGGATGCCCGTCCGCCCCACGGGCCGCCGCCCCGAGCCGCTCGACGATCAGGTCGAACGGTACGTCGCGGTGTCGCTGGGCCTCCAGCAGTGCGTCCCGGACCCGGTCCAGCAGCTCGCCGAAGGCGCCCGTGCCGTGCGCGTCCACCCGCACGGGCAGGGTGTTGACGCACAGGCCGACCAGGTCGCGCACGTCCGCACGGTCGCGGTGGCTGCTGGCACAGCCGAGCACCAGGTCCGTACAGCCCGTCGCCTCCAGCACGGTGGCGTAGGCGGCGGCCAGGACCACGGTGAACAGGGTGCTGCGATGCTCCCGGCCCGCCGCCCGCAGCCCTTCGAGGACGGCGGGCGGCAGCGGCTCGGTGAGCAGTGCCGCCTCTCCGCGCCGGGCCGTAGCGCCGGTGGCCGGGGCGGGCAGTGGCACCGGCCGCGCGCCCGCGAGGCGTCCGAGCCAGAACTCCAGCCCGCTTTCCAGGGCGTCCGCGGCGGCGTGCTCGCGGCGCGCGAAGTCCGCGTACTGCGGTGCCGGGGTGGCGAGCGCACCGGGCAGCTCGCCGGTCAACCCGTCACCGCCGTCGAGAGCCGCCCCGTACAGCGCGCTCAGCTCGCGCGCGACGACCGCCAGCGAGCCGCCGTCGATCGCGATGTGATGCAGCGTCAGCAGCACCGTGTGGTCCTCGGGGGCGTGCCGTACGACGAGGGCGCGCAGCACCGGGCCGTCCGCCAGGTCGAAGGGGCGCGCCGCGGCCTCCCGCAGCAGCTCGGTGACGTCGCCGTCCGCCGGCACCACGTCGACGGGAACCGGCGCCGCGTCCGACACCTCCTGGTACGGCTCGCCGTCCCGCTGCCCGTACCGCGTGCGCAGCACCTCGTGACGCCGGACCAGACCGGTCAGCGCCCGGCCGAGGGCCTGCGGGTCGAACGGTCCGCGCACCCGGGTGGCGAACGGCACGTGGTACGCGGTGCCGCTGCCGCCGAGCCGGTCCAGCAGCCACATCCGGCGCTGCGCGGCGGACAGCGGCGCGGGGCCGGCCGGACCGGCGGCGGCCGGGGCCGCGCCGCCGCGCTTCGCGGCCTGCCGCTGCCGGGCGATCCGCAGCAGCGCCGCCTCGCGGGCGGTGTCCGAAGCGGTGGTCATCGTGGGTCCTCCAGAACGGACGGGGCCGAAGCGCCCGGTGCGTCACCGGCGCCGGGCTCCTCGTGAATACGCAGCAGGGCCTGCTCGACGTGGGCCGCCTGCTCGGCGACCGTGGGCGCGGCGAAGAAGTCGGCCAGCGACATCTCCACCCCGAGGTCCTCGCGCAGGTCCTCGACCACGCACAGCGCCAGCAGCGAGTGCCCGCCGAGCGCGATGAAGTCCGCGGCGGGGTCGTCGACGGGGAGACCGAGGGCCTGGCTCCAGAGGTCGGCCACGACCTGCTGGAGGGGGGAGAGCGAGCCGGCGGCCCCCGGGTCCTCGCCCGCGACGGTCGCGGAACCCTCCACCGGCCGGTCGGCCAGCGCCCGCCGGTCCACCTTGCCGACCCCGGTCATCGGGAGCGCGTCCACGAACGCCCACGCGTTGGGCACGAGGTGGGCGGGCAGCCGCTCCTCCAGGTGCGCGCGGAGCGCGGCGGCCCCGGGCGCCGCACCGTGTTCCGGTGCGACGAAGGCCACCAGCCGCGCGTCGTCGGGCGCCGGCCGCTGCACGACCACGGCCGCGTCGGCGACCCCGGCGTGCTCGCGCAGCGTGTGCTCGATCTCGCCCGGCTCGATGCGGAAGCCGCGGACCTTGATCTGGTCGTCGGTCCGGCCGTGGAAGTCCAGCGTGCCGTCGGGGCGCGCCGAGACCACATCGCCGGTGCGGTAGAGCCGCCCGGCGGCCGGATGGTCGACGAAACGTTCCGCTGTCCGCTCCGGCTGCCCGACGTAGCCGAGTGCCAGCCGCGGCCCGCCGAGCCACAGCTCGCCGCGGACGCCCGGCGCCACCGGCTCGCCGTGCTCGTCCATGACGTACGCGGTCGTGCCGGCGACCGGGCGGCCGATGGGCGGCGGACCGTCGCAGTCGGCGTCCGTGACGCGGTGCGCGGTGGCGAAGGTGGTCGCCTCGGTGGGCCCGTAACCGTTGACCAGCTCCAGCCAGGGGTGCGCCCGCAGCACGGAGCGCGCGTGCTGCGCGGACAGCGCCTCGCCGCCCGCCAGTACGCCGCGCAGCACCCCGAAGAGCGGGGAACGCCGGGCCGCCAGGTGGTGGAAGAGCGCGGTGGTCAGCACGGTGACGGTCGCGCCGAGGCGCTCCGCGTCCCGGGCCAGGCCGGTCGGCGAGAGCCGGTCCGCGGTGGACACCGCGACCGCCGCGCCGTTCGCCAGCGCGGCCCACACCTCGAAGGCGGAGGCGTCGAACGTGACGGGGGAGTGGAACAGCACCCGGTCGCGCGGCGTGATCGTCACATACTCGGGCCGGTGGACCAGGCGCGCGATGCCCCGGTGGGTGACGGCCACGCCCTTCGGCTGCCCGGTCGAGCCGGAGGTGAACATCACGTACGCCACGGCGTCCGGGTCGTAGGCGGGCTCGGCGGGGGCGGGCGTGCCGTCCCCGGCGTACTCCGGGCCGGCGGGCGGCGGCACCGCCCGGTCCCCGGGGATGCCCGCCGCCTCCACCAGGTCCTTGGCGCCGACCGTCAGCACCGCGCCGGCCGTGTCCAGCATGGTCGCGACGCGCGGCGGGGGATAGCCCGGGTCGAGCGGTACGTAGTGCCCGCCGGCCCACCAGACGGCGAGCTGGGTGACCACGGTGGGCACCGAGTGCGGCAGCAGGACGCCGACGGCGTCGCCGGGGCGCACACCGCGCTCGCGCAGCACCTGCGCGAAGCCGCGGGCCGCCGCCGTCAGCCCGGCGTAGGTCAGGGACGTCTCGCCGTCGGTCACGGCGAGGGCGTCGGGCGTGGTGCGGGCGAAGTGCGAGACGAGTCCGGGCAGTCCGGTGTCGATGCCGGTCATCTCACACCCCCGCCAGGTCGGCGGCGCCACGCTTGGCGTCCACCAGGGCCGCCAGCGCCCGCAGGTCGGGCTGCCGCAGCACCTGGGGCGCGCGCAGGCGTACGCCGCACTGTTCCTCGATGGCGGTGAGCAGCCGTGCGGTGGACAGCGAATTGCCGCCCGCCGCGGCGAAGTTGTCGCCCGTGCCGAGCGCCGGGTTGCCGAGCAGGTCGCGGCACAGGCGCAGCACCAGCTCCTCGGCGGGCGTCAGCGGCGCGGCACCGTCCGGGGCCGCGGCGGTCTCCGCCGCCTCGGCCGCCAGGAGGGCGGCCCGGTCGACCTTCCCGTTGGCGTCCAGCGGGAAGCCGTCGAGGAACCGTACGACGGCCGGGACGGCCTGTTCGGGCAGCCAGCCGCGCGCCTCGCGTATCAGCTCGTCGGCGGTCGGCACCGGCTGTCCGGGCACCGGCAGGACGAAGGCCACCAGCCGGCTGACCCCGCCTGCGGCGGTCCGGACCGCGACCGCGGCCCGCCGTACGTTCGGGTGGTGCTCGAACGCGGCCTCCACCTCGGCGAGTTCGATGCGGACCCCGCTCACCTTGACCTGGTCGTCCAGCCGCCCGAGGAAGTCCAGTACCCCGTCGGGCCGCATCCGGACGCGGTCGCCGGTGCGGTAGACGCGCTCGGTTCCGGCCACGCCGTCCGGCGGGGCCACGAAGCGGGCCGCGGTCAGCCCGGCGTCCAGGTACCCGAGCGACAGCACGCTGCCGCCGATGCGCAGCTCGCCGGTCTCACCGCGCGGCACCACGCGGCCCGACTCGTCGGTGACGCAGACGACGGCGCCGTCGATGGGCGTGCCGATCGGCGGGGGAGCGGTGTCGGAGTCGTCCGCCTCGACGTGGTGCACCGTGGTCACGACGGTGGCCTCGGCGGGCCCGTACGCGTTGTGCACCCGGGCCGTGACCTGCGGTGCGGGCCTGCGGCGCAGCCGGTCGCCGCCCACCACCAGGTGCCGCAGCGCCGGGAGTCCGGGCCAGGGCCGTTCCAGGACCGCTTCGGCGAGCGGTGTGGGCAGCACGGCGACGGACACCTGCGCGCGCCGCCACCAGCCGGTGAGCGCGTCCGGGTCCCAGCGCACCTCCTCGGGCGGCACGCTCAGCGCACCGCCGGAGGTGAGCGCCGTCCACAGCTCCTTGACGTGCGGGTCGAAGGAGACGCCGATCAGCAGGCTGTGCCGGTCCCCGGGGCCGGCCCCGGTGTACGCCTGGTACCAGTCCAGCAGCGCGCCGAGCGACGCGCCGCCCACCGCGACGGCCTTGGGGGTACCGGTCGAGCCGGAGGTCAGGACGGCGTAGAAGGTGCCCGGCGGCACGGCCTGCCCGGCGTCTTCCGCGGGCGCGGCGCGGAACGCCGCCACCACGCTGCCCGCCGCGTTGGCGCCCTCGGCGGGCAGCGGCAGGGAGAGCGTGTCGCCCGTACGGTACGCCTCGGGCAGCAGCGCCGGATCGCCGACCAGGCAGGGCACGCCCAGCCGTTCGGTCACCGCGGCCAGCCGGCGCTCACCGGGGCGCGGCCCCAGCGGCAGGTAGACGGCGCCCAGCCGGGCCAGCCCGACCGCCACCGCGACCAGGGCGGCGGACCGGTCCAGGCACACGCCGACCAGGTCACCGGGGGACACCCGGCCGCGCAGCGACTCGGCCACCACACTCGCCAGGGCGTCCACCTCGGCGTAGCTCCACACCAGTGCGCCGTCCTCGACGGCGGGCGCGTCGGGGGTGCGGTGGACCCAGTGCTCGTACCTGGCCAGGATGTCCGACCGGTCCGGTCCCTGTGCGGTGGTCGCCGGCGCGGTGCCGTACGCGATGCTGAGCTGCGCGTCCTGCGGGCTGCTGCCGGGACGCTGGTGCATGGAAGTACTCATGATTCCTCTGCGGTTCGCGAGTTCACGCATTGGTAAGGGGCGGGGCCGGGGACGGCGGTGCGTCCCCGGGCCCCGGAGGGAGGCTCAGCCGAGCCCCATGGACCGGGCGACGATCACCTTCTGGATCTCCGAGGTCCCCTCGATGATCGTCATCATCCGGACATAGCGGTACAGGAACTCCAGCGGATGCCCGCGCACCCACCCCGTGGCGCCGTGCACCTGAAGGGCCCGGTCCACCACGCGCACCGCCGTCTCCGACGACGTCAGCTTGGCCAGCGCGGCGTTCTCCGGCGCCTCCGTGCCGCTGTCCACCAGGCGCGCGCAGGCCAGCGTCAGCAGCTTGGCCGCCTCGACCTCGGCGCGGCTGGTCACCAGGTGCTCCTGCACGTGCTGGTACGCGCCGATGCGCGCGCCGAAGGCCCGCCGCTCCCGGGCGTACGCGATGCCCTGCTCCAGCGCGTACTCGGCGATGCCGTCGCACATCGCGGCCACCACCAGCCGGCCCCGGGACAGGCTGTCCATGCCGTTGCCGAGCGCCGAACCGACCCCGTCGGTGCCGCCGATCACGGCGTCGTCCGGCACCCGCGCGTCCTCCAGCAGGAGTTCGTACAGCGGCTCGCCCGACATGCCCTCGTAGCGCTGCCCGATCCGCAGCCCCGGGTTGCCGGCCTCCACCACGAAGGCGGTCGGCCCGCCCTCGGCCGACGCGACGACCAGGGTGAAGTCCGCCCGGTCGGCGTTGCTCACAAAGGTCTTGCGGCCCTTGAGGACCCACTCGCCGGCCGCCGCGTCGTGGACGGCGGTGGTGGTCAGCTGGAACGCGTCCGAGCCGGCGTTCGGCTCGGTCAGCGCCAGGCAGCGCACCGCCTCGCCGCGCACCAGCGGCTTCAGATACCGCTCGATCTGCTCCTCGGTGCCGTGCCGCAGCAGCGGGCTCGGGCCGTCGGAGCCGGCGAGGGCGTACTGCGCGAGGGGGCAGCCGCTGCGGCCGGCCGCGTGGTGCAGCAGCACCACGGCCGTGAACGGCATGCCGGAACCGCCCAGCTCCTCCGGATAGTCGCCCGCGTAGAAGCCGAGGGCCGCCGAGCGACGGCGTACATAGTCGCGCAGCTCGGCCGGGGGCAGGTCGGCGTCCTCCGGCAGATCCGCCGCCAGCGGTACCAGCTCCTTGCGGACGAACGACTCGAAGGAGGCGATCAGTTCCCGGTGGTCGGCCTCCAGGACCGACGAGGGGCGGGTGCTCACGCCGCGACCTCCCGCACCGCACGGGCCTGGTCGGCCAGCACCGGATTCTGGAAGAACAGCCGCAGCGGCGGCCGGCTGCCG
The DNA here is from genome assembly GCF_044327805.1 of Streptomyces sp. NPDC018019. Taxonomy (NCBI): domain Bacteria; kingdom Bacillati; phylum Actinomycetota; class Actinomycetes; order Kitasatosporales; family Streptomycetaceae; genus Streptomyces; species Streptomyces sp. NPDC018019. The sequence continues at coordinate 105,600 of NZ_JBIRGD010000031.1, read as the reverse complement.
AGCCGGGGCTCCAGCCACGCGGCGAGCTGCGCGGCCAGCAGGGAGTGCCCGCCGATCTGGAAGAAGTGTGACGCCGGGGTGAAGTCGTCGTGCCCCAGCACCTCGCGCCAGCCCTCGGCGAGCAGCGCCACCTGCGGGTCGACCGGCTCGGCCGGGTCTTCGGACGTGCCGCTCCCGGCCGCCTCCTCGGGCGGCAGTCCGGCCACCCGACGGGCCAGGGAGGCCCGGTCGGGCTTGCCGCCCGGCAGCGTCGGCATGGCGTCCAGCCGGATCCAGCGGGCCGGTACGAGTGCGGTGGGCAGCCGCCGGGACAGCGCGGCGTGCAGCTCCTGTTCGTCGGGGCCGTCCTCGGTACCGGCCTCCAGGAAGCCGAGCAACCGCGGGCCCGCGGGGCCATCGGCGTCGAGCACGACGGCGCACGACCGCCCGCCCAGCTCGGCCGAGGCCGCGGCCTCCACCTCCTCCAGCTCGATGCGGTACCCGCGCAGCTTGACCTGGTTGTCGCGGCGGCCCAGGAAGCACAGCCGCCCGGCCCGGTCGCGGTAGCCGAGGTCGCCCGTGCGGTACACCCGCTCGCCGCCCAGCGCGTCCGGCGTCACGAAGCGCTCCGCGGTGACCTGCGGATTGCCGAGGTAGCCGGCGGCCAGCCCGGCGCCCGCGACGGCCAGTTCGCCGACCGCGCCCGCGGGCAGCGGCCGCAGCCCGGCGTCGAGGACGTACACGCGGGCGCCCGGCAGCTCCGTGCCGAGCGGCACCTCGGCGCCGTCCAGGTCCGCGCGGGTCACCTCGTGGACGGTGCTGGTGATCGCCGCCTCGGTCACGCCGTACGCGTTGAGCACGGTCACGGACGGCGAACCGGCGGCGGCGTCCACGGCGTCGAACAGCTCGCGCAGCGCACCGGCCGGCAGCCGCTCACCGCCCAGGACCACCAGCCGCGGCGCCCAGCGGCCGTCCCGCAGCGCCTCGCCCAACTCCGCGCGCACCGCCAGGAAGTAGCTGGTCGGCAGGTTGGCGACGGTGACGCGCCGGGCCGCCAGCACCGCGGTCAGTTCGTCCGCGGTGGGCACCTCGCGCTGCGGCAGCACCAGACAGGCACCGGCCAGCAGCGACGGCAGCACCTCCTCCAGCGCCACGTCGAAGGACGGCTGGGCGAAGAGCAGCACCCGGTCCGCCGCCGTCAGGCCGTACCGCTCCGCCGTCGCGCGGGCGTGCTGCGCCAGCGCCGCACGGCCGACCACGACCGGTTTGGGCAGGCCGGTGGAGCCGGAGGTGTGGATCACGTACGCCGCGTCCTTGAAGGCGTCCGGACCGGTCTCCTCCCCGGCCGGGGCCGCCGCGGGGAACGCGGGGCCGTCCAGCAGCCCCACCGGCAGCCCCTCGGCCGGGAGGGACAGCGCGCTCTCGCGGGTGGCCAGCACCAGCGCGGGGTCCAGCCGCTCCAGCAGCGTCCGCAGGCGCTCGGCCGGGTCGTTGGGGGAGAGCGGGCAGTACACGGCGCCGGTGCGCAGGCAGGCGAGCAGCGCGACGACGGAGTCGGTGCCGCGCGGCAGCACGGCCGCCACCGGCCGGCCCGGCGCCACCCCGGCGGCGTGCAGCCGGCGCGCCAGGTCGTCGACGAGGGCGCCGAGCTGCCCGTAGGTCAGGCTCTTGGCGCCGCCCACGAGGGCCGGGCGGGCCGGGTCCTGGCGAGCCGTCGGGTCGAGCACCTCATCGGTGGGCAGGGCCGCGCCGGCTTCCGCGTCACCGGCCTCCCGCTGGGGGGCGCCCAGCGAGGCGATCGGCGCCTCCGGCGTCTCCAGGTACGCGCGCAGCACATCGAGGAACCGCTCCGCCAGCAGCCGGACCACGTCCTCGTCGAACAGGTCCCGGTCGTAGTCCCACACCAGCGTCATCCCGGCGGCGCCCTGCCGCGGGCCGACCGTCCGCCGGTCGTCCGGCATCAGCACCAGGTCGAGGTCGAAGCGCGTGGTGCCGGTGTTGAATCCCTCGTACAGCGCCACCTCCAGCTCCGGCACCTCGATCTCCGGCAGCGCCGCGTCATGGGCGCTGAACATCACGCTGAACAGCGGGTTGTCGGCGCCGGAGGTGTGCCGGCCGAGCGCCCGGGTCAGCTCCTGCACCGGCACCTCCTGGTGCGGCAGCGCCCGGATCAGCGTGTCGGTGACCTCGTCCACCATCTCCACCGCGCCGGCCGCCGGATCGAGCCGCAGGCGCAGCGGGATGGTGTTGACGAACATGCCCACGGTCTCCTCGTACCCCACGGGCCGGTTGCCCACCGCGGTGCCGACAACGATGTCGGTACGGCCGCTGTGCCGCCGCAGCAACTCCGCGAACAGGCTCAGCAGCGTGGAGAACGGTGTGTGCCCCTGCGTACGGCTGCACTCCCGCAGCCGCTCGGCCAGGTCCGCGCCGATGGCCTGGCGCAGCTGGCCGCCCGCGTGCCGGCGCTGCGCACCGGGCCGGGCGAGGCCGGGCAGCGGCAGGTCGAAGGTGGCGTCGGCCAGTTCGGCCGTCCAGTGCGCCATGCTGGCCTGCCGGTCCGCGCCCGCCGCGGCCCGCGCGTGCTCCTCGTACGAGCGGGCCGGGGCCAGCTCCACCGGCTCGCCGAGCACCTGCGCGCGGTACGCGGAGAACACGTCGCGCAGCAGGATCGCGAACGAGTGCCCGTCGTGGATGAGGTGGTGCTCGACGTGCACGACACGGTGGTGCCGCTCGCCCAGCCGGGCCAGGCACCAGCGCAGCAGCGGCGCCTCGGTGGTGTCGAGCGGGGTCTCGGCCTCGGCCCGCAGCAGTTCCCGGAACGCCGCCTCCGGATCGGGCTCCTGGGAGAGGTCCACCGTGCGCACACGTGGTTGACATCGTTCGCGCACCCGCTGCTGGGGCACCTCGCCCGGCTGCTCGACGAGTTCGAGGCGCAGGCCGGGGTGCCGGTCGAGCGCGGCGCCGAGCGCGTCGCGCAGCGCCGCCTCGTCGAGCCGGCCCCAGAGGTCGATCGAGGCCGTGAAGTTGTAGGCGCGGCTGCCGGGCAGCATCTGCTCGTGCAGCCAGACGACGTCCTGTGACGGTGACAGTCCGAACATGGTCCATCCTTCGGGTGGTGGATGAGGGGGTGAGCTCGGCCCGGTACCCGCCGTCGGTCGGATGCGGGGACCAGGAAGGGGTGCGGTACAGGGGCCGGTGCCTGGCCCGGGGGCGGGCCGGGCGACCGGGGCGGCGCCGCCGGTGGGGGTCAGCCCACGGGAGCGGCGCCGCCGGCCGGGGTACGGGTGCGCCCGTCACCGGCCGGTTCTCCGGACAGTTCGGCGGTCAGCCCGGCGAAGGCGTCGTGCGCGCGGCCGTCCGGGACGGCGTCCCGGTCCCAGGCCATCCGTACGAGCAGGTCCGTGCCGTAGGAGACGGAGACCGCGAACGGCGCCTGGAGCGGACGCCCGTCGATGTGGACCTCCCGCCCCGCCACGCCGCCCAGCCGCAACGGCGGGCGGCGGTGCAGGTCCTCGAAGGTCAGCAGGCCGTCCAGCCGGCCCGTCCAGGGGACGGCGGCCGACCGGGCCGCGCGGACCACCTCATCGAACGGGGTGTCCGCGTGGTCGAGGTCGTCCCACCAGGTGGTGGTCAGGTCGTCGGGGCCGCAGGCGGTGGCGGGGTGGACGACGGTGTTGAGGAAGCAGCCGAGGACCGGTGGCGCCGCCGGGGGACGGCCGCCCCAGGGGTAGCCGAGCAAGGGCGTACGCTCCGGCACGTCCGTCTCGTACAGAGCGCGTGCGACGTTGCCGCACGCCCCGAGCAGGACGGGGAAGGCTGTGGCCCGCCCGTCTTCGGCCCGGATCGGCAGGCGCGTCTGGAGGGCGCCGGTGGGGCGCGGCTGCTGGGCGGCGGGCGCTTGCCGCGCCGGGTGGGAGCCGGGGGCCGGGCCCGCCGCGCCGCCCGCCGGCGCGATCCGCCGCGCCCAGTACGTGAGCGACTCCGGCCGCGACGCGCGTTTCTCGGCCTCCAGTTGCAGCTGGACGGCCTCGCGGTAACCGGCCGCTTCCTCGGCGGCGCGGTGCGGCGGCACGTCGCCGGGGCCCAGCCGCTGTTCGTACGCGTCGGCGAGGTCCGCGGAGATCCGGCCGAGCGACTGCTCGTCGCAGACGGCGTGGTCCAGGGCGAGGGCGAGGATCTCCACGGCGCCGGCCTCGGGCACGGCGGGGCCGGGGGCGGTGCCGTCCTGCGAGCCGGGGGCACCGGGGGTGTCGGCCGTCCCGCTCCCGTGGACCGCTCCGTGGCGTTCTGCCGCTTCGTGGGCGTCGGCGAGGAACAACCGGAAGGGCGGGCCTTCCGCGGTCCACTCCAGCAGCGTCCGGCGGAGGGCCGCCGCGGCGCTCTCGCCGGGGTGCGGCGTCACCCGGTCCACCTGGGCCGTGGGGGCGCCGAGCCGTTGTACGGGCGCCCCGCGCAGTACGTCGGACCGCGTACGGAGCGCCGGGTGCGCGGCGGCCAGATGGCCCGCGGCGGCGCGCAGCCGCTCCAGGTCGACGGTGCCGCGCGGGAACGCGAAGAACAGCGGCACGACATCGGGCCGGCCGCCGGGCGCCAGCCGCCGGGCGAGCAGGAACCGCCGCTGCGCGCCGGTGACCGGCAGCAGCCCGGCCGGGTCGCTCACCCCGGCGGCGGCCTTCTCGTAACGGGCGAGGTACTGCTCCGTGATGCTGACACCGGAGTCCGGCCGGACGCCGGCGCCGGTGGCCGTTCCGAAACGGGTACGGATGCCGGTGCCGGACGCGGCACCGGTGCTGATGCCGGCTGTCGTGCTGGGGTCCACGATGACCTCCCTTGCGCCGCCGCGGACGGGGCGTTGCCTATGAGACGTTCGAGCGGGGCAGCAGAGCTGCGTACGGTGGAGCGATCACGAGCGTGGTCGCGTGCCGCGGCCCCCCGGGGGGCCGCGGGCGGCGCGGACCGCGATCACAGGCCGGGACCGGTGACCGGAGGAGCCGGTGCGTTGAGCGGGCGGTGCGGCGAGCGGGCGGGCTGACCGGAGGTCCGGCCCCCTGGCGGTCGGGAAGCCGTGGTCAGCCGGCGGCTCCGGGCGCATCAACTGCCTCGGGAGCCGCCCCGGACACCGTCTCGGGCGCTGTTTCGGCGGTGGGAAGATCCCGCAGTTTCCGCAGCGGTGACAGCAGCAGGGGAAGCGGTACGAGCAGGAACCCGGCCGCGCACACCCACACGGCGGCCCGCGAACCGGCCGCCCCGGCGATGGAGCCGCCGGCCAGCGCGCCGAGCGGCATGGTCCCCCAGACCATGAACCGCAGGGTGGCGTTCATCCGGCCCAGCAGGGCGTCCGGGCAGAGCAGTTGGCGGAAGCTGACCTGGGCCACGTTGTAGACGACGGCACCGAAGAAGACGGCGCCGGAACCCAGCGCGAACCAGCCGGCCGCGGCGCCATGGCCGGACAGCGGCCACAACAGGGCGAACGGCCCGGTGGCCACGGGCGCGAGCCAGATGATGCGGGCCTGTCCCAGCCGCCGCGCGATCGGACCGGCGCACAGCGCCCCGGCCAGCCCGCCCACCGCGGAGGCGGACAGCATCAGGCCGAGCACCCCGGGCGGCAGCCCCAGTTCCCGCGTCAGGAACACGGTCTGTACGGCGACGAGCATCGCCGAGAAGAAGTTCGCCACCCCGGTCGTCAGCGCGATCACGCGCAGGACCGGGTGCCGCAGCACGAACGCCAGGCCCTCCTTCACCTGGGCGCTCAGCGACACACCCGGCGCGGCCTCCGGCTCCGGTTCCCGTACGCGGATTCCGCGCAGGAACAGGGCGGAGGCGAGGTATCCGGCCGCATTGGCCAGCACGGCGACCGGCGGACCGAGCAGCTGGACGATGCCGCCGCCGAGCCCGGGCCCGGCCACCTGGGCCGCCGAACGCGCCGTCTCCAGCGCCCCGTTGCCCGCCACCAGCTGCGCGCCGGGCAGCACCCGCGGCAGATAGCTCTGGTGGGCGACGTCGAAGAAGACGGTGGCGATACCGGTGACGAAGGCCACCAGGTACAGCTGCGTCATCGTCAGGACGTGACACGCCGCCGCCAGCGGCACACTGCCCATCGCCACCGCGCGCACCACGTCCGCGCGGATCAGCAGCGGCAGCCGCCGGACCCGGTCCACCCAGGCTCCCGCCGGCAGGCCGATGAGCAGGAACGCGGCGGTTTCGGCCGCGGTGAGCAGGCCCACCTCGAAGGCCGAGGCGTGCAGCCCGACGACGGCCACCAGGGGCAGCGCCACCAGGGCGACCTGGGTACCTGCCTGGCTGGCCGCGGCCCCGGCGAGCAGCAGCCGGAAGTCGCGATGGCGGAGGAGTCCGTCGCCGCCGCGGCGGCCGGGGGCTCGTGTGGTGGTCACATGGCTGACATTTGGTGATGAAGTGCGGGCGGGTCAAAACGACCGAAGGGTTTCCGGACAGCTTCCTCCGCATTCCGGACGCCGCTCGCAAGTTTTGTCGTAAACCGTCCGTTCTCTCCGGTCCACCCGCTCATGGGGTGACCTGCTACGCCCTCACCAAACGTTCACCATGCGATGACATTTTCGGTCGTCGAGTGAATGTCTGATTAGTGGGGCTGTGTGTGTTTGGAACCCGTAAGGACAGCTGACGTGTGCCGTGGAATGTGTTACGGGCCGTGAACCCGGCGGCGCGCGGGGTCCCGTGGGGCGGCGCTCCGGTCCGGCTCCAGGGCCCGGGTGCCCGGGGCCGCACCCCGGAGGCGGCGGCGTTGTCGGCCCGTACCGGGAAGCACCGGCATCCCCAGCCGGCACCGGTCCAGGTAGTCCGTGATCTCCTCGTCGTCCCAGCCGCCCGCCTCCCGCAGCCCCGACGCCAGATGCGCCAGATAGGCGTCGGTCGGCTGGGTGCGCGGAACCTCGTCCACCCGCCACGGCGCGGTGAAGGTGAGCAACGGCAGCCCCTCCAGGGTGCCCGGGTGCACCAGCGTCTCGTAGCGGCCGGGCCCGAGCCGGGCCCGGCCCTGGTCCAGCACCTCGGACAGGTCCAGGTCCGCCGCCGGGGCCCGGTGCATCTCCTGGGCCGCGATGTCGGAGAACTGGCCACGCGTCACCAGGTGGGCGCGGGCCCACACCTCGCCGGGCCCGTCCGGGTCGTAGAACGCGACACCGCCCGTCCAGTTCAGCGACTCCAGCGCGAAGTACATGACCCCCGGCAGCACGACCGGTACGGAACGCGCCGGCGGCCGGGGATCGCGGCAGCCCGGACACGTCCGCATGCCGCCCGGCGGGCGACCGCCCGTCAGGTAGTGCCGCAGCCGTGCGGCATGCATGTTGGAGCCGTAGGACACGTACCAGACGTGCACCGCCTCATCCCCTCACCCGCGGGACCGGGACAAGCCGCGCATCCTTCCCGACCCGCATCAACCGACCAAGACGCGTGACCCGGACCATCCGTACGTCATGCCGCACGTCAGGACAGAAAGCCGAGTCGTACGCCATGGTGCGCCCGCCGCTGCCGCAGATCGCCGAACGAATCCTGCGGTTTGGTAAAGAAATGACCGGGAGCCCTGTTCAGAGGGGGGTGGCAGCAGACAGGATCCCCCGTGCAGCTCTGTGATCATCGCCGCACGCGCGGCGCGTTATGCAGGGGGACCCCCACGTGAGAAGAACAGCAGCGCTCGGCGCTGCCGGCACCCTGGTGACCGGCACGCTCATAGCCGGAGCGATAGCCGCCACGCCCGCCAGCGCGGGCCAGCAGCACCACCGCGGGACGGCCGAGGACCGCGGTGTGCGCATCGCCGCCGCCCGCGCCGCCGAGACGGGCATCGACTGGCAGACCTGCCCCGCCGACTGGGGCTTGAAGGCTCCCATCCAGTGCGGCTATGTGACCGTCCCGGTCGACTACGCCAAGCCCGACGGCCGCACCATCAAGATCGCCGTGGACCGTATCGGCAACACCGGCGGCAAGAAGGAGCGGCAGGGCTCCCTCGTCTACAACCCCGGCGGCCCCGGCGGCTCGGGCATGAAGTTCCCGACCCGCGTCACCGGCAAGAACGCCGTGTGGGCCAAGACCGCCAAGGCCTACGACTTCGTCGGGTTCGACCCGCGCGGCGTCGGCCACTCGGCCCCGATCTCCTGCGCCGACCCGCAGGAGTTCGTCAAGGCCCCCAAGGCCGACCCGGTGCCGGACAGCGAGGCCGACAAGCGCGCCCAGCGCAAGCTGGCCAAGGAGTACGCGCTCGGCTGCAAGGAGCGCAGCGGCGCCCTGCTGCCCCACATGACGACCCCGAACACCGCCCGTGACCTGGACGTCATCCGCGCCGCCCTCGGCGAGAAGAAGCTCAACTACCTCGGCGTCTCCTACGGCACCTACCTCGGCGCCGTGTACGCGACGCTCTTCCCGGACCACGTCCGCCGGATGCTCGTCGACTCCGTCACCAACCCGTCGCGCGACAAGGTCTGGTACGAGAACAACCTGGACCAGGACCTCGCCTTCGAGAGGCGCTGGAGCGACTGGAAGAAGTGGGTCGCCCAGCACGACGCCGCGTACCACCTCGGCACCACCGAGGCCGAGGTCGAGGCGGAGTGGGAGCAGCTGCGCGCCACCGCCAAGAAGAACCCGATCGGTGGCGTCGTCGGCCCGGCCGAGCTGACCAACTTCTTCCAGAAGGCGCCCTACTACGACTCCGCGTGGGCCTCGACCGCCCAGGTGTGGAGCGCGTACGTGCAGGGTGACGCGAAGCCGCTGATCCAGAACGCGGGCCCAGACCTGAACGACACCGCGGGCAACATCGCCTCCGAGAACAGCAACGCGGTCTACACGGCCGTCGAGTGCAACGACGCCAAGTGGCCCACCAGCTGGCGCAAGTGGGACCGGGACAACACCCGCATCCACCAGAAGGCGCCGTTCATGACCTGGGCCAACGCCTGGATGAACCTGCCCTGCGCCACCTGGCCGGCGAAGCAGCACACGCCCGTCGAGGTCAGGACCGGCAAGGGCCTGCCCAACGTGCTGATCGTGCAGAGCACCCGCGACGCGGCCACCCCGTACGAGGGCGCCGTCGAGCTGCACAAGCGCTTCAAGGGCTCGCGCCTGATCACCGAGCGGGACGCCGGTTCGCACGGTGTCACCAGCCTGGTCAACCCCTGCATCAACGACCGGGTCGACACCTACTTCCTGACCGGCAGGACCGACTCCAAGGACGTGACGTGCGCCCCGCACGCCACGCCGCAGCCGAGCAAGGCATAACGGGTAGCCGCGCCGCGGCATGACCGGCGCAACGGCCCGGGCCCCGCAAGCCGCCAGCTGTGACTGGACCGGTTTGCGGGGCCCGTTGGCGACTGAGCCGTAGCCCCGGACATGCTCGAACGTAAGTTCTTTTATTGCTATATGCTCCCGCTGTCACCACGCGACCCCTTCTGCCCCGGCCGTGACGCAGCACGGTGCCGGGGCACGAGGTGAGTCGGTCACGTCATCGAGCTGGGGGGCCAGTGAAGAGACCCACGAAAACCGTTCTGACGCTGGGCACGGCAGGGATCGCACTGCTCACCGCCATGACGCCCGGTGCCCATGCCGCCCCGGTGCCGCAGCACGCGCGGTACACCGAGGCCCAGATAGCGGCAATGGCCCCGGAGAAGCAGGACAAGCTGCTCGCACCCCTGCGCGCGATAGCGGACGCGGCCGCCCGGGCCGGCGCGGGCAGCCAGGCGGACATCTACGCGGGCGTGCGCATCGACGCTCCGCGGGAAACCGTGTACGTGTATCTGACCGACACCTCCCGGGCCGCGGAATTCATCAAAGCCGCGTCGGCTCTCGACCGCCGCATCGACACCGGCCGAATCACCGTGGTGAAGGCCGGCCACACACGGCGGGCACTGCACGAGGCCCGTGACCATCTGCTCGCCCAGGAAAAGGCCGGCGAACTGCCGTACAAGATCCACGCGGCGGCGGTCGCGGCCGACGCCTCTTCCCTGGAAGTAGCGGTGGACAAGCCCGGCCTGGCGTCCAAGACGGCGGCCGCGGCGCGCCGGAACAGCAGCGCGCGGAGCCTGGCGCCGGCCCCGGACGTCCCCGTGGTGTTCAAGCAGGGGCAGCGCATCTCCCCGGCCGCCAGGACCTGGGCCGATGTGCGATGGAAGGACGGCACGCCGTTCATCGCCGGCGACGTGCTGACCGATGGCTCGCAGTACTGCTCGGCCGGGCTCCCGGCCGTACGCAAGAGCGACAACAAGCCCGTCATGGTGACCGCCGCCCACTGTTTCGCCAACGGCACGAAGATATACACCGGATCGGGAACCACCCCGGCCTTCGGCAAGTTCTACGACGGACTGAACGGGGAACTCGGCAATTACGTCGGTACGGTCAACGGCGTGGCCACCGGCTGGGACGCCGAACAGCTCGTCGGCACCGATAACAACGCCGATGTGAGCGAGACGGCCGGCTACAAGCCCGTCACCGGCGTCGCCTACTCGCACAACGGCGACTTCGTCTGCCAGAACGGCGCCGCGTCCTTCTTCATGAAGCAGGAAACCGTCTGCGGCATAAAGGTCATCAGCGACGACATCACCTACACCCTGGACACCGGCTGGAAGGTCCGGGGCGTCGAGGGAACCCGGCTGCCCGGCAATCCCTGGACGGTCGCGCACGGGGACAGCGGCTCGATGGTCTACACGGCGAACGGCTCCGCACGCCAGGCGCGCGGTATCGTCTCGGCACTGGCGGGCCCGTACCAGACCAATGCCGGCAGTTACCTGTACTGGACCGAAGCGACGGACATCTTCAACCACTTCGGTCTGAAGCTCAATCCGAAGACGTGATTCCCTGAGCCCGGGGGCGGCAGCGCCGCCGTACGGCCGTCAGGCGCACCCAGCGCCACACGGCCGTACGGCAAGGCCCGCACCCGCGATTCCCTCGCCGCAAATGGGCGCCTGGCCCACCGATCACCGAATCCGCACCTGGCCCACCGCTCACCGAAAGCGCCGTACCAGGCCACGCTCCGACTGCTGCCGCGCCTTGGCCTCGTTCGCGTAGACGTCCACGTATTCCTGCCCGGAGAGCCGCAGGATCGCGTACATGATTTCGTCGGTGACGGCGCGCAGCGCGGCGTGCTCCGCGTCCAGACCCGCGAACCGCTCGAACTCCAGCGGCTTGCCGAACCGGATCGTGATGCGCATGGCACGCGGCAGCCGCCGCCCGGTGGGCTGGGCCTCGAACGTACCGATCATCGCGCACGGCACCACCGGCACCTGCGACCTGATCGCCAACGCCGCCACCCCCGTACGGCCCTTGTAGAGCCGCCCGTCGTGCGACCGCGTCCCCTCCGGATAGATCCCCAGCACCCGCCCCTTGCGCAGCACGGCCAGCCCGGACCGCAACGCGGCCTGCGCCGCCCTGCCGCCGGACCGGTCCACCGGAATCTGCCCGATGCCCCGGAAGAAGGCCGCGGTCAGCCGCCCGCGCAGGCCGGGCCCGGTGAAGTACTCGGACTTCGCCAGAAACGTGACCCGGCGCGGCACGATCACCGGCATCACGAAGTGGTCGGAGAACGACAGATGATTGCCCGCGATGATCGCCGCCCCGTCCGACGGCACATGCTCCAGCCCTTCCACCCGGGGCCGGAAGATCAGCCGCAGCAACGGCCCCAGCAGCACGTACTTGAGCACCTGGTAGAACACAGGGGTTCCCCTCACTCTCCGGAGCCGGCTCAACGGCGCTGTTTCCGCAGGTCGGATGAGGTGCAGAGGAGATCTAGTCTAGACGCGGGCGAGAGCTCGGGCGCCCCGTCGTGCGGGAAAAACCCCCACGGCGGCCCTGTACGCACCCTCGGACCGCGCCGCGTGGCGGGACCATCGCGGCGACGGTCGCGCATGCCGCGGCGGCAGCGACGGCTGGGAGGGCGTTCGGGCGCCCTCCCAGCCGCACCGGTTCAGGACAGGGGAATCTCCGCACGGACGGTCCGCGCGGCGGCGACGAGGTTCTCCAGCGAAGCACGGGTCTCGGGCCAGGCGCGGGTCTTCAGACCGCAGTCCGGATTGACCCACAGGCGCTCGGCCGGGATGGCGTCAAGTCCCTTGCGCAGCAGGCTCGCCACCTCCTCGGCGCTCGGTACGCGCGGCGAGTGGATGTCGTACACCCCCGGCCCCGCCTCGCGCGGATAGCCGTGCTGCGCCAGTTCGCGCGCCACCTGCATGTGGGAACGGGCCGCCTCCAGGCTGATGACGTCGGCGTCGAGATCGTCGATGGCCCGGACGATGTCGCCGAACTCGGCGTAGCACATGTGCGTGTGGACCTGGGTCCGGTCCCGCACCCCGCCGGTGGTGAGACGGAACGCCTCGGTGGCCCAGGCGAGGTAGGCGGCACGGCCGGCGGCGCGCAGCGGCAGCGTCTCGCGCAGCGCGGGCTCGTCCACCTGGATCACCGAGGTGCCCGCCGCCTCCAGGTCGGCGACCTCGTCGCGCAGGGCCAGCGCCACCTGGCGGGCGGTGTCGCCGAGCGGCTGGTCGTCGCGGACGAAGGACCAGGCGAGCATGGTGACCGGGCCGGTCAGCATGCCCTTCACCGGCCGGTCGGTGAGCGACTGCGCGTACCGCGTCCACCGCACCGTCATCGGCTCGGGCCGCGCCACGTCACCGGCGAGGACCGGCGGCCGGACGTAGCGCGTGCCATACGACTGGACCCAGCCGTGCTGGGTGGCGAGGTAGCCGGTCAGCTGCTCGGCGAAGTACTGCACCATGTCGTTGCGTTCGGGCTCGCCGTGCACCAGGACGTCGATCCCCGCCTTCTCCTGGAAGGCGAGGACCGCACGGATCTCGTCCTTGATCCGCTCCTCGTACGCGGCCGTGCCGATGCGTCCCGCCCGCAGACCGGCCCGGGCGGCGCGCAGTTCGGTGGTCTGCGGGAAGGACCCGATGGTGGTGGTCGGCAGCAGCGGCAGGCCCAGGTGGGCCCGCTGGGCGACGGCCCGCTCCGGGTACGGCGCCGAGCGGCGGGCGTCGGCGCCGGTGACGGCGGCGGCGCGGGCGCGTACGGCGGGATCGTGGGTGAGCGCGGAGCCGGCACGGGACGCCAGGGCCGCGCGGTTGGCGGCGAGTTCGGCGGCGATCGTGTCGGTGCCCTGCGCGAGGCCGCGGGCGAGCGTGACGATCTCGCCGGCCTTCTGCTTGGCGAACGCGAGCCAGCGCAGCACCTGCGGGTCGATGTCGCGCTCGGCGGCGGCGTCGAGCGGCACGTGCAGCAGGGAGCAGGAGGCCGCCACGTCGACCCGGTCGGCCAGGCCCAGCAGCGTACCGAGGGTGGCCAGGGACTTCTCGTAGTCGTTGAGCCAGACGTTGCGGCCGTTGACGACACCGGCGACCAGGCGCTTGCCGGGCAGGCCGCCCACGGCGGCGAGCGCGTCCAGATTGCCGGCGGCGGCTTCGGCGAAGTCCAGCGCCAAGCCGTCGACCGGAGCCTTGGCCAGCACCGGCAGGGCCTCGCCGAGCTGGTCGAAGTACGAGGCGACCAGCAGCTTCGGGCGGTCGGCGAGCGCGCCGAGGTCGCGGTACGCCCGCTCGGCGGCGTTGAGTTCGGCCGGGGTGCGGTCCTGCACCAGGGCGGGCTCGTCCAGCTGGACCCACGTCGCACCGGCCGCGCGCAGGTCGGCCAGGACCTCCGCGTAGACGGGCAGGAGCCGGTCGAGCAGGGTCAGCGGGTCGAAGTCGGCGGCCACACCGGGGGCGGGCTTGGCCAGCAGGAGGTAGGTGACCGGGCCGACGAGCACCGGGCGCGGCGTGTGGCCGAGCGCGAGCGCTTCCGCCAGCTCGCCGACCTGCTTGGCGGAATCCGCGGTGAAGACCGTGTGGGGCCCCAGCTCCGGGACCAGGTAGTGGTAATTGGTGTCGAACCACTTCGTCATCTCCAGCGGCGCCACGTCCTGCGTGCCGCGCGCCATGGCGAAGTAGCCGTCCAGTGCGTCGGCCTCGACGGCGGCGCGGTGCCGGTCCGGGACGGCTCCGACCATGACGCTGGTGTCCAGGACGTGGTCGTAGTACGAGAAGTCACCGGTCGGCACCTCGTGGACGCCGGCGTCGGCCAGCTGCCGCCAGTTCGCACGGCGCAGGTCCCGCGCGGTCTCCCGCAGGGCGTCCGCGGTGACGCGGCCCTTCCAGTAGCCCTCGACGGCCTTCTTCAGTTCCCGGTGCCGGCCCTGGCGGGGGTAGCCGTACACGGTGGCCCGTGCTGCCGCGGCTGCGGGCTTCGCTGTCACGGATCTCTCCTTCGCGGATACGTGGTCTGCACGCCCCGGGGACGGACGAGAACGCGAAGGGACGACGCGCCGGGCGAGCCGTGCGGCGTCCGATGACACCCCTGCCCGCCTGACATGTACTCTCCCGGACGCACGTCCGGGATGCTCCCAACCCGCCCTCGAAGGTCTCCGGAACTCACCGCGCACGCATGGACGCGCGCGGGCAACGGGCAGGTCTTCGGACTCGCGGGCACGCCTGCCGGGCTCTCCCGGCGGGCCCCTACTGGCCGTCGCTTCCCGGATCCGGCCCGGATCCAGTGCGTATGACGGCGGTCGTTCCCGCTCACCGCTGCGGGGCAGTCCCGGATTCCCACCGGGTTCCCTCTTACGACGCGCCTGCCTGGCGGGCAGGGCGAACCAGCTGCACCCGACACAGTAGAGCGATCACCACGTGCCCCGACACCCCTGTTCACATAGCGGTACGTGAAATACGACGCAGGGGCACCACAGCGTCAGGGGCGGCCCGGCCGGAACAGCCGAACCGCCCCTGGGGTGGGCCGTGATCCGTGACGTCCTGCGCTGGGGCAGGGAGCGCCCGAGAGGTCAGCCGGTGCGCGGCTTCGGCGCGGTGGAGAAGTGACCGGACGCGAGCTGCCATTCCCGGTGCAGGGTGCCCAGCGGGATGCGCTTCTGGAAGAGCGGGGTGCCGAAGACCGTCAGCTGGGTCTGGAGCGCGCCCGTCAGATCCAGCCCGCCGAAGGCTTTCCAGTCGGCCGTGGCGGTCGCCTTCGTACCGTTTCCGCTCTTCGCGCTGTCCGCGCCGTTCCTGCCTTTCCCGCCGGTCCCGCCGTTCCCGCCGAACGAACCGGTGGCCACGGCACTGGCCTCGCCGCGCAGGTACGGGGCGACATCGGCGCTCACCCCGACCGCGCCGTACAGACCGACGCTCGCCTCCGCGCCGAGCGTGGCCTTCGCCCGGCCCTCCGCCGTCACGGCGGCCTGGACCGGCGTCGCGTGCAGGCCGGACTCGCTGACGGGCCGCCACCCCTCGGCCCAGGTGTAGCCGCCGCCCACCCGGAAGTCGCCCTTGACGTCCTGCTTGATGTCGACGCTGACCCGGCCGTCCGCCTCGACCGCCAGGTAGCATGTGAGGTCCAGGTTCACGACGACCGGGACCGGGCCCACCTGGATGACCGGATCGGCGTGCAGCTTGGCGAACGGCGTCCGCAGCGGCTTGCCGTTCCCGGCCGAGGCGGCGGCCCGGCCCTTGAAGCGCCACTGGGAGGACCAGTCACCGGACAGCCCGATGAACGCGCCGCCGGGCGCCGTGCGGGCCGCGGCGGTGGGAGCGGGCGTGTTCCCCGGGCGGCTGCCGTCGTAAGCGAACTCCACCTTGGGGGAGAGCTCCACGAACCCGGCGACCGAGGCCGCGGCGCTCGCCGGGGCGTCCTCGGCGGTGGCCACCGACGCGCCGACATCGAGGCGCAGGCTGCCCAGCGGCAGCGTGGCGCCATGGGGCCCGAAGCGACGCTCGCCCTTCTGCGCCCAGGACACCTGCACGCCCTTGACCAGCGGCTCGACCGAGACGGCTGACGGGGCGACGGCCACCTTCCCGTTGGCCTTGCCCTTGCCCAGCAGCGCGTCGAGCGTGGTCGGGGCGGTGTTGACCTCGGTCCCCGCCCGCGTCGTGCCCCGCACCGCGGTGACCTTGGCGAGTACGCCGCTGGGGGCGCCGGGGGCGGGTGCGCTCGCGATGACGTCACCGACCTCCACGGCCGAGTTCTTCGGGGCGGGGGATGCGGAGGCGGAGGGGGATGCTGAGGTGGACGCCGAGGCGGAAGGGGCCGGGCGGTGCTTGACCGGACCGGCGACGACCGCGCGTCCGCTGCGGCGGTCGTACGAGGCGACCCGCAGCGCGGACTTGTACTGCGGGCGTCCATCGCCGGACGGGCGCGCCACGGCGGCCGCACCGGCGGAGCCGGACGACGCGGGGGCCGCACCGACGGTCAGCCGCTGCCCGCCGCCACCCTTGCCGACGGAGGTACCGGCGGCGTCGTTGCCCTCGGCGGCCGGGGCTGCGGTCGCTCCGGTACCGGGATCGGTGGACGCGGCGGCGCCGGTGCCGGAGCCACCGGCTGCCGAACATCCGGCGGTCAGCAGGGAGATGACGGTCAGGGCAGGTATGAGTGCCTGCTTGGTGATCGTGCGCAAGATTGACCCTGGAGAAGGTGGGGGTGGGGCACACCGCGCCGAAGTCGCCTCCGGAAACGGCGCCTCACAACAATCGGACGGTTGCGAAGGAGTGCACAGGGGTGCAGAGCAGTGCGGGAGGGGTGTGCAGAGGTGCGGGAGGTTTGACGTGCGGGAGGTTCGACGTACGGGGAGGGAGCTGGGTGATCATGCCATGACGGCTGTGCCGGGGCGAATTCGGCCCGAGCGCCCCCTCTTTGGCACGGCGGGCAGCGCGGTGGGGTACGGGCGCGACCGGCCCACCCATCGCCCCGAACCTCTTTGTGCTCCTATCACACACGTGCACGCCCACCGCGCGCGACCGGGTTGATTCTCCGGTTTCCCGGCGGAGCCGCAGCGGGGTCCGGCACATTCGGTGCATGAACGGTTACGAGGACAGGGTGCCCGGCTACCTCACCTTCCGGGTGGCCCCGCAACCGGGCCCCATCGCCGCCTTCGCGGACCAGGAGGCGTGGCAGGCGCGGGAGCGATACCCGGAACTGCTGGGGGTGGGGCTGGCGGAGTTCTTCTACGCGAAGGAGCGCGACGCCGGCGGGTGGGAGCTGTTCGAGTACGGCGCCTCGGAACCGCAGGGGGCCAGGGACTCCCTCGGGTCGCACTTCCGCCTGTGCGCCAAAGAGGCCGGGGAGGCCGGTGACGCGGAGGCGCAGAAGGAGTGGATGGCGGCGGCGCTGCGCATGGACCGGGAGGTCGTCGACGAGGTCCGGGTCCGTGGAGAGCGGTTCCGCATCGTACGCGCCGCGAAGTTCATCCGCATGGGCCGTAGCGGGCCTGAACCGCCCCGCCCCTCCGACCCCGACCCGGCGGAGGTCGGCGAGGCCCTGCGCGTGCCGTCCCGGACCAAGGGGTTCGTCGTCGACCCGTATGTCAGCACCGGTCTGTCGGACGGCCTGCTGAAACTGGATCTCGTGCAGTTCATCGGGGTGTCGCCCAATACACCGGCAGAGGTGCACGCCGACGCGGTGCGTGCTGCTGAGAAATACCCGGGCGGTGTGCTGCTGCCCGCGGTGTTCATGACGTCGGAGCGGGTGGACGGGCAGTGGCGAGCGCAGAATCCGGGGGCGTCGGACAGTACGCCGCAGGGGGCCCGGGACGGACTGGCGGCGTGGCTCCGGGTGATGGCGCCGTTCAACCTGAGGCTGTCGGACGAGAAGCGCGCGGAGTACGCGCGAGCGGCCGACGTGCTGGACGAGAAGCGCAGCAACGGCCTGAGCGTCGACGGGCGCCGGTTCCGCATCACACGGGTCGAACGGCTGGTCCGGGTCGGCCCCGGTGGCCCGGAAGGACCGCGCCCCAGTGACTTCGATCCGCAGCCTCCCGTGGAGGTCCACACACAGCAGCTGAAGGATCAGGGGCTGTGGAAGGAGGACGACGAGGACGAGCCGATCGAGCTGGACGAGCGGGCGCGCGAGTTCAAGGAATTGTGGGAGCAGGAGGAAGTACGCCGCGCGGCGGCCAAGGAGCGCAGGATGAACAAGAAGCGCAGCTGACCCGGTCGTCCGCGCGCTGTGGTGCTCCGCCTCGGGCGGCCGGGGCACCACCGCAGCGGTTGTGTGCAGCCGTGCATACAGGCACCTGGGTACGGCGATCACAGTCCGGGCCACGGCAACTGTGGCTGCCAGCATTCGCCAGCCAGCCAGCCAGGAAGCCTGCCTGCCCGCCCGCCAGCCCGGCCCCCATGCTCGCGGGCGGATGGGGGCGAGCAGGCGGGGCGCGGGCGGGAGAAATCCGGTCGCGACGGGAGTCGGCCGCTGCTAGCTTGCGGCCGTGGATCTCTTCTCACGCTCATGGACGGCGCTGCGCACCGCGGTCGCCGAGCTCTCGGACGAGGACTTCGCCCGACCGTCCGGCTGCGACGGCTGGCTGGTGCGGGACCTGGTGTGCCATCTGATCATCGACGCCCAGGACGTCCTGATCACCCTCGTCACCCCCACCGCATCGGAACCGACCCGGGACGCGGTGACGTACTGGGAGGTCACCGGGACACCGCCGACCGGCGATGACCCGCTCGACGCACTGATCGTCCGCCTGGCCGCCGCGTACGAGGATCCGTCGCTGCTCACGTTCCACCTCGACGACCTCGGCTCGGCCGCCGGCCGCGCCGCCGGACTCGCGGACCCCGCGATCCGGGTCAGCACCCGCGACGTGGTGCTCACCGCGGGCGACTACCTCTCCGCGTACGTCCTGGAATGGACGCTGCACCACCTCGACCTGATCGCCCACCTCCCGGACGCGGCGGAACCGCCCGCCGACGGGCTCGCCCGGACGCGGGAGATGCTGGAGAAGATCGCCGGCGCGGCTTTCCCGTCGTCGTTCTCCGACAAGGACGCGCTCCTGATCGGCACCGGACGCCGCCATCCGACCGAAGCGGAGCGGGCCGAACTGGGCGAACTGGCCGCCAGGCTCCCGTTCATCGTCGGCTGACCGTTTCACCGGGTGGTCCACCGGCGGGGACCCGGGCGCGGGCCGCCCGGGACCGAGCCATGGAGGTGTCAGCAGGTGCGTCCCACGTAACGCGCACCGTCGATCTTGCCGGCGGAGCCCAGCCATGACACGCCAGGCCCCACACACCGCTCGTAGTTGGGCCCGAACACCTCCACTTCGATGACCACCCGGGAGCCGTCGTTCGTGCAGTGGTTGTAGAACGCGTCCCGCGAAGTCTCGTAGAACCCGCAGGGAGTGGCAGCCGCGCTGGGGGTGGCCGCGACGGACATGCCGAGGGTGAGGGCCGCGGCGCCGAAGGCCGCCGACAGAGTACGGCGAAGGCTCATGAGCATGACTCCTTGTCGAGTGGTGGACGTGTCGACCTTCCGGTTGCCGAGCGACGGGCACCTCGGCACGTGCAGAGCCTCACCGCGTCCCCCCGCCTCCGTCAGCCCGTCTCACCCGTACGAGAACCGGAAACCACCGGATCGAGTGCTGGGACCGGCGGAGCGGATCCGTGCGCGCGACTCCGTCGGAAGACCAACCTTCTAATCAAACTTGACTAGAAGGTCCGTGAAACGTACTTTCTCGTTGCGCAGTCCCATCTGTGGGGGCGCAGCCGGAGCTCCTGAGGGGAAGTTCGCGTGACCTTTCTGCCTGACACCGGGTACGTGCCGACCGACGAGGACCGTACGAGCCTGGAAGCCTGGTTCGCGGAGTACGACGCGCAGAGCGCGAAGCGGAACGTCGAGCGGATGGCGGACATGACGGTGTTCCCGCTGAACCTCGTGAGCGACGATTCGGCCGGCAACGGCCGCTCGGCGCAGTGGACCCGCGAACAGTTCGTCGCGACGATGACGCAGGTGATGGGCGAGGGAAGCGAGGACATCACCTTCGCATCCACCCGGACACCCGTGTTCCTCTCGCCCTCGATGGCCGTGGTGTTCACCGACTCGGCCATGACGCAGGAGGGCAGGACCCAGCAGCTCCGGTACGCCGACATCTTGGTCCGCCGGGACGGGAAATGGGCTTTCCAGACCATGATCCAGAGCGGGTGGGGCGACAACTTGTGACGTGCGGGCCGCCGTTGGGCGCCCGGCGATCTCATCCGCGGTGGTGCGGTGGCCCGCGGGCAGGGGAGGGCGGGGCGTGCAGGCATCGGCCCAGGCCATGGCCGAGGTGGTCCGTGTGGCCGCGGGATTGTCAGACCCCTCGGCTACGGTGCGGACATGGTGAACTTCGTACTTGTCGCGGGCGCGTGGCCCGGGGCGTGGGCATGGGACGAGGTGGTCCCACTCCTGCGCGCGGCGGGCCACGGCGCGTGTCCGCCGTCTCCGGCTGGCCGGACGGACGAGCCATGGTGGAGGCGTCGATAGCCGGGCACGGGGGCTGCTGGGCGCCGCCGGCCGCAGCCGAGTGCGCCGGTCAAGGGCTTGCGGACGAGCAGGTGGAGTGGTTCGTGAGCCGCTCGACGCCGCACCCGGGTGCCACCCTCACCGAGCCCGCCGAGCTGGCCCGCCCGCTCGCTGAGCTCCCGGCGACGTACATCAAGTGCCTGCTGGACGGACCCGAGCCGAGCCCGGACGTGGCCGAGCTCTTGGAAACCGGGGAGGAGTGGCAGCTCGTGGAGCTGGAAACGGGGCACTGGCCGATGTTTTCGGAGCCGGGCGGGCCGCCACGCATACTCCTCGATGCCGCCGGGGGAGCGCTGGTCGAGGGGGAGACGTGACGGGGCTTGCGGAGACGGCCGACTCGGGGCGCGGGGCAGTGTAAGGGGGCGGGGTGCCGGTGGGGCGGAATTCATCGCGTTGCGAGGAGTGCTGAGTCGGCTCGCTGCGTCCTTCGTAGAACTGGGTGCCCACCGTGCACGGGAGTGACCGCGGCACCATGCGCTGACTCCTGAGCACTCGCCCTGTGGCCCAGCTGGAGGTCAGTGAAGTGAGCCACCGATACGTGAGCACGAGTCATCGACATGTCAACAAGCGGACCGGCGTTCTCGTCGGTGGCGCGGCGGTCGCCCTCCTGGCGGCGGCGATCGTGCTGCCGCAGGCCAACGCGAGCGCCGAACGGCCCCCGTCGCTGCGCACCTTCTCCTCCGAGACGGCCGCGCGGGTCGCGTCGTCCCTGAAGGCGGACCTCGGCGCCGACCGGACGGCGGGCTGGTACGTGGACGCCGGGAAGGGGCGGCTCGTCATGAACGTCCTGTCGGCGGAGGACGCGGGGCGGGTCGAGGCGCAGGGGGCCGTGGCGCGGGTCGTACGGAACAGCATGAACGAACTCCAGGCGGCGACTCGGACGTTGAGCGACACCGCGGCCATACCCGGTACCGCGTGGTCCATCGACCCGCGTACGAACCGCGTCTCGGTCATCGCCGACCGCACGGTCACCGGCGAGAAGCTGGCCACCCTCACCAGAGCCGTGGAGAAGCTGGGCGGCGGTGTGGCGACTGTGAAGCGGTCGTCGGGTGAGTTCCGGCGCTACGACGGCGGTGGCGGCGGGGACATGGGAAGCGACGGTGGTGCCGCAGCGACCGGTGGCGGTTCCGGAGGCGTAGCCGGCGGTGGTAACGGGAGCGGCGGCGGGTCCGGAGGAGATGACGGTGGCAACGGAGGGAGCGATGGCGGGGCCGAGGAAAATGGCGGTGCTGGTGAGGGAGGCGACGGTGGGGGTGCGGGCGCTGCGTTGCCCGTAGGAGGCAGCGCCATATTCGGGGGCAACGCCCGGTGTTCGCTGGGTTTCAACGTCACCGTTCAGGGAGCGCCGGCGTTCCTGACGGCGGGGCACTGCGGCAAGAGCTCCGCGACCTGGTCGGCCGATCAGGCGGGGGCGCAGCGGCTGGGGACGGTGGCCGACGCGCAGTTCCCGGAAAGCGACTTCGCCCTGGTGAAGTACGACGACCCGAGCGCCCGGCCGGAGAGCGAGGTCGATCTCCAGAACGGCAGCACCCAACCGATATCGCGTGCCGCGGAGGCGGCCGTGGGGATGCGGGTGCAGCGGTCCGGCAGTACGACCGGGCTGTCGGACGGGACCGTCACCGGCTTGAACGCCACGGTGAATTACGGCAACGGCGACATCGTCAACGGGCTGATACAGACGGACGTGTGCGCGGAGCCCGGCGACAGCGGCGGGGCGATGTTCTCCGGGGACGCCGCCGTGGGACTGACCTCCGGCGGCAGCGGCGACTGCACACAGGGCGGCGAGACCTTCTTCCAGCCGGTGACCAAGGCCTTGGAGGCGACGGGCGCCGAAATCGGAGCGTCAGCCGACACCGAAGGAGGAGGAGCGTAGTCGGGCGGGCGCTCGGGGACCGGTGCCGGCCAACGGCCGTGGGGGCATGTGTGGCGCGCGCAACCACGGTGGGTTCCGCGCGCCACTCGGTTACGGCCGTGTCGTGTGAGGGGATGCGCTCAAGGTGATGTTCGAACTTCCGCTGCTGCGGTAGCCCTCCGTCGCCATGATCATGTAGCGGAAGGTACCGAGGCGCATCCCGTGGCGCGCCCAGGCGTCGAAGTGATTGCCGGTGGTGATGGTGCCGCCCGTACGCTTCGACCGCCGGACGCTCCAGAACTGGTCGAACGTCTTCCTTCCCTCGATGGAGGGGGCGTCGACGCGGGTCGTCCGGTAGATGTCGTAGGTGCCGCCGTCGCTGGACACCGTGCCCTGATAGGCGCCGGTGGGCCGATAGGTGCCCCAGTTGTCGACGATGTAGTACTCGATGAGGGGATTGGTGCTCCACCCGTAGAGCGCCAGGTAGGCGTTGCCGGAAGGACGGAAACTGCCGGAATAGGTGACGCTCTTCCTTCCACCGGTCTCCCACCCCTTGCCGGCGACGAAGTTACCGGTGTTGCGCCACGAGGTGCTGAAACTGCCGCCGGACGCCAGGTCCATGGACACCGTCGAGGGGCTGTCGGTCCAGAACGAGTAGTAGTAGCCGTCGTGGATTCCGGTCTTGTTCGCCGTGATGACTGGACCGGCACCGGCAGTGCCGGGCGACAACAGGGCTACCAGGGCCGCAAGCGCCAGCACACAGGCGCCTCTGGTCAATCGGCCGATACGGTGGCTTTCACGTTTTCGGGAGCGAGTTTCTGTGTTCACGTCCGGGTTTCCTCCTCTTCGGTAAGGCCGCGGGACGGGTCCGGGTCAGCAGGTGGAATTGGTCTGGGTGAGCAGCCCCATGCGATAGGGCAGCTGCGAGTACTCGCTGTCGGAACGCGGGTCACGTCCCTGGTAGACGTACTGCAGGTGGCAGGGGTCGATGGTCAGGTTCTGGTCGTTGCCCGAGCGGACCAGCTCGCCGTGGCTGATGTCGTTGGTCCAGGCGGGGCCGTTGAAGGAGACGTTGGCCCGGCCTGCGAACGGGGCGTTTTCGGCGGACGCCGACGGGGCCCAGGCCCCGGTCAGGCTGGTGGACGTCCAGGAGCGGAAATATCGGCCGCCCGCTCCCATCGCCTCGACCAGCAACAGGTACTGGTCGGTGCCGGACACCTTGTAGATGTTCGACGCCTCGAAGAGCTTGGGCCGGGAGTCGGACAGCACGATGGTGGTGTCGCCGAATCCGTTGGGGAAGTTCGCGAGCGTGGTCCGGGCTCGGTAGAGGTGCCCGTTGTCGTCACTGAAGAACAGGTAGCAGTTCGCGGTGTCGCAGAGGGTCCAGAAGTCGATCCATTGCCCCTTGCCCTTGTTCTGCGTCACCACGTCGGGTTCCGAGGCGATGAATGCCCTGGGTGCCGACCAGGAGGAGGGGTTGGCGGGGTCGGTCGTTGTGGAGTAGGTGGGCGGGCCGGTCTGGTAGACCATGTACCAGAGCCTCTGCGGGGCGAAGTAGAAGACTTGGGGCGCGGCCGCGTAACGGTTGCCGATGGCCGAGGAATCCAGGTAATGCTGGGTTGCGGAGGCGGCGTTCGCCCACTTGTCGAAGCTGAAGTACGCCAGGCTCCACTTCCCGGACGTGTTCGCCGTGGTGGCGTACACGTGGTATTTCCCCTTGTACCGGATGACCGAGAAATCCTTGATCGACACGAGCCGGTGCGACGCGTCCGACCGTGGTCCCGCCAGCGCACCGGTCGACACCCAGGAGAAAGACGACGGCAGGGTGTTCGAGATGGTGCCGGCCTTCACCAGCTGCCACTGCTGGCCGGCTCCGCCCCGGTCGGCCGACTGGTCGATGGCCGCCGCATCGGACGTGGAGGCGCCCGCGACCTGGACGGCCTTTCCGCTGTTGCGGTTGATCAGACGCAGGTACCCGCCCGCGGAGCTCGCCAGGCTGAACTGCTGGCTGGTCGCCTTTGTGTCGTCCCACTGCTGTATCCGGGCACCGTCGGCTGTCGACCGGGCGGATACGTCGAGGACCTTGCCGCTGAAGCGGGAACGCAACCGGTAGGAGCCGTCGCCGGAGTCGACGAAACGCCACTGCTGCCAGGCCCCGTCGTTGCGCTTGTACTGCTGGAGCCCGACTCCGTTGTCGGTGTCGCGGTCGGTGACGTCCAGTGCCTTGCCGCTGTTGCGGTTGACCAGGACGTACCAGGCGCTGGTGTCCACCGAGGCGGCCGATGCCGGTGCCGCGGCCAGAGCGACACACAATCCGGCGAGCAGCGCCGTCACCGCGATCCCGGCCATGCCTCGTCTCCAGCGCCACAAGGGACGCCGGCGTGTTCTGTGGCCTGTAGCCATATGTTCTCCTGGAGTTGTGATGCTGCCGCCCCGTACGGGACCGGGAGAAGGACGCTCGCCATCGCGGCAAGAGATTCCGGACGTGGCTGCACAGCGGACCTTTCCCGAGTTGAGGGATATCGGCGGCAGGCATTCGACAGCACCGCCAGACGGTCTGCCGCCGAATTCCGCCAAGCTCGAAGAGCACGGCAACCTTTCGACCGTCGGCGGCCGAGCGGCAGGCCATCTGCTGCCGGTCACCCCGAGGGGGGACACGAAAGCGCCGTACAGCCGGGCCGACGGATCGGGAATCGGGTATCGGGCACCTTCTGACCGCTCGGCAGAACCGTGAAGGGGCGAGAAATCGAGGGTGCGAAAGCGCATCAGCATCAAGATGCGCGGACCTTTGCCGGAGAAACCGTCGGCGTCCCGCTACCCGCGGACGCCTTACGAGTTGGTGCGTGGTAGCGGGCGGGCGGTTCCAGGCACGGGGTGGGTTGAGGAAGCGTGCACCGGGCGCGGGCGCCCGGTACCGGCTGGTGTTCCACGGCCACGTGAGCGACCGCATCACCGTCGAGCATGCCCTGGCCGACCACAAACGCTGGAAACAGCTGATGCCGCCGCGACCGCCTGCCCGACACCTACCGAGCCATCGCCGGCCTCGTCTCCGACCGAACCCCACCCACTGAACACGGCCCGAAAAGGCCAAACACGGCCCCGAGACATCCCCTGCCGATCTGCTCTGCCGGGCCCGCCTACCGCATCTCCTCCTCCGCGAACCGCAGGAAGCTGCGCGGGGCCCGGCCCGTCATGCGCTCGACCGTGTCGGTGGTGCGGTCCTCCGCTCCCTGGGCGATGGAACGGTCCAGGCCGGCCAGCAGGGTGGCGAAGCCCGCGGGCACGTCATTGGCCAGGTGGTCGCACAACTGCTGATGGGTGAGCCGACGATGGATGACGGGCCTGCCGGTCACCCGGGTGATGACGGCGGCGACCGCGTCGTAGCCCAGCGTCTCCGGGCCGGTGAGCACCAGGTCGGTGTTGGGCGCGGTCCGGTCGGTCAGGGCGCGTGCGGCGACCGCCGCGATGTCGGCCGCGTCGATGAATCCGACGCGGCCGTCGCCGGTCGCGGTGGCGATGACGCCTTCCGTGCGGATGCTCCGCGCATGGAGGTGCTCGCCGGTGAAGTTCTGCATGAACCACGACGGCCGCAGCACGGCCCACTCGTCGAACAGTCCGGGGAGCGCGTCGTGCACACGGCCCACGGCCGGGCCTCCCCGGGGGATGGCCGACGAGCTGAGCAGCACCACGCGCCGAACGCCGGCCGCGCGGGCCCGGTCGAGGAAGGGCAGCATGACGGCCGCCGGGTCCCGGTCCCCGACGGGCGGTACGAGGTAGACGCCGTCCGCGCCGTCCAGGGCTTCGGCGTGCGTGGCCGGGTCGTACCAGTCGAATCGGACCGGCCGGGCGCCGTCCCGCGGAGCCGCCCGGCGGCTCGCGGCCCGGACCTCGCAGCCCAGCGCGGCCAGTTGGTCCGCGACCCGGCTGCCGGTGGTACCGGACGCGCCGACGACCAGGACGGTGGGGCGCGAGGCCCCTGCGCGGGAAGCCGACATGGCGTTCCCCACGGGGGCCTTCACGGGGCTGGTCACGGAGTTCTCCAGGGGGGTGGTCACGGGGTCCTCCACGGTGTTCCTCACGGTGCGGTGGGCGACGACTTCGCCGCGCGCAGGGTGGCCGGGACGGCGAGCGGGTTCCAGTAGTCGCGGTAGCGGGTGATACGGCCGTTCCGGGCGGTCATGACGACGACGTACGAGAGTTCGTACGGGTCGCCGGTGGCCACGATGCGCCCGGTGGCCCGCATCTCGGCGATGACGGTGTCCGGGTCGTCGGTGAGGTGGACCTTCAGGTGGGGGATGGCGCGGAGGTCGATGTGCTGTGTGTAGTCCCCCAGGTAGTCGGCCACCGCCGCCCGGCCGACGAGCTTCGGCGGGTAGCCGGGCGGCGCGAACGGGAACTCGACCTGTACGTCGTCGGCGCACAGCGCCACCCAGCCGTCCATGTCCTTGTCCAGCAGCAGGCGGGTGAGGTGGTGGAACAGGTCGGCCGGGGGCAACGGGCCGGGGGAGCGGTCGGACGCGGGGCGGTGCACGGGAGGCATGGATTCGGGCATGGGGCGGCCCCTTCCACTAGAATGCGGACCAACGGTCCGTTTGAATATATCGGACCGCTGGTCCGCTTTGTAGAGGGTGATGTGGTGACCGAGAATCAGGCCGTGCCCGCACGGAAGGAGCGCGTGGACGCCGCACGCAACCGGGAGGCCGTACTGGCCGCCGCCGACGACCTTTTCGCGCGCAGCGACAGTCCCCGCGGCGTGTCCATGGACGATGTCGCGGCGGCGGCCGGGGTCGGCAAGGGCACGCTCTTCCGCCGCTTCGGCGACCGCACCGGTCTGATCCGCGCCGTCGTCGAGGCGCGGATCGAACCGCTGCGCCGGGCCGTCGAGGAGGGCCCGGCCCCGCTCGGTCCCGCCACGCCGCCGCACGAACGCGTACCGGCCCTGCTCGACGCCGTCCTCGGCTTCAAGCTGGCCAACCGGCACCTCGCCCTGGCACTGGAGGAGGCCGGCAGCGGCAGCCCGTACCAGGCCGAGCACTACGAATGGTGGCACTCCACCCTGCGGCAGACCCTGGAGCGCGTCCCCGGCCACGCCGACAGCGGCTTCACCGCGCACGCCCTGCTGGCCGCCACCCGCGCCGACCTGGTCGAGCACCTGGCCGGCACGGAAGGCGCGACGGCCGAACGGATGCGGGCGGACCTCGCGGCCCACGTGGCCAAGGTGCTGGGCCGCTAGCGGTCCGGCCGGGCCATCGCACAGCGAAGGTACGCGTGCCGGGCGCTCGTCCGGCGGGCCTGCCGGGTTACGTGCAACGGGCCCTCGACCTGAGAGCTACCCCTGAAGGCAGGCCATCGCCACCGCCGTGTGCACCGCGGCACCGACGGCCAGCGCCGCTTCGTCGTACACGACCCGGCTGGAGTGGTTGTCGGGCACCTGACCGGCGGTCTGCCCCGGCGGGCAGGCGCCGAGGAACGCCATGGCCCCGGGGACGCGTTGCAGCACGAACGCGAAGTCCTCCGCGCCCATGATCGGGTGGGGCAGCGGACGGACCCGCTCGGGGCCGAGCAGGACGGTCGCCGCGCGGGTGACCAGGCCGGTGAAGTCCGGGTCGTTGCACACCACCGGTGTGACGTCCGGCAGCTCCACGTCGACGGTCAGGCCGTGCGCCGCCGCCACCCCGTCGGCCACCCGGACGATGCCGTCGCGGACCGTCTTGCGGCTGGCGTCGGACAGGGTGCGGAAGGTGCCGGCGATCTCCGCCGTGTCGGGGATGATGTTGGAGGCCGTACCGGCGGTGATCCGGGTGGCGGTGAGCACCGCCGGTTCGAAGACGTTGACCGTACGGGTCACCATCGTCTGCAGCGCCTGGACGATCTCGCAGGCCACCGGGACCGGATCCAGGCCGCGGTACGGTGCGGCGGCGTGCGCGCCCCGGCCCCGGACGGTGATCAGGAACAGGTCCGCGGCGGCGGACTGCGGGCCGGGCCGCAGGTGAACGGTGCCCGACGGGTGCCGGGTGGTGATGTGCAGGGCGAACGCCGCGTCCACCAGCCGGCCGTCCGGGGTCTCCAGCACCCCGTCCTCGATCATGGGCTGCGCGCCCTCGCAGATCTCCTCGGCCGGCTGGAACATGAACACCACCCGCCCCGCCAGCCGCTCCCGGCGGGCGGCGAGCAGCCGGGCCGCACCGAGCAGCATGGCGGTGTGCGTGTCGTGCCCGCAGGCGTGCATGACGCCCGGCGTGACGGAGGCGAAGTCGAGCCCGGTCTCCTCGGTCTGCGGCAGGGCGTCCATGTCGGCACGGAGCAGGATCGTCCGGCCGGGCCGTGCACCGGTCAGCGTGGCGATGACGGAGGTGAGCCGGTCGCCCGTGACGACGGACAGCGGGAGGCCGGACAGTTCGCGCAGCACGGTCTGCTGGGTGCGGGGCAGGGTGGTGCCCAGCTCCGGCGCGCGGTGGATCTCGCGGCGTACGGCGGTGATCCGCGGCAGGAGCCGCCGGGCGTCTTCGAGGAGCGTACTGGCGCTGTCGTCTCCCATGGGACCCATGATGAGATCGCGACGCCTTTACGGCCAGAGGGCCTCAGGGGCCAGGCCCGGAGCCGGGTGTGCGGATGCATGGAGGTGGTGCGCAGGACGTCCGCACGCCCTGCGCACCACCGTATGGCCGTACGTCCTGCGCACCCCCGTGCGCCCCACGCCCCGCCCCACGCCCCCACACGTCAAGCCGCCGCAGCCCCCCGCCCCCGCAACCGCGTCAGGACGAAGTGCGCCGCGACACCGAAGACCAGTCCCCAGAAGGCCGAGCCGATGCCCGCGATGGTGACGCCGGAAGCGGTGGCGAGGAACGTGATCAGCGCGGCCTCGCGGTCCTTCTCCTCCTTGACCGCGCCGGTCAGTCCCCCGGCCAGCGCGCCGAACAGCGCGACACCGGCCACGGCGGCCACCAGCTCCTTGGGCAGCCCCGCGAACAGCACCACGAGGGTCGAGCCGAAGGCGCCGATCAGAAGGTAGAAGAAGCCGCAGGACACACCGGCCACGTACCGGCGGTTCGGGTCGCGGTGCGATTCGGGGCCGGTGCAGATCGCCGCGGTGATCGCGGCGAGGTTGATCGCGTGCGAGCCGAACGGCGCCAGCGCCGTGGACGCCAGGCCGGTCGAGCCGATCAGCAGCCGGTCCTTGGGCCGGTAGCCGGACGCGCTGAGCACCGCCATGCCGGGCGCGTTCTGCGACGCCAGGGTGGCCAGGATCATCGGTACGGCGATGCCGATGAGCGAGCCCGCCGAGAACGCCGGGGTGGTGAACACCGGCTTGGCCAGCTCGACGTGGTCGATGTGGATGTCCAGCCGTGCGGTCACCGCGCTGGACAGCACGCCGGCGGCCAGCGCCAGCAGCACCGCGTACCGCGCGATCCAGCGCTTGCCCAGCAGATACGCCACCAGGACCGCGCCGGCGATCCACGGCGCGGTCTTCAGCGACGTGAACACCCCGGTGCCGAAGGAGAACAGGATGCCCGCGAGCATCGCCGACACCACCGCCGTCGGCACCTGCCGCATCAGCCGCCCGAACACGCCCGTCAGCCCGACGAGCGTGATCACCGCCCCCGTGACGAGGAAGGCGCCGATGGCCTCCGCGTACGAATACGCGCCCAGGCTGGTGACGAGGAGCGCCGCGCCCGGTGTCGAGAAGGCGGTGATGACCGGCATGCGGGTGCGCAGGCTGAGCGCGATGCAGGTGATACCGCTGCCGATGGAGATGGCCCACACCCAGGAACTGGTCTGGGCGCGGTCCAGATGGCCTGCGTTGGCGGCCGCGAGCACGATGACCAGCGGCCCTGAGTAGGACACCACCACGGCCACGAATCCGGCCAGCACGGCCGACAGCGAGGCGTCGCGGAACAGCCGCGGCCGGGCCGCCGGTGGGCCGGCCGGCGGTGGGCCCGCGGCGGCGGTGCCGTCCGGCGTCCCAGGGTGGGGGGCGCCGGACGGCGGGGTGGTGCTTGTGGTGTCCGAGCTTGTGGTGTCCGAACTCAACGCTCTTCCTTTGCGGCGCGTTCCAGTGCCTGTTCCAGGTCGGCCACGAGGTCGGCCGCGTCTTCGAGGCCGATGGACAGGCGGATCATGTCCTTCGGGGAGGTGCTGCCCGGTCCCTCGAAGGTGTAGCGGTGTTCCACCAGGCTCTCCACCCCGCCCAAGGACGTGGCGCGGATGAAGAGTTCGCAGTTCTCTGCCGTACGCAGGGAACGCTGCCAGTCTCCGTTGACGTGCAGGGACAGCATGCCACTGAAGCCGCCGCGCATCTGCCGGGACGCGATCGCGTGGCCGGGATCGGTGGGCAGCCCCGGGTACGCGACCCGGCTGACGTGCGGGTGGTCGGCGAAGTGCTCGGCCAGCGCCTGCGCCGTGGCCGATATCTGCCGCATACGCGGGAAGAGCGTACGGATGCCGCGCATCAGCAGGTACGTCTCCAGCGGGCCGAGGATCGGGCCGGTGAGCCTGCGGTGCAGCCGCAGCCGCTCCCACAGGGCTTCCCGGGCCTCGTCCGCCGCGCCGTCCGGCCGGGGCGCGGCGACGAGGAAGCCGGCCACCACATCCGTGTGGCCGTTGAGGTACTTGGTGCCCGAGTGCATGATCAGGTCGGCGCCGAGCTCGAAGGGCCGGGTGTGCACCGGCGTCGGCACGGTGTTGTCCACGGCAAACAGCGCCCCGGCGCGGTGCGCGATGTCGGCGCAGGCCGCGAGGTCGGTCACCAGCCAGGTCGGGTTCGCCGGGGACTCCGCCCACAGCAGCGCGGTCGGTGCCGCCGCCACCGCCGCGGCCACCGCGTCGAGGTCGTCCATCGGTACGCGGACGACGTCGAGGCCGCGCGGCCCGCCGAACTCGGCGAGCCACTTGGTGAGCCCGAAGTACATGGTCTGCGGCACCACGACCCGCGCGCCGGCGGGCAGCACCTGGAACACCGCGGTCGCGGCGGCCATGCCGGAGGAGAAGACCAGCGCGTCCCGGCCGCCTTCGAGCCCGGCCACGACCTGCTCGACCTGTACGTAGCCGGACGCGCCCTGGTCGCGCAGGTAGGCCAGTCCGGCGGGCGAACGGTACTGCTCGTCGCGCGCGAACGTCGCCCCCAGCTCGATGGGCGCCGGGATGGACCCGGTGGCCGGCGAGCGCCAGCCGTCGCCCTGGGCGGCGCGGGTCGCCGGGCGGTACTGCTGCCGCCAGGGCGTGAAGGTGTCACGGACGTTCATCAGAGCCTCTCATTCAGCTGGTCGAGTGCGGTACGCAGGGCGAGTTCGGCGTCCAGCAGCGCGCGCGAAGGGGCGCCGGGAGACGGCACGTAGTGGTTGTAGTAGCTGGAGCCCTCGGTGTGCGGGCCGAGGAAGTACAGCCGCGGCTGCACCGCTCCGGCAGAGTCGATGCCACGGCCGTCCCGGGTGACGTGCAGACCGGTGGCGCTGCCCCCGCGGCGGGCGAGGGTGGCGACCCGCCCGGACGAGACGAGCGTGCCCAGCAGCGAACCGGGCAGCTGGTCGGCGGGCGGTTCGGCGACGTGCGCCGCCACCACATGATCGACTTCGACGGTCTCCGGCCGTTCCAGGCAGGTGGACTCCAGCCGCCAGGACGCGGCGTTGCCGCTCGGCGCGAGGACCTTGGGCCGCGGTCCGGGGCCCAGCCGCAGGACGCCCGCGTCGAGCAGCGAGAGCAGCTCGGCGGAGCGGTCCAGCTGGGGCCCGATCACCAGCCGGTTGACGGTGGAGGTGAACGCGCCGAAGAACCGGTCCAGCGAGACGTCGTCGAGCCCCGGCGGATCGACGGCCGCGCGCAGCACGTCCCGGTGGTCGCGCAGCACCTCCAGGGCTTCCTTGAGGGGGCTGCGGCCCAGTCCCGAACGGGCTTCGACGAGGTCCTCCGCGACCTGGTCCGCGAACCACCGCGCGTACTCCTGCGCACCGGCCCACGGGCCCTCCGCCGCCCGCACGCCGAGCACGTCCCGCAGCGGGTACGGCCCGTACCGCGCGCGGGACTCGTCGAGCAGCGCGCGCCAGCCCGAACGCCCGGCGCGGCGCGCGAACTCGGCGCCCGCCGCGGCGAAGTCCGCCAGCTGCCCGCCGAGTACCGCCCGGTAGTAGGCGAGTTCCATCTCGGCCTCGACCAGCGGCAGGACGTCCGCGGCGAAGTCCAGCCGGCCGCCGTCCCGGGTCGCGCGCCGCGCGTCGAGTTCTTCCACGGTGAGCGCGAGCGGTACGAAGCGCAGCCGGCCGGGGTTCAGGTGCGGGCGGCTGCGGGACGGCAGGCCCGAACGGTTGGTCAGGACGATCAGCGGCTCCCGGCCGCTGGGCACGTACCGGAGCCCGCCGCCGGACCCGTCCGCGGTCTTCTCGTGCCGGCCCCCGCGCCCCAGCGTCAGCGACGCGATGACGTCCATGGCGGTGAGGCCCATACCCAGGACGGCCACCCGCTCGCCGGGCGCGATGCCGTCGAGCACATCGGGCAGCGGATAGGGCCGGGACACCAGGCGCGGCTCCGCCATGGCGCGTTCCGGGTGGTACAGCGAGTGGTGCCCGACGGTGACGAAGACCGCGTCCGCGTCGATGGCCGTGCCGTCCGCGAGCAGGACGGTCTCCCGCTCCGCCGCGCCCGGCCGGATGTCGAGCGCGGGGGACCGGTGCCACACCAGCCGCATGCACGCGGGCGCCGCGTCCCGGATCCGTTCGGTGGCCCAGGTGAGGTAGGTGTGCAGCAGCCGCCGCGGCAGGTAGTCGTTCGGCTCGATCTCCCGGCCCCGGCCTTCCCGTACGGTGTAGCCGTCGGCCGCCAGGCGCAGGTCCCGCGACCGGCACCACTCGTACAGGCCGGGGCCGGTCGTCGCGGTCGGGCCGTCCACCATGCGCGGATCGGCGAACGCGGTGACCTGCGCGCAGACCGTGTTCAGCAGCAGGTGGTCGGGCTGGTCGGCGAGGTGGAAGCCGGGGCCGGGCGGCCGTGGGTCGACGAGGTGGACGGTGACCGGGAAGGGCCGCTCCGTGCAGTGGCTGACGAGGCGTTCCAGGACGCCCAGCCCGCGCGGACCCACGCCCACGACGGCGAGGACGGGCGGACGGTTCGTGTGCTCGTGCTTCACCACCGGCGCGTCTCCCCGAAGAAGTTGGGCACGCCGACCGCCGTACCGTCGGCGCGCGCCTGCTGGAGGGCGAAGGCGCCCACGGCCAGGTCGAGGACGCCGAGCCCGAACGGCGAGAAGATCACCGGTCGGTCCGCGGACAACTCGACCTCCCGGTTGAGCACCCCGGCCAGCGTCCCGGCCACGAAGTCGCGGTTGCCGGTGAGCTGTTCGGCCAGGTGGGGCGAGGTGTTGGCCTTCATGCAGTGCTCGACGTCGTCGAGGACGTTCTGCGCGCCCAGGATCACGTCGGGGGCCAGGTCGCGCAGCGAGATGTTCAGCACCACCTGCCCGGCTTCGAACTGCCGGTGCACGTACGGCTCCAGCGCGGTCGTCGCGAACACCACGGTCTCCGCTTCCAGTGCCGTGCCCAGGTCACCGGTGACGGTCGCGGGCCGCCGCTGGGTGTCGCGGATGTGCCCGGCCAGCGCCTCGGCCGACGGCGCGTGCAGGTCGTGGACGACATAGGCGTCCGGTGCGCAGCCGGCGGCGTGCAGGTAGTCGCAGATGTTCCGGGCGATGACGCCGCCGCCGACGACGGCGACCCGGCTGCCCTCGTAGCCGTCCGGACGCAGCGCGGTCGCCGCCACGGCGGCGGAGGCCGCGGTCCGGGCGGCGCTGATGTTCGCGGCCTCCAGGCACGCGATCGGATAGCCGGTCTCGTAGTCGTTCAGGACGAGCACGGCCGAGGCGCGCGGCACCCCTTTCCCGGTGTTGCGCGGAAAGCTGGATATCCATTTGATGCCGGCCAGCTGGACGTCCCCGCCCAGGAAGGCGGGCAGCGCGATGATGCGCGAGTCCGGCTTCTCGGGGAACCGCAGGAAATAGCTGTCCGGGTTCACCGTCTCACCGGCCTCGTGACTGCGATAGGTCCGGGCGACGATGTCCAGGACCTCGCCGCGCCGGCTCTGCAGGATCTTCAGTACGGAGTCGCCCGGCACCACGTCGAAGGTGAACATGCCGAATTCCCCTTTCTCAGGCGCGTGCCTGGTCCATTTCCGTTTCCGGATCGAGGAGGTGCGGCCAGCGTTCGGCCACCCATACGTCGTCGTAGATGGTTTCCAGATACCGTTCCCCGAAGTCGGGGGAGAGTGCCGCCACGACACTGCCCGCCGGGATGTCCGGGGCCGCGTTCCGTACCGCGGCCAGTACCGTGCCGGTGGAACCGCCGAGCAGCAGCCCCCGTTCCTCGGCGAACCGGCGGCACATGTCCACCGCGTCGGCCTCCGGGACGAGCACCACGTCGTCCACGTGTTTCTCGTCCAGGATCTCCGGCCGGCGGCTGGTGCCCAGCCCCGGGATGTGCCGCCGGGACGCCGGGCCGCCGAAGGTGACGGACCCGAGGGCGTCGACCGCGATGACGCGGGTCGCCGGGCTGTGCTCGCGCAGGTACTCGGCACAGCCCATGAGGGTGCCGGTCGTCCCGGCGCCGATGAACGCGTAGTCGATGGGGCCGAGCGCCTCGACGAGCGCGCGCCCGGTCCGCTCCCGGTGCGCCCGCGGTCCGGCCGGATTCGCGTACTGGTTCAGCCAGTACGTGTTCCGCTCGCGGCGCAGGCGGGTGCGGATGTAGTTGATGCGGGACTGCAGATAGCCGCCGTTGCCGTCGCGTACGTCGATCACCACGACCTCGGCGCCGAGTGCCTCCATGAGGCGCACGGACTGGGCGTTGGCATTGGGATCGGTCACGCACGTCAGGGCGTATCCCTTGGCCGCGCACACCATGGCGAGCGCCACCCCGAGATTTCCGGAGGTGGACTCGATGAGCCGGGTGGCGGGAAAGGGACGGCCGGTATTCTCCGCCTCGGCGACCAGCGCCACGGCCGTCTTGAGTTTGACCGAGCCGGCCGGATTGAGGCCCTCGATTTTCAGGAAGACGGAGCTTCCCGGTACCAGTTGATCGGCCCGGATGAAGAGATCATCCAGGATCAGGTCATACACTTCTTCTGCTATCACTGGAATCCAAGGTGATGGAATGTGGGCATGCGCAGCGGCCGGCTCCGACCGGTGAAGGCGCATGCGATGTCGAGGTCACACGTGGTGATCAAGGCATGCAGAAGAGATGGAAGTTCCCCCGTTCCGTTCCCCCGTGGGCCGCCTCGTTGTCCCCCGTAGAACCGCGATGGCGACGTCTTGCCGGAAAGATACCGGCTGCCGCAAGATCCTTCCAGCGATAACGGTGTTTGAAAACTCAACTCAAGTGAAGTCCGGCGGCGGAAGTGGCTGTTCGGCCGTGGGGGAGCGGCTCCGCTTCCGCACGGCGCGGTCCGCGGAAGGTGCTGCACAGCCCAGCAAATTGCACGGTTTTCCGGCCACTGTGCCCGGCGCGGCGGGGCGGTTCGTGGAGCCTGTGGGGCGCCGTCCGCTCACGCCCCGCTTTTTGCGCATTGTTGACGATTCGGTGCCGGACTCAGTTGTTCCGCGGGAGATCTGTGTCCGTCGGAGCGTCCCCGGGCTCCCCCTCGGAGGGCCCGGCGAGCTGGAGTTGCAGACGTTCCGCCTCGTCCGTACGGCGCTGGGCCCGGTACAGCTCCAGTGCCTGCTGCCAGGCTTCCCGGGCCTCGGCGGGCCGGCCCAGCGCGGCGTGGGCCTGGCCGATGCCTTCGAGGAGCACGGCCTCGTAGTAGGTGTTGCCGGTATCGCGGAAAAGCGCCAGGGCGGGCCGTCCGTGCTCCAGCACCTCGGCATACCGGCCGGTGCACAGTCCCAGGTAGGCGTGGACGCTCAGCGAAAGCGCCTCGCCGTTGCGGTTCCGGTGGCGGCGGTGCAGCAGCAGCGCCTTGTCGCCGTACGCCGCGGCCTGCTCGAAATGGCCCAACTGCGCCGAATACCAGGCCGACTGGTTGAGCCCACGGGCTTCCCACTCCTCGTCGCCGACGGCCTGGAACAGCGCCAGGGACCGGGTGGCGTGGTCCAGCGCGGGCCGGACCTCACCCCGCTGGCCCCAGGCCCAGGCGAGGACACGGTGGGTGTGGGCCTGGCTCGGCAGGTCGTCGGCGCTCTCGGCCAGGGCGAGGGCCTGGTGGAGATGCTCCAGCGCTTCCGCGTGCCGGCCCACCAAGGCGCAGGCTTCGGCGAGGAGCCGGTGTGCAGGGGCCTGGGCGGTCGGGTCGCCCACATGCCGGGTGGCGTCCAGCCCCGCCCGGGCGACCGCCACTTGGTCGGGCAGGAGACCCCGCCGCCAGTGGTACGTGTGCAGCGCCGGCGCCAGTTGCCACACCAGCGTGTGCCACTGCCGCTCCACGGCCAGCCGCTGGGCGGCCAGCACACCGGCATGCTCGGCGTCCAGCCACGCCAGCGCCCCGGCCTCGTCGCGCAGCGGGTGGGGCAGGCAGCCCGCCGCGGGCGGGTCGAGCCGGACCGACTCGCGGTGCGGGTCGAGCACCTGGTCCCCGGCGTAGGCCGTGTGCAGGTAGAAGTCGACCAGCCGTCGCAACGCGCGGTCGAGACTGTCCCCTGCCTGGTGGTGGCGGGCCTGGTCGCAGGCGTAGAGGCGGATCAGGTCGTGGAGCCGGTAGCGGCCGGGGGCCGGCTGGGACACCAGGTGGGCGGTCTCCAGTTCCCGCAGCAGCACGCGGGCCCGGGCCTTCGGCAGTCCGGCCAGGGACGCGGCGGCGGCCAGACTGATGTCCGGCCCCGGAGCCAGGCCCAGCAGCCCGAGCAGCACGGCCGCCTCGGGGGACAGGGCGTGGTACGAGGACGAGAACGCGGCCCGCAGGTTCAGCGGGATCTCACCGGCGTCCAGCTCGTCGAGCCGGGTGGTGTGGTCGCGCAGTTCCTCGGCGAGCACGCTCAACGGGAAGCCGGGGTGGGCGGTGGCGCGGGCGGCCACGATGCTCAGCGCCAGTGGCAGCCCCGCGCAGCACGCCAGGAATTCCCGCACCGCCGCGGGCTCGGCGTCGACCCGCTCGGCCCCCAGGTGGTCGACCAGCAAGCGGCGGGCCTCGTCCTCGGACAGGACGTCCAGGTCCAGGGAGCGGGCACCGTGGGCGGTGACCAGCCCGGCCAGGTGGCGGCGGCTGGTGACCAGCACCGTACAGGCCGGACCGCCCGGCAGCAGCGGGGCCACCTGCGCGGTGTCGCGGGCGTTGTCCAGCACGATCAGCATCCGCCGGCCGGCGACCAGACTGCGGTAGAGCCCCACCTGGGCGTCCAGGTCGGCCGGCACCTCGGCCGGGTCCACCCCGAGGGCGTTCAGGAAGCCGCGTACCGCTTCCGCCGTCGGCATCGGCTCGCCGAGCGGGGTGAAGCCCCTCAGATCCACGAACAACTGTCCGTCGGGGAACCGGTCGGCATGCCGATGGGACCAGTACAGGGCGAGCCAGGTCTTGCCGATTCCCCCGGCGCCCCCGAGCGCGGAGATCATCACGGTCGTGCCGGACTCCACCGCATCGTCCAGCGCGGCGGTCAGGGCGGCCAGTTCGCCGGCCCGGCCGGTGAAGCGGCTCGGCGCGGCCGGGAGCTGCTGGGGTACGACGGTCCGCTCGCGCGCGGTGTGCAGATGCACGCCGCCGTGGACGACGCCGGCCTGTACGACGGTGCCCTCGACCGGCGCGGACACCTCGTTGCGCACTCCCGCCTCCCGCGGGCCCCGGCCCTGGTCCTCCGATGTACGCTCCACCGTCACCACCTCCACCTCCCGTCACGGCGGTCGGCGCTCCCAGTGTCCCGACGGCGCGGTTCCGCATATGCGGAGGAGGCACATCTGTACCCGTGCGAGTGAAGATCACTTCGGCGGCACGGGCAACGGCACCAGGCCCGGCTTGCCCTCTTCGGGCGACGGAGCAGCACTTTCGCGGCGGAAAAGCCGTTGACGCCAGGCGGTGCTCGGCGGTCGGATGGCGCCCCATGAGCACAGGGCAGATGCATCCCGGCCTGCACCCCATCGACGACGACCTCGTACGGCGGCTGGTCGCCGGGCAGTTCCCCCGGTGGGCGGGGCTGCCGGTGCGGCGCTTCCCGTCCGGGGGCACGGTCAACGCCATGTACCGGCTGGGTGACGAGATGGTCGTACGGCTGCCGCTGGTGCGGGGCGGCGCCGCGGACGTCCTGCTGGAACGGGAATGGCTGCCCCGCCTGGCGCCCTGGCTGCCGGTGCCCGTCCCCGAGGTGCTCGGGGCCGGGGAGCCCGCCGAGGGATATCCGTGGCCGTGGTCCGTGTACCGGTGGCTCGCGGGGGAGAACCCGGAGGCGGGGGCGCTGAGCGATCCCGTACTCCTCGCCGGGGACCTGGCCGGACTGGTGACGGCGCTGCGGAACATCGATCTGCCGGGGGCGCCGGCGGCCCACCGCGGCGGGCCGGTCGCCTCGCTCGACGCGCCGACCCGGGCGGCCATCGAGGAACTGCGCCAAATCCCGCAGGAAGGCATCGACTGCGCTGCCGTGACCGCCGTGTGGGAGGACGCGCTGCGGGCCCCGGCCTGGGACGGGCCGCCGGTGTGGCTGCACGCCGATCTCATGCCGGGCAACCTGCTGGTGGACGGCGGGAGGCTGACCTCGGTGATCGACTTCGGGTGTACGGGGGTGGGCGATCCGGCCTGCGATCTGTTCCCCGCGTGGAACCTGCTGCCGGCCGACGCACGGAAGACCTTCCGGGAGTCGCTCGGTGTGGACGACGCGACGTGGGCCCGCGGCCGGGGCCGTACGCTCTCGCAGGCCCTCATCGCGCTGCCGTACTACCGGAACACGAACCCGGCGATGGCGCGGAACGCGCGGCACGTGATCCGGGCGGTGGTCGAGGAGGACTGAGATCCCGGCCCCGAAGCGCGCTCGCCGCGCCGCACCTCGTCCGTCCGGCCAGGGCGGGACGGACGAGGCGGAAGCTCGGCAGAAGTGGCACCCGGCAGAGGCGGGACCAGGTCAGCAGCTCAGGTTGCCGCCGGTGCTCGTGCCCAGGATCTGGGTGAACTTTTTGTACGAGTCGATACGGCTCTGCACCTGGCCGGGGTTGCCGCCGTTGCACTCCATGGAGCCGTTGATGCTGCGGATCGTCTCGCCGAAACCGCGGTCGTTGACGATCGCGTCGTGCGGCGTCATCGTGCCGGGCCCGCGCTGGGACATCCAGTACCACAGCCCTGTCTTCCAGGCCACGGCCGCGTCGTTCTGCACCAGGCTGGGGTTGTGCAGCAGGTCGATGCCGAGCGCGTCACCCGCCGCCTTGTAGTTGTAGTTCCAGCTCAGCTGGATCGGCCCGCGCCCGTAGTAGGCCGCCTGTCCGGCGGGACAACCGTACGGCCGGTTCCAGTCACAGTAATGCGGATAGTTCGCCGTGTTCTGCTCCACGATGTGGACCAAGCCGCCCGTCTCGTGACCGACGTTGGCGAGGAAGGCGGCGGCCTCACGCTTCTTGATGGTGTCGTTTCCGGTCTTGGCGAAGCCGGGGTATGCGCTCAGGGCCGCCTTCAGGCCGTTGTACGTGTAGAAGCGATTTCTGTTCGGGAACATTTGGTTGAACTGCGCCTCGCTCACCACGAAGTCGCCGGACGGGTTGGTTCCGCCGCCGCAGTTGTACGGCTCCCAGAACCAGGTGCTGATGACCGGGTCGTAGCCGGGGTTGTCGTGCTTGGCCCGGTAGTACATGCCGTCCGTGTACTTGACGATGTCGCCGGTGACGTACGGCTTCCCGGCCGTCCAGACGGTGAAGTTGCAGGCGGCGGCGGGCGCCGCGGTACCGGGGGAGGGCGCCGCGGAGGCCTGCGGAGCGGTGGCCATGAGGCCGGCGGCGCAGGCGGCGGCCGACAGGACGGCGGCTAGACGCTTCTTGAGCAACACCTGATCACTCCTCAGTGCGGCAGGGCCGCGTGAGATCGGCGACGGACGGTCCGGCGCGCGACGAGCAACGAGGATCACGCTCCGCTTCGCGGGCGCAATCAACAGGTGCAGGTACTCAACCGTTTTGGTATGAACCAGTCAAGATGATGTTCGGACACGTGGTTGATGGTGGGACGACCTGTCTCCGGGCCCGGCCGCGCGTCATGCGAGGCCCCTCCACGCGTCGGCTCCGAACGCGCCTTTCACATCGGATGCGATGGTGGCGGCGTTCACCGTGGCGTGCAGGGCGTACACGGTTGTCTTGTGTGTGCCGCGGACGCTGAGGCGGACCGGGCTGTCGCCCGGGTGGTCCGCGAGAATGCGTTTGAGTTCCCTGACGGCCTGTTCGGTGATGCGGTGGGCGGGGAGGGCGAGCAGTACGGGAGGTTTTCCGCCGTGCTCGGCGGAGGACACGTCCAGTACCGTGAGTTCCCGGCCGAAGATGTTCACGGTTCCGTCCCGGTCCTCGATCCTGCCTGTGACGGAGATGACGTTGTCCTCGGCCAGAGCGGGCTGCACGAGCCGGTAAGCGGCGGGAAAGAAAAGGACTTCGACGGCGGCATCGCGGTCCGCGAGGTTCACGATGGCCCAGGGATTGCCCTGTTTGGTCGTCTTGAGCTGGATGCCGGTGATCAGACCGGAGAGCTGTACGTCCCCGGTGGTGCGGCCGGAGGCGAGCAATTCGGCGATGGAGCAGTCCCGCGCCCTGGAGAGGACGTGTTCGGCGCCGTCCAGCGGGTGGGCGGAGACATAGAGCCCGAGCATGTCGCGTTCGGTCGCGAGGAGTTGTCCGCGGGGCCACTCGGCCTCGCCGATGGGGAAGTCGAGGCCGAAGGCCGGCGCGCTGCTTTCTGATCCGCCCAGGTCGGCGAAGAGGTCCTCTTGTCCAAAGCTTGCCGCCTTCTTCACCGGGGTGATCGCGTCGATGGCGTCCTCGTGGACGGCGGTGAGGCCCTTCCGGGTGTGCCCCAGGGAGTCGAACGTGCCGGCCTTGATCAGGGACTCCACGGCCCGCTTGTTCAGTGCGGGCAGGTCGGCCTTGCCGAGGAAATCGGAGAAGGAAGTGAATTTCCCTTTCCGGCGGCGCGCGTCGACGATGGCGTCGATGACGTTGTCGCCGACGTTGCGTACGGATCGCAGCCCGAACCGTACGTCGTCACCGACGGCGGTGAATTCGGCGACGGATTCGTTCACATCGGGCTGGAGGACCCGGACGCCGTTCTTGCGGGCGTCGGCGAGGTAGACCGCGGCCTTGTCCTTGTCATCGCCGACCGAGGTGAGCAGGGCGGCCATGTACTCGGCCGGGTAGTTGGCCTTGAGATAGGCGGTCCAGTACGAGACGAGGCCGTAGCCGGCGGTGTGGGACTTGTTGAACGCGTAGCCGGAGAACGGGAGCATGACGTCCCACAAAGCCTTGACGGCTTCCTCGCTGAAGCCATTTCCCCGCATGCCGTCGTGGAACTTGTTCCACTCCGCGGCCAGTACCTCCGGTTTCTTCTTGCCCATCGCACGGCGCAGCAGATCGGCGCCGCCGAGGGTGTATCCGGCCAGTTCCCGGGCGATGGCCATGATCTGCTCCTGGTAGACGAGCAGGTGGAAGGTGGTGCCGAGGATCGGCTCCAAGGCGTCGCGCAGTTCCGGGTGGATCGGGGTGATCTCCTGGCGGCCGGTCTTGCGGTGCGCGTAGTTGGTGTGCGCGTTGGCCGCCATGGGACCGGGCCGGTAGAGGGCGTTGACCGCGGCGATGTCCTCGAACCGGGTGGGTTCCATCTGCCGCAGCAGGACGCGCATGCCGCCGCCGTCGAGCTGGAAGACGCCGAACGTGTTGCCCTCGGCCAGCAGCCGGTACGTTCTGGCGTCGTCCAGCGGGATCACGACGGTGGCCGGGTCGCCGTCCAGAGGGGCCACGGTGGCCAGGCCGATACCCCGGTTCTCGCGGACGTTCTCGATCGCCTGGTCGATGACCCCCAGGTTCCGCAGCCCCAGGAAGTCCATCTTGACCAGGCCCATGGCTTCGCAGGACGGGTAGTCGAAGCCGGTGATCTTGACACCGTCCGCGGCACGCATGTGCAGCGGGATGCGGTCGGTCAGCTTCGTCTTGGAGAGGATCACCGCCGCCGCGTGCACGCCGGTGCCGCGGGTGAGCCCCTCCACACCGCGGGCGGTGTCCACGACCCGCCGCACGTCCGGCTCCCCGTCGTACATCCGCCGGATCTCGCCGGCTTCCGCGTACCGCTCGTGGGCAGGGTCGAAGACGGCGGCCAGCGGGGCGGACCTGCCGTTCTGGTCCGGCGGGAGCGCCTTGGTGATCCGCTCGCCGTGGGCGTAGGGGTAGCCGAGGATGCGCGAGGAGTCCTTGATCGCGTTCTTGGCCTTGATCCTCCCGAACGTGTTCACCATGGCGGTGTACTCCTCGCCGTACTTCTCGGTGACGTAGCGGACCATCCGGTCGCGCTGCCGGTCGTCGAAGTCGAGGTCCACGTCCGGCGGGTTGATGCGCTCGGGGTTGAGGAACCGTTCGAACAGCAG
This sequence comes from Streptomyces sp. NPDC018019, assembly GCF_044327805.1. Lineage (NCBI taxonomy): Bacteria > Bacillati > Actinomycetota > Actinomycetes > Kitasatosporales > Streptomycetaceae > Streptomyces > Streptomyces sp. NPDC018019. Next base: position 62,968 of record NZ_JBIRGD010000031.1, on the reverse strand, counting down.
GCCGTGCTCCAGGGGGCACAGCTCGGTGATACGGGTGGCGTAGGCGACGATGGAGCCGGTGGCCGAGCCCCGCCCCGGGCCGAGCGGGATGCGGTTCTCCCGGGCGTGGCGGCAGATGTCCGCCACGACGAGGAAGTAGGAGCTGAAGCCCATGGGACCGATGACGGACATCTCGGTCTCGAAGCGGTCCACGATGTGCCGGGGGACCGGGTCCCCGTAGCGCATCGCCAGCCCCTTGAGGACCTCTCTGCGCAGCCACGACTCCTGCGTCTCGCCTTCGGGCACGTCCGGGAACCGCGGCATCTCGTCGACGTGGTCGAAGACCTCGTCGTAGGACCCGATGCGCTCGGCGATCAGCAGGGTGTTGTCGCAGGCTTCCGGAAGCTCCGAGAACAGGCCGCGCATCTCGGCGGCGCTCTTGAGGTAGTAGCCGGAGCCGTTGAAACGGAAGCGGTTCGGGTCGTCCTTGTCCTTGCCGACGCCGATGCACAGCAGGCTGTCGTGGGCATCGGCCTGGTCCTCGGTGCTGTAGTGCGCGTCATTGGTGGCCAGGAGGGGGATGTCCAGTTCCGCGGCCAGGCGCAGCAGGTCCTCCCGGACCGCACGCTCGATGTCCAGGCCGTGGTCCATCAGCTCCAGGAAGTAGTTCTCGCGGCCGAAGATCTCCTGGTAGGCCGCGGCGGCGGCCCTCGCCTCGGCGTACTGGTCCAGCCGCAGCCGGGTCTGGATCTCGCCGGAGGGGCAGCCGGTGGTGGCGATGATGCCGTCGGGCCGTTCCGCGATCAGCTCCCGGTCCATACGCGGTTTGCCCGCCGGGAACTGCCCCTCGTAACTGGCCTGCGTACTGAGCCGGAACAGATTCCGCAGGCCCTGGGCGTTGTACGCCCACATGGTCAGGTGGGTGAAGCGGCCGCCACCGGAGACGTCCTTCGACCCCTCGCCGTCCGGCCCCGTGGCGCGACGGCCTCCCGGCCCCCAGAACTCCTGTTTCCGGGCGATCCGGGAGGAAGGGGCCAGGTACGCCTCGATGCCGATGATCGGCCTGATGCCCTCGAAGCCCTTCGCGACTTGCGCGAACTCGTAGGCGCCGAACATGTTGCCGTGATCACTCATGGCGATCGCCGGCATCCCCAGCCGGGCCACCTCGCGGAACATCGGCTCCAGCTTCTGCGCGCCGTCCAGCATCGAGTATTCGGTGTGATTGTGCAGGTGTACGAAGGAATCCGGCACGTGGGTCGCCTTCAGGTCGAGTAGGGAGCCCCCTTCCGGCCGGGGGCACGACGGTGATCGTGTCGGTGGCCGGCCGCACCGGCCGCGGCAGCCGGCGGGCTGCCGGACAGCACGCCGTTGCCGTGGCGCTTGCCAAACCACACGTTGACCGGTGCCATCCAAGCGAGCGCGATATCGCGGAATCAAACAACCATTTCCCTGGTCGGACTCAACCAGTGGTTGTCCGCCTAAGATGGTCGGCGTGGACCTCAACGCCGTGCGCACCTTCGTCACCGCCGTGGACGCGGGACAGTTCCAGGAAGCCGCCATCAGCTTGTCGATCACTCCGCAGGCCGTGTCCAAGCGCATCGCCGTGCTGGAGAAGGACCTCGGGGTGCAGCTGTTCAGCCGTACGGCCCGTGGGGCCCGGCTGACCATCGACGGGCAGGCCTTCCTGCCGTACGCCCGGGCGCTCCTCCAGGCCGAGGAACGGGCGGCCGCCTCCGTGCGGCCCGGGCGCCGGGCGCTGCGCGTCGACGTGATCGGCCGCCGGGTCTCACTCGCGGGTCTGCTGCGCGGCTTCCACCGTGCGTACCCCGAGACCGATCTTGATGTGGTGACCCTGTTCGACTTCGACACGGCCATCGCCGCCGTCCGGTCCGGGACGATCGACGCGACCTTCCGCGCGGTGACCATGCCGGGCCGGCGGCTCCCCGACGGCATCGAGGCCACTCCGGTCTTCGACGAACCGCTGTACCTGTTCACCGGACCGGCTCACGAGTTCGCCACCGCCCGCGCGGTCGCACCCGCCCAGCTCGCCGGGCGCCGGATCTGGATGCCCGGCAACCTGCCCGGCACCGAGTGGGCCGCCTACTACGACGAACTCGCCGCCACCTTCGACATCACCATCGAATCGACCGGCCCCAACTTCGGTATCGAGCACCTCCTCGACACGATCGCGGGCTCCTCGACGCTGGCGACCTTCGTCAGCGAACAGACCCCGCTGGTCTGGCCCGCCGGCCACGATTTGCGGCGCATCCCCCTGCACGACCCGACCCCCGTCTACCCGCACTCCCTGATCTGGCGCACCGACAACCCCCACCCCGCCCTCACCGCACTGCGCAACCACCTCACGTCCAGCTACCCCGGCCGCCCCGACAGCGGGATCTGGATGCCGGAGTGGGTCGGGTGCGTTCAGTAGCGAGGACCGGCCTCGGGAAAGTCGGCGATCTTGCCGGGCATGTCGAGGGCGATGGGAAGTTCCGGGGCCGGGGCGCTTTCGTCAGGGGCGACGTGCGAGGGTCTGCCCCATCACCTTCACCGTGGCGTGCCGGACGAGGGATCGAGGACCGTAACTGTCCGCAGTGCGTTCTACGGTCGGCGCCGGGTCGCCGTTCGGGCTCCCCGTCGCAAGGATGACGGCAGGTAGTGGCCGCTCCACCTGGACACCGGGCCGCTACAACCTGAATACCTGGGGAGCCGATGTCGAGCGGTTCATCGATCTGGTCATCCAGCGCCCCACGATCGTGGCCGGTAACTCCTCCGGCGGCATCATCACCGCCTACGTGGCCGCGTACGCCAAGCCCGGCCTGGTGCGCGGCGCGATCCTGGAGGACCCGCCGCTGTTTTCCTCCCAGGCCGCCCCGCCGTACGGCCCCGGCATGATGCAGAACCTCGGTCCGATCTTCGCGTTGTGGGCCAAGTGGCTCGGCCCCCAGTGGTCCATCGGCGACTGGACCGGCATGGTCGATGCCGCTCCCCGCGAACTTCCGGCGTTCCTGCACCCGGGGATCGGCTTCATGATGGGCGAGGGGAACCCCGGCGCCGGCGCCTCCCCCACCCCGGTGCAGCACCTCAAGGAGTACGACCCCGAATGGGCCCAGGCATGGGTCACCGGCACCGCGAACGCCGGCTGCGACCACGCCACCCTGCTCGCCCAGGTCAAGGTGCCGACCCTGCTCACCCATCACTTCCACATGACCGACCCCGACACCGGTCAGCTCATGGGCGCGATGACCGACATCCAGGCAGCGCAGGCCCGTCGGCTGCTGGAATCCACCGGCCGGCCGGTGACCTTCACGCCACTCGATGCCCCGCACACCATGCACGAACCGATGGCGCAGCAGTACGCGGACGTCATCACGGAGTGGATCAAGACTCTGCCGTGAGCTTGGGCATCGAGAACCCATGGAAGCTCGACAGGAACTCGCTTGCGGTGCTCACCGTAGGAATGCGGGCCCGGGAAGTTCCCCTTCCCGGTGGAAGGACGATGCCGACGGCTCGCCAGTCGCGGCCGAAAATCTGCTGGAACCTCCGGATGTGACGTACTCCTACCGGCACGCAGTCGGCACGCGGTGGGCAAGGAAGAACCATGATCTTCCCTACTGGGGCGGAGGGAGGCCCTTGGACCAAGACCGAGGAGTAGCCCGACACAGCCCGGAGGGGGGCCTGCGCCCGGGCCGGTGGTACAGCGCGCAAGCGCCGCGGTCCCGGGGCGGAAAGCTGACGGTGAGTGAGATACGTTGCCGGCCACGCCGTTTCGTTTCTACGGCTCTGGGCACTGCGACGGTGACAGAGTCACGCAGGTGCAAGGAGGGGATCGGATGGGGTCGGGAGACGACCGTGGTCTTGCCGACGGCCGAATACGGGAGGCGGTGCGCGACTTGCCGCTGCCGCCACCTGGTTCCGTCGGGCCGCCGGCGGAGTACCGGCGTCTGCGCGCCGAGTGCCCGGCGGCGCGGGTACGGCTTCCGGTGGATGCCCCCGGCTGGTTCGTCACCCGCTATGCCGACGTACGGGACCTGTTGGCCGACGACCGGCTGATCCGTCCCCCGGTGGACGGCTGGCCCGCCGACGCCGATGGCACGGACCGGACGCGGGACGCTCAGTTGATCACCATGATGGAACTCGACGGGCCTCCCCACCAGGCGCTGCGCGCGGCGGTCGCCGACGCCTTCAGTCTCCGCGCGGTCCGCGCCCGCCGACCGGTCATCAGGCACCAGGCCGACCGGCTCCTCGACGAGTTCGAACGCGGCGGCCGGCCCGGCGACCTGGTGGCCGGCTTCGCGGAGCCGTTCCCGCTGCTGGTGGTGTGCGAGCTGGCCGGCCTCCCGTACGAGGACCGGCACACCTTCCTGGGCCCCGCGGACGCCGCGTTGGGAGCCCTGACCACGCAGGACGAACGCCACGAGGTGGCACGGTGGCTGCGCGAGTACATCACCGAGCTGATCGAGCACAAACACCGCACGCCGGGCGAGGACCTGCTCACCGACCTCGTACGCCGCCGTGACGCCGGTGAGCTGAGCACGGACGAAGTGATCGCGTTTGGGCTGTCCGTCCTGGTGGCCGGTTACCGGACCAGCACGATGTTCCTGGCCAACGCGATCCACCAGCTGCTGATGCGCCCGGACCGGCTCGCCGCGCTGCGCGCCGACCGGAGCCTGCTGCCCGGCGCGGTCGAGGAACTGCTGCGCTTCCTGCCCGTGATGAACGGCCCGGTGGTCCTGGTGGCCACCGAGGACATCCCGCTGCACGGCGAGACCATCCGGGCCGGGGAAGCGGTCATCCCCGTCATCGCCTCAGCCAATCTCGACGAGACGGTGTTCCCCGACGCCGCCGAACTGGATCTGGGCCGCGAGAAGAACCCGCACCTGGCCTTCGGGCGGGGCACCCACAACTGCTTCGGCGCGCACCTGGCGCGCGCGGAGCTGGAAATCGGCCTGGAGGCGCTGCTGGACCGGTTCCCCCGGTTGCGGCTCACCGACCGCGCCCAGGTGCGCTGGGACGATGATTCCCCCGCCAAGTCGCCCCTCACCCTGCCCGTGGAGTGGTGACCTGGCCGGACGCGGACCAAGGCACCGCCCGCTCGCCGGAGTCCCCGCCGCCGCACATTCCGGCGTGCGGGCTCCGACTCCGTGGTGGTGCGGTCAGGTGATCAGCAGGCAGCGGACGTAGACAATGCCGGACGCCGTCGCTTTGACGTGCCAGCTGCGGTTGCCGTCCGGCCGTGACTCGAAGGCATGGCCGTCCTCCCTGAGGGCGTACCCGCCTCCGGTGGCATGGGCGCGCCGGTTCGGACAGGTGACGGTTCCCTCGAAGATGCCGTCGTTGGTGAATTCGAGCGCGGCCTGGTGTGTGGTCACCGTCGTGGCACGCGGTGCAGGCCCCGGGCCCGCCAGTGCGGTCCCGGGGCCCGCGGCGGACATCAGGGCGGTGGCCAGGGCAAGGGACGCAAGGTGACGGATTCGGGGGCGGTTCATGCGCTCTCCTCGGTTCGGCTCTGTCTCTCGTACGGGAAGCATCGGCCACAGGAACCGCACTCAACCCGAACGTGCCTCCGCTCCGCCCGTCCCGGTCAGGTGTCGAACACTGGTGCCGGGCTCCACGGCCGCGCGCGTTGCCGGCGGTGAGGGAACAGGGGCGGCCGCCGTAAGGAGGTAGGCAGCATGCTCAGGTGAGCAGCCGCAGCAGGTGGGCGCAGGCTGCCGCTTCGGTGGGGTGGCGGGCGATGACGTGGTGGGTGCCGCGTTCGTACGCGCCGGTCTCCCACGTTCCGTCCGGGGCCGGCCGCAGGAACAGGAAGTCCGGGGGTGTGGGAGCCGGTTCGTGGACCCCGTCGATGCGGTAGTGACCGTCGGCCACCCCCGCGGCGCGCAGCGCGGTCCGCAAGGCGCGGCGGTCCGTGGGGGTGTCCATGGCCATGGAGATGACGTTACTGCCTGGTGGCCACGGCGGTGAGATAGCCGTGCTCCAGGAGCCATTTCACGTTGAGCCGCTGTCCCTGGCCGGGGTCCAGGAACACCGCGTCCAGCTTGATCTGCTGTCCGCCGCCGGGCTGCTCGAACCACGGCGCGATGCTGCCCTGCCACACCCAGAACGGCTTGGCGACCTTGTACACGCGGTAGTCACAGGGCGCGGTCGCCTCGCGGGTGTTGAGGTTCTGCGGGGGCAGGGACCGCTCGGCGTACGCGTCCCCGGCGGGTGCCAGGAACCCGCCGAACTCGGAACCGAAGCGGTCCAGCCGCTGGCCGGGGCGCAGCTTCGTGGGCTCCTTGTCCACCGTGCCGTTGACCTCACCGAAGCCGTCGTTGGGCGGGTACTTCCAGCCGCCGGAGTCCGCCGGGCCCTGCCAGTACTTCTTCAGGAACGCGGACGGCGACAGCTTCCCCGTCCTCTTGTAGCCCTTCAGCAGCGGGCCCACCGGGGCCTGCTGCTTCTCCGGCAACCACTTCGGGCCGAGCCGCGCGTCGCCGTGGAACGTTCCGGTGCAGGGCTCGTGCCGCGCCGTCGCGGCCGTCGCGGCGGCGGGCCGCTGGTCCGGCCGGGGCGCGGCGGAGGCGGCCGGGGCGGTCGCCAGGCCGGCGGCGAGGCCGAGGGCGGTGAGTACGGTACGTATGCGGTGCACGCGGGAGTCCCTTCGCACGTGGGTGGTCCAGCAGGACGGCGGAGCGCAGGCTAAACGTTTCTCCGCCGGGAGCGCCACGGCCGCACCGCATTCCGGCCAGGCCCGCACCGGCCCACCCGGCACCTACCACCGGCTCCCGCCAGCCGTCCCCCGAAAGGGAATTGCCCCTGCCCCGCAGGCGCCCGCCCGCCACAATCACCAGGATGGACAACCAGCGGGTACGCGTCGGATTCCGGGTCGAGGGCATCGTCCAGGGGGTCGGTTTCCGGCCCTTCGTGTACGCGGCGGCGTCACGGCTGGCGTTGAGCGGCCTGGTCGCCAACGACCCCGCCGGGGTGCACATCGAGGTGGAGGGGCCGGACGAGGCCGTGACCCGCTTCCGGGGGCTGCTGGAGAGCCAGGCGCCGCCGCTGGCGGTGATCGAGCGCATCACGGCCCGGCCGCTCCCGCCCGCCGGAGACACCACCGCGGGATTCACCATCGAGGCCAGCCGTGCGGCCGACGCCGCGCCGCCCCGATCCCCCGGCCTCCCGCCCGGACCGCCTCCACACCGCACCCTCGTCCCACCCGACATCGCCACCTGCGACGACTGCCTCCGCGAACTCCTCGACCCGGCCGACCGGCGGCACCGCTATCCGTTCATCAACTGCACCAACTGCGGCCCGCGGTACACCATCATCCGGGACCTGCCGTACGACCGGGCCCGTACGACGATGGCCGGCTTCCCGATGTGTGCCGACTGCGCGGCCGAGTACGCGGACCCGGCCGACCGGCGCTTCCACGCGCAGCCGGTGTGCTGCCCGGCCTGCGGGCCCCGGCTTCGGCTGGTGGACCCGGGCGGCACGCCCCTTCCCGGGGAGCCGCTGACGGCGGCTGCCGGGCTGCTGCGCGACGGGCGGATCCTCGCCGTCAAAGGGCTCGGCGGCTACCACCTCGCGGTGGCGGCCGGCCACGAGCACGCGGTCCGCGCCCTGCGCGCCCGTAAGCACCGCGCGGACAAGCCGTTCGCGGTGCTGGCACCCGACCTGGCGACGGCGGCAGACCTGTGCGAACTCGGCGCCGCGACCAGGTCCCTGCTCACCGGCCCGCACCGTCCCGTCGTACTGGCGCCGCGCCGCCGCGGCACCCAACTCGCCGACGCGGTGGCGCCGGGCTGCCGCGACCTCGGCCTGGTCCTCCCGTACACGCCGGTGCACCGGCTGCTCGCCGACGAGCTGGCCGGACCGTACGTACTGACCAGCGGCAACGTCTCCGACGAACCCATCGCCCACCGGGACGCGGACGCCTTCGCACGGCTCGGCGGCATCGCCGACGCCTTCCTCACCCACGACCGGCCGATCCACGCCCGTGCCGACGACTCGGTCATCCGGGTGTACGCGGGCCGCACGGTGCCGGTACGACGGGCGCGCGGCTACGCGCCGCAGCCCCTGCCGCTCCCCGTCCCCGCGCCCCGCCCGCTCCTGGCCTGCGGCGCCCAGCTCAAGAACACCTTCTGCCTGGCCCGCGACCGCCACGCCTTCGTCTCCCCGCACATCGGCGACCTGGCCAACGCCGCCACCCTGGACGCCTACACCACGGGCATCGGCCGCTTCGCCCGCGTCCATGCCGTCGAGCCCGCGGTCATCGCGCACGACCTGCACCCCGACTACCTCTCCACCCAGTACGCGCACGACCTCGCCGACACCACCGGGGCGGATCTCGTCGGGGTCCAGCACCACCATGCGCACATCGCCGCGTGCCTGGCCGACAACGCGGCGTGCGGACCGGTCATCGGGGTGGCCTTCGACGGGCTCGGCCTCGGCACCGACGGCACGCTGTGGGGCGGCGAGTTCCTCGTCGCCGACCTGCGCGGATTCCGCCGTGCCGGCCACCTGGAACCCGTACCGCTCCCGGGCGGCGCGGCAGCCGTACGGGAGCCGTGGCGGATGGCCGTCGCCTACCTGGACGCCTGTGCGGAGGGCGACGACGCGTACGGCGCCGACCTGGCCGTACGGCACCGTCACCGCGACCGCTGGGACGCGGTCCGCCGCCTGGCCCGGTCCGGTCTCGGCGCTCCGCCCACCTCCAGCGCGGGGCGCCTCTTCGACGCCGTGGCGGCGATCCTGTCGATCCGCGACACCGTGCACTACGAGGGCCAGGCGGCGGCCGAACTGGAACGTCACGCCGATCCCGCGGTCCACGGCACCTACGCCGTCCGTACCGACGGGGGACGGGTGCGGGCCGCCGACCTCGTCCGGGCGGTGGCCGAGGAGGTACGGGCCGGCACCGCCACCGGGGCCGTCGCGGCGCGGTTCCACAACAGCGTCGCCCGGCTGATCTTCGACTCCTGCCGGGCGCTGCGCCGGAGCACCGGCCTGACCACGGTCGCGCTGTCCGGCGGTGTCTTCCAGAACGGTTTCCTCCTCGAACGCACCGTGCCCGCCCTGGAACGCGACGGCTTCCACGTCCTCACCCACCGGCGCGTACCACCCAATGACGGCGGCATCAGCCTCGGCCAGGCCGCGGTCGCGGCAGCGCGGGACGCGGCGGGGGAGGGCCCCGAGGCGTCGTCCCCGGGCACGCCGTGACGGCCAGGCCCCTTCGGACCCGGGGGGGGGGAGCGGGACACATAGCATGCCCCGATGGAAGACGAACAGCGTCGATCGGCGGGGTGGGGCACAACGGCAGGGCTGGGCAAGCCGTCCCCGTACACCGTCATGGTCAGCGCCTGTCTGCTGCTCTCCGCCGTGGCCGGTTGGAGCGGTCTGGTGCTGGTCGTCGCGGGCCAGGTGGTTCCCGGGTGGCTGGTCGGCTCGGCGCTGCTTCTGGTCTTGTTGGTGATCGTGGGCGTCCGGGCCGTGCGGCGCCGTGTGGCGGGTGGGGAGGCCGCCAAGAGGCGCAGCGTTCCAGCCTGCCTGGTCCTCGCGCTCCTGGGCGGCGCGGCCGGGCTGGGGAGCGCGCTCGGCGCGGTGGGCGATGTGCTCGGGGGCGCGGAGTACCGCGTGCTGGAACCGCACGGACCGGGAGGCTGCCGGGCCGTCACGCGCGAGACGTCGTTCCTGATGGCGGGCGGGGGCGAGGTGTACGCGGTGGGCGGCAGCGGCATCGGCCGGCGTGAGAGTTCCTGGACCGCCGACGACGGCCTCCGCCCCATCGCCGAAGGGCTCTACCGGCTGAGATGGGGTGTCGGCGGCGGCAGCCTGGTGGTCAGCGGCAGGGTGACCGACCCGGTCCGGCCCGCTCTGCACGGGGTCGCCTGCGACTGACGGCGGACGGCTGCCGGAGCCTGGTGGGCCCGATGCCGCACACGGGGGGATGCGGCATCGGGCCCACGACACAACTTAACCGCGAACAGCCGAGCGAAAACGCCGACTTGCCGAAGTCGGCGAAGGTTGGCCGAACGCGCCGCCCCAGCAGGCCCGCCCCAGCGGGCCCGCCCCGACAGATGCGCTCCAGCCGCTCCGCTCCACTGGACCTGCCTCAGCAGATCCGCGGCAACGGATCGCCGATCAGTACGTCCACGATCCGCGTCCCCCCGAACTCCGTGTTCACCAGGACCAGGGACGCCGGTTCGGCCACCACCCGCCCCACGACCGCCGCGTGCCGGCCGAGCGGATGCCCGCGCAGCGCCGCCAGTGCCGCGTCGGCGTGCGCGCCGTCCACCACCACGGCCATGCGCCCTTCGCATGCGATGTAGAGCGGGTCGATGCCCAGCAGCTCCGCCGCGCCCCGCACCTCGTCGCGTACCGGGACGGCGGCCTCCTCCAGGACCACCGCCACGTCCGAGGCCCGCGCGATCTCGTTGAGGACAGTGGCCAGGCCGCCCCTGGTGGCGTCGCGCAGGCACCGTACGCCGTCACCGCAGGCCGCCAGCAGCGTCGCCACCAGGGCCGCCAGCGGCGCCGTGTCCGAGACCAGGTCGCTCTCGATGCCGAGTTCGCCGCGGGCCAGCATGATGGTGGTGCCGTGGTCGCCGACCGGGCCGGACACCAGGACCGCGTCGCCGGGGCGGGCCTGCCCGGCGCCCAGGGCGTACCCGTGCTCCACCGTGCCGACGCCCGAGGTGTTGACGTACAGCCCGTCCGCCTTGCCGCGCTCCACCACCTTGGTGTCCCCGGTGACGATCTGCACGCCCGCCGCGGTGGCCGCCCGCGCCATCGAGCCGGCGATCCGCACCAGGTCGGCGACGGGGAAGCCCTCCTCCAGGATGAAGCCGGCGGACAGGTACAGCGGCCGGGCCCCGGCCGTCGCCAGGTCGTTGACGGTGCCGTTGACCGCGAGGTCGCCGATGTCCCCGCCCGGGAAGAACAGCGGCGCGACCACGTACGAGTCGGTGGTCAGGGCCAGCCGGGCGCCGCCCGCCGGAAACACCGCCTGGTCCTCCAGCCGCGCCAGCAGCGGATTGTCGAACGCTTCCAGGAACACCGCCTCGACCAGCGTCTGGGTGGCTTTGCCGCCGGCGCCGTGCGCGAGCGTCACCCGCTCCTCGCGCACCCGGGCCTTGCGGCGCCGCGCCCGGTCGATGCGCCGCAGCACCTGCTCCTCCTGCTCGGTGCTCATGTCCGCGCCGCCTCCCGTACCGAGGACCGGCTGAACCGGCCGAAGTTGTAGTACGCGGCGCACGCGCCCTCGGAGGAGACCATGCACGTCCCGATCGGTGTCTCGGGCGTGCAGGCCGTGCCGAAGACCTTGCACTGCCACGGTTTGAGCACGCCCTTGAGCACTTCGCCGCACTGGCAGGACTTCGGGTCGGCGACCCGGACCCCGGGAAGGTCGAAGATCCGCTCCGCGTCGTACGCGGCGAACGCGTCGCGCAGGCGCAGCGCCGAGTGCGAGATGAAGCCGAGGCCGCGCCACTCGAAGTACGGCCGCAGCTCCATCACCTCGGACAGCGCGCGCAGGGCCCGGGCGTTGCCGTCCCAGGGCACGACCCGGGCGTACTGGTTCTCCACCTCGCAGCGCCCCTCGGTGAGCTGGCGCAGCAGCATGTGGACCGACTGGAGGATGTCGAGGGGTTCGAAACCGGCGACGACCAGGGGCTTGCCGTACTGCGCGGAGATGAAGCCGTACGGGCGGCAGCCGATCACCGTGGAGACGTGGCCCGGGCCCAGGAAGCCGTCCAGGCGCAGGTCGGGGGAGTCCAGGATCGCCTTGACCGCCGGAATGATCGTGACGTGGTTGCAGAAGACCGAGAAGTTGTCCAGCTTCTCGGCCGCCGCGCGCAGCAGGGTGACCGCGGTGGACGGCGCGGTCGTCTCGAAGCCGATGGCCATGAAGACGACCCGCTGGTCCGGGTGCTGCCGGGCGATGCGCAGCGCGTCGAGCGGGGAGTACACCATCCGGATGTCCGCACCGGCCGCCTTGGCGTCCAGGAACGACTCACGGCCGCCCGGGACCCGCATCATGTCGCCGAAGGACGTCATGATCGTGTCCGGCTGCCGGGCGATGTGCAGGGCGTCGTCGACCCGGCCCATCGGAATCACGCAGACCGGGCAGCCGGGGCCGTGCACCAGGGTGACCTGCTCCGGCAGGTGGTCCTCGATGCCGTGTTTGTAGATCGTGTGGGTGTGCCCGCCGCACACCTCCATGAACGTGTACCGGCGGCCCGGCTCGCAGAGCCCGGCGATCTCGGTGGCGAGCGCCCGCGCCGTACGGGCGTCGCGGTACTCGTCGACGTAACGCATCAGTCGGTCCCCGATTCCCGCAGTGCGGCGATCTCGTCGTCGTACGCCTGGCCGATGCCTTCGAGGAACTCCAGCGCGGCCCGTGCCTCGGCTTCGTCGATCTTGGACATGGCGAAGCCGACGTGGATGAGGACCCAGTCGCCGGGCCCCACCCGCTCACCCTCCAGAAGGGCGATGTTGACGGCCCGGCGGACGCCGCTGACGTCCACCCGGGCCAGGTCCGGCTGCCCGTCCACCATGCCGACGACCTCACCGGGAATCCCGAGGCACACGGTCACCTCCCGGGCCCGCCGCGCGGTCCTCCTCGGCGACCCGGAGGGACACCAGGGTGAACTCGTCCCCGGGCACCGTGATCAGCTCCACCTCCGCGCCCTCGGCGACGGTGCCGGCCGCGACCAGCTCGAAGCCCTGGGCGAGGGCCGGTTCGACCACCGCGTGCGCTTCACCGATGCGTACCGTCACCCCGGTGACCCGGCGGCCCCGGGCGCGGTTCTCCACGGCCTGAAGGATGCCTTCGCACAGCCCGACCTCATGCATGACTACCGTCCGTTCCCTGTTCCGCCGCGGCGGGGATGCCGCGGCCCATCCGCTGTTCCAGCAGTTCCGTCACGAGGCGTACGGCCTCGTCCACCGCGCCCAGGACGGGCGGGCTCAGCCCCATCTCCTCCTCCAGGCACGCCGGTTCGCAGCCCAGCACCGCCACCCACGGCAGCCGCACACCCAGCCGCCGGAGTACGCGCAGGACGGTTTCGGGCGCCATGTCGTGGGCGTCCATGGCGGGCGCGGCATCGCCGCCCGGGGCGGTCAACTCCTCGCCTGCCGCGCCGGGTTCGAGGACGTACAGGGTCCCCGGCGGCTCGCCGCGCCGCATCGCGTCGATCAGGACCAGGCCCTCGTACCCGTTCATCAGCTCGTACGCGAGGTGCACCCCGCGGATGCCGAAGTCGGCGGCCCGCGCGCCCTCGGGCAGCGGTACGGCGGCCAGCCGCTGGGCCACCTCCACCCCGAACCCGTCGTCGCCGAGGAAGACGTTGCCCACGCCCGCGACCATCACCTTCACAGCAGTTCCACCTCATCGGGAGCGAAGTAGCGAAAGCGGCCGACCGCCTCGTGCAGGTCGGCGCCGAGATCGTCGTCGAGGGTCACCGCCAGGTGGGTCCCGCCGTCGATGTCCTGGAGGACCGCCGACACCCGCGCCGTACGGCCGTGCAGGAACATGTCCTGCGCATCGGTCCGCCGGCCGCCGCCAGGACGCAGCCGTACACGCGATCCCCGGGCGGCCCAGCCGCCGAGGACCTGCACGCGGTCGCCGTCCCGGCCTGGTGCGGCGTCCGGCTCGTCCCGCCGCCGGCGGACCGCGCCGTGCAGCCGCTCCAGCGCGTCCGGCGCGATGGTGTCCGCGTGCTCGATGATGGCCGCCGCCCGCGCGTCGGTGGCCCTGGCCTGGCGCTTCTCCTCGTCCGTCAGGGTCATCGTGCGCAGCGTCAGCAGTTCGTCGATCTCCGTGCCGTCGTGGAAGTCGGCCGGGCTCTCCTCGGCGATGCGCGGGTGGTCACCGAGGATGATCGGCGCGCAGAGCAGGGTGCGGTCGTCGATGAGCGCGGGCCAGGTGTGCCGGCTCTCGCACCCGGCGGCGGCACCGGCGGCCCACCGCGGCGGATCGGTGGGGGACAGGAACCGGCCGCCGGTCACCGCGAGCAGGGTGTGCGTGCCGATGAGCGCGCCGCACAGCATCTCCGCGCGGGTGTCGCCGCCGTCCGGCACGTCCTCCGCCGCCCGCTCCGTACGGTTCTCCGCACGCACCCGGACCTTCAGCAGGCCGTACGGGCCGGGCACCGCCTCCGTGGCGATCCGCAGCTCACCGCGCAACGGCCAGCGCCTGCGGCCCTCCTCCGCGCCGCCGGCGACCTCGAAGGGGCGGGTCACGACCGCCCCCGGCACCAGATCCGCGTGGGCGTCGATCTCGCGTACCACGCCCTCGTCCCACGGCGGATCACCCGGACCGCGCGAGAACCGCCGCTGCACCTGGAGGAACCTGAGCCGCACGGTGAGCGCCGTCCCGCGGCTGCGGCCCGGATCGACGAGGCAGTCGGCCTGCGCGTACGACGTCTCGGACGCGTCCGCCCCCGGGGGCGCCAGCACGCCGAACTGCCAGCGCAGCCGGTTCTTGGGCGCGGACGCCCGGTACGGGTACAGGATGTAGCCCTCGAAGAGCACGGCGTCCGCCACCGCCCGGGCCCGTTCGAACCCAGCGGGCTGCCCGCCGGTCGCCCCGGCGCTCACCGCACGTCACCGCCGCCGCACCGCTCCCGCGCCCCGTCCCCGTCCACCGGCCCTCTCCCCGCCAGTCCGAGGAGCGCCCCGACCGTCTCCTCCCAGGTGGTCAGCTGCCGCTCGTGCTTGAAGTCCTGGAGCGCGTCCAGCGTGTCGCGGCGCAGCCGCAGCCAGCCGCTGTCCGGGAAGTACAGGTCCATCAGCTCACGCCACACGGCCGCCGGCAGCTCCGCCGTGCACTCCTGCTCCCACGGCACCATCCCGACCCCCGCCGCGGTGAAGACCGTCCCGCTGAACAGCATCAGCACCGGCACCTCGCCACCCTCCAGCGCGTGGAAGTACTGCCCGCCCGCCACCTCCAGGTCGTACGAGCAGGGCACCGGGACGTCGGTCTCCGTGACGCCGCGGAAGCCGGGCACCATCACCGTCACGGTCGCCAGCTGCAACGGCTGCTGCGTGGTGGACCAGCGGCCCGGCGCCCCGAACAGAGCGGCCAGGCGGGCCTGTTCGAACGGACTGTACGCGCGCCGCTGCGGCTGGATGCGCAGCTGGCAGCGGAGCGCGACGGCCCGTACATCCAGACCGCTCCGTTCCTCGATCCGCACCCGGAAGACCAGGGTCGGCGCCGCCGCGTACGGCTCCGGGCGGACCTCGGTACAGGTGAAGGCGAAGTCACCCATGGGCGTCCCCTTCCGAGGCGGACCCGGGCTCCGCCGAGCGGCCCCGCAGCTCCGCGAAGAACGCGTCCAGTTCGCCGCGCACCCGCTCCCCGCCGTCGAAGCCCCGCCAGTGCAGCCGCATCCGCCCGACCAGGTCGTAACAGGTGTCGATGGGGACGAGATGGCACTCGACCTGCTCGCCGACGCGGCGCAACAGCAGCGCCTCCACATCGTCGGCCAGGTCGGACACGCCCGGGTTGACGGCCATCACCCGCTCCCAGGCCGCGTCCGGCAGCAGTGACTCCGTGGCACCGCCGGGACTTGGATAGAACACCACGTACCGGCCCAGGCGGGAGTTGCGGAAGCAGAAGACCATGCCGACCGGCAGTTGCAACTCTTCCCACTGACCCGCGCCGAGCGCGAAGTGGCGCACATGGCGGTAGCGCTCCGGCACCCCGCGATAACGCCCCTGCGCCGTCCCGTGATGGGTGAGCAGCAGCCCGCATGCCCGGCAGACGCACAGCAGCCCGCGGTCGTCGAGATCCACCACGTGCCCGTGACGGCCCGCGCCGCGGGGGCCGGAGCACAGTTCGCAGCGCGGCCCGGGCGGTGGACCGGCGGGCTCGCGGAAACGGCGCAGGCCGTGACCGGTCGTCACGCCCGCACCTCGCGGCCGGCGGGCCAGGGGCCCTGCGCCGGCGGCCCCGACCCGATCTGGAGCAGCGGCTGCGCGGGCGCCGCCGTCTCCACCCGTACGCCGGTGACCTCCGGAGCCACCGACCGGACGGCCCGCTCGACGGCGTGCTGCACGGCGGCGGCCGTGGCGGCGCAACCGCCACGGGCACCGCGCAGCCGGAGGCGGGCCAGGCCGGTGTCGTCGATGCCGAGCAGTTCGACCTCGCCGTCCCGCTCCCCGAGGAAGGGGCGCACCCGGCCCAGCGCCTCGGCCACCCGGTCCGCGGTGCTGCGCGGGTGCAGGTCGTGCAGGATCAGCAGACTGCCCACCAGGTCGTCGGCGGCCAGCTTCGCCACCTGCTCGACGGGCAGCAGCTCGGTGATCCGGGCCAGTCCGTCGCCGTACAGCCGCATCAGCAGCCGGACCAGCTCCTCCACCTGCTCGCCGATCCGCGGTGCGGCGGCCAGCCGGTCGACCAGCTCCGCCACCCGCGCCTCGGCCTGCCGTAGTTCGTCCATGGATCAGCCCTCTTGGCCGTAGACGGTGGGGGACAGCGACTTCTTCAGCACCCGGCCGCCGCCCAGGAACATGTGCACCCCGCAGGGCATGCACGGATCGAAGCTGCGCACGGCGCGCATGATGTCGATCCCCTTGAACTTCTCCGGCGGGTTCTCCTCGAAGATCGGCGTGTGCTGGACGGCGTCCTCGAAGGGGCCCGGGGTGCCGTGGACGTCGCGCACGCTGCCGTTCCAGGGCGTCGGCGGGTACGGGTGGTAGTTGGCGATCTTCCCGTCCCTGATCACCATGTGATGGGAGAGCGCGCCCCGCACGGCCTCGCTGAAGCCACAGCTCGCGGCGTCGTCCGGCACGGTGAACGGCGCCCAGGTGTCGGTACGCCCGGCGCGCACCTCGGCGAGCGCCTGCTGCGCGAAGTGCAGGGCGGCAGCGGCCGCGTACGCCTGGAAGTAGGTACGGGCGCGGTTGCGCTCGATGGCGTTGCTCAGCGGCTCGCCGTTGTGCACCGGGATGCGCCACTCGAAGGTGGTCTCCGGTTTGGTGGCGGTGCGCGGCAGGTTGATCAGCACACTGTGCCCGGTGGCCTTCAGGTGTTCCGTGTCGACCAGGCCGGACAGCGCGGTGGACCAGAGCCGGGCGAGGGGCCCGCCGCCGGTGTCCAGCGCCAGGTGCTCGCTGCCGTCGAACCACCGCGGGGACATCACCCAGCTGTACTTGTCGTCGAAGTCGCGCTTCTGCGGCCGGGGGATCGTGTGCTGGTTCCACGGATGGCGCCGGTCGACCGGGTTGCCCAGCGGGTCCGTGGTGACGAACGGCTCCTTGTCCTGCCAGTCGTCGTAGAAGGAGCTGCCCAGCAGGATGCGGATGCCGAGGTTGATGTCCACCAGGTCGTTGGTGAGCAGCTTGCCGTCGACGATCACGCCCGGCGTGATGAACGCCTTGCGTCCCCAGTCGGACATCGTGCGGTAGTCGAAGTCGCAGTGCGCGGGGTCGTTGAGGCCGCCCCAGCAGGCGAGCAGCACCCGGCGCCGGCCGACCTCCTCGTATCCCGGCAGCGCCTGGTACATGAAGTCGAACAGGTCGTCGTGCATCGGCACGACCTTCTTCATGAACTCGACGTACCGCATCAGCCGGGTCAGGTAGTCGGTGAACAGCTGCACCGTCGCGACCGTCCCGACGCCGCCCGGGTACAGCGTCGAGGGGTGGACGTGGCGCCCCTCCATCAGACAGAACATCTCCCGCGTGGAGCGGCTGACCTGGAGCGCCTCCCGGTAGAACGCGCCCTCCAGCGGGTTCAGCGAGCGCATGATCGCGCCGATCGTCCGGTAGCCGTGCTGCTCCGCGTGCGGGGCCTCGGTCCGCTCGGCCAGCTCCCACACACCGGGGTTGGTCTCGCGGACCATCCGCTCGCAGTAGTCCACCCCGACCAGGTTCTCCTGGAAGAGGTTGTGGTCGAACATGTACTCCGCCGCCTCGCCCAGGTTCAGGATCCACTCGCCCAGCGCCGGCGGGCGTGCGCCGTAGGCCATGTTCTGCGCGTACACCGAGCAGGTGGCGTGGTTGTCCCCGCAGATGCCGCAGATCCGGCTGGTGATGAAGTGCGCGTCGCGCGGGTCCTTGCCCTGCATGAAGATGCTGTAGCCCCGGAAGATCGACGAGGTGCTGTAGCACTCGGCGACCCGGCCGCGCCCGAAATCGATCTTCGTGTGGATGCCCAGACTGCCGACGATGCGCGTGATCGGGTCCCACGCCATCTCGACCAGTTCGCCGTCCGTCTCCTCAGCCATGCCGCTTCCCCTCTCGCCAGGAAGGCGCGTATCCGGTGGTCAGCGCGTCGCCCTTGCGACGCCACGCCGGTTCCTCCTCGACGTTGTGCAGGGTGATCGCCCGCAGCGTGCGGACCAGGCTCGCGTACAGCCCGCCGGCCGGTTCGGCGACCTGCACCCCCGCCGGTTCGTCCATGAACGGCATGAACTTGTCGGGGAAGCCCGGCATCGTGCAGGCGATGCAGATGCCGCCGACGTTCGGGCAGCCGCCGATGCCGTTGATCCAGCCCCGCCGGGGCACGTTGCACTTCACCACCGGGCCCCAGCAGCCGACCTTCACCAGGCACCGGTCGGAGGCGAGACCGCCCGCGAACTCGCCCTGTTCGTAGTAGCCCGCCCGATGGCAGCTCTCGTGCACGGTCTGCCCGAACAGCCAGGTGGGCCGCAAGTTGTCGTCGAGCGGGATCGCCGGGGCCTGGCCGGTGATCTGGTAGAGCAGGTAGACGAGCGTCTCGGAGAGGTTGTCGGGCTGCACCGGGCAGCCCGGCACGCACACGATCGGCACCCCGGACCGCGACCGCCAGTCGTGGCCCAGGTAGTCCGGTACGCCCATGGCGCCGGTCGGGTTGCCGGCCATCGCGTGGATGCCGCCGTACGCGGCACAGGTGCCCGCCGCCAGCACCACACCGGCCTGGGGCGCGAGCCGGTCCAGCCACTGGGAGGTGGTGATCGGCTGGCCGGTGGCCGGATCGTTGCCGAAGCCGCTCCAGTACCCCTCCTCCTTGATCGCCTCGTTCGGTACGGAGCCCTCGACGACCAGGATGAACGGGCCCAGCTCGCCCCGCGCGCCCTTGTGGAACCACTCGATGAAGGAGTCGGCACCCGTCTGCGGACCGCATGCGTAGTCGAGCAACGGCCAGTGCGTGGCGAGCCGCGGCAGCCCCGGCAGGGCGCCCAGCATGATCTCCTCGATGCTCGGCTGGGTGGCCGCCGTGAGCGCGACCGACTCGCCGTCGCAGCTGAGCCCGGCGTTCAGCCACAGCAGGTGGACCAGCGGTTCGTCGTCCCGCCCGGTGCCGGGGCCGGCGGGCGCGGTACGGCCGTCGGGGCCGTCGTCGGTGGTCACCGCACACCACCCCGCTCCGTGCGCGTGGCCCGCAGCGCCTGCTGGGTCAGTTCCCACAGTGCGTGGTACACGGTCGTCTGCGCTTCCTGGATGCGGTGGACCGAGGAGGACGGGACGACGATCAGGTGGCCGAGCCCGTCGAGTCCGGCCAGCCGGCCGCCGTCGTGGCCCGCCAGCGCCACCGTCAGCATGCCGCGCCCGGCCGCCTCCTCCAGCGCCCGTACGACGTTGGCGGACCCGCCGCTGGTCGACAGGCCCACCGCGATGTCGCCGCGCCGCCCGAACGCGGCCAGCTGACGGGCGAAGACCACGTCGAAACCCACGTCGTTGGAGAGCGCCGTCACCACGGCCGCGTCACTGGTCAGCGACAGCGCGGGCAGGGGTACGGCGTCGCGCAGCACCCCGGCGGGCGGGTGCAGGAACGTGGTGACCAGCCCCTGCGCGTCCGTCGAACTGCCGCCGTTGCCGAAGGCAAACAGCCGGCCGCCGGCCGCGAAGCGCTCCGCCATGCGCATGGCGCAGTCGGCGATCCACGGGCCCCACTCGTCCGCGATCCGCTGCCGGAGCGCGGTGATCTCGGCGACCTTCTCCCGGGTCGAGCGGGCCACCTCGCCGGCCAGACCGGCGCCGGGCGCCCGGTCCGCCGATGCCTCCTCCTCGTACAGGAACGGGTACAACTCCCGTACGGGGTCCGGTACGTCAGTCATCGGCGCCTCCCTCGGCCGCCGGGCGCGCCAGGGCGATGGCCTCCCCGGCGTGGACGAGGACGGTGGCGCCGGGCGCGGCTTCGACGAGCGCGACGCTGATCTCCACATCGCCGTCACCATCCGCGTCCCTGTCCGTGTCCCCGGCGGCCTCGTGGGCCGACGGGCGGGGCAGCGAACGGGCCAGCGCCAGGCCGCCCGGCAGCAGCCGCCGCACCCGCATCGGCCGCGCCTCGTCCGCACACGTCACGCACGACGCGTCGGGGCCCGGCGCCCCCGCGCCCCCGCCGCACGGCCCGAGCCGGTCCAGGAAGACGTGCGTCAGCTCCCACACCAGGTGATACGCCGTCACATGCGCCTCCTTGACGACCAGCGGGTCCGTGCCGCCGAGGACCAGGACGTGGTCCGCCGGCGGCGCGTCCGCCCGCTCGCCGCCGCACAGCGCGACGGTGAGCAGCCCCGTCTCCCGCGCCCGGGCCAGGGCCCGGCGCACGTTGGGGCAGCGGCCGTCCGGCGAGACGCCCAGCGCGATGTCCCCGCGGGCGCCGAACGCCCGCAGCTGGTGGGCGAAGACCTCCTCGAAGCCCTGCCGGGCCCCGACCCCGCTGAGCGTCGCCGAGTCGTTGCCGAGCGCCAGCGCGGGCAGCGCCCGCTTGCCCACCACGACCGGGTGCAGGAACTCCACGGCGATGTGGCTCGCGTCCACCCCCGACTCGCCGTTGCCGAACACCAGCAGCTTGCCGCCGCCGGCGAACCGCCCGGCCATGTCCCGGCAGACCGCGGCCAGCTCGCCGGCCGCACCGGCCAGGTCGCGGGCGGCCGGGACACGGCGGGCGAACGCGCTCCGCACGGCCGCCCCGTCGACGACCGGGCCGCTCATCGGCACACTCCCGGCGGGGCCCCGTACGGCAGGTGGACGGACATCGTCGCTCAACTCCCTACATGGAGGACGATGACGCAGGTGTCGTCCTCCGGATTGGTGTGCAGGACGGACAGCAGGGTCCGCAGATGGTCCTCGGGACCGCCGCGGGCACCGAGGCGGGCGGCGGACAACAACAGGTCCTCGCGGTCGCCGGCCCGGTCGGCGCGGCGCTCGACCAGCCCGTCGGTGTAGAGGATCAGGCGGTCGCCGAGGCGCAGGGGCAGCGTCTTGCACGCGTAACCCGGGTCCAGACTGGCGCCCAGCGTGGTCCCGTCGTCGTTGGCCAGCTCGGTCGCCCGGCCGCGGCGCACCAGGACGGGCGGCGGGTGACCGGCGCGGGCCCAGGTCAGCGTGCGCCGCTGCGGATCGAAGTGGCCGACGACGGCGGTCGCGGTCAGCGACTCGTCGTGGCCGTGGAAGGCGACCAGGTTCAGGCAGTCGAGGATCCGGGCCGGATCGGCGCCGGTGTACGCGATGCCGAGCAGCGCGTTGCGCA
This sequence comes from Streptomyces sp. NPDC018019, assembly GCF_044327805.1. Lineage (NCBI taxonomy): Bacteria > Bacillati > Actinomycetota > Actinomycetes > Kitasatosporales > Streptomycetaceae > Streptomyces > Streptomyces sp. NPDC018019. Next base: position 41,553 of record NZ_JBIRGD010000031.1, on the reverse strand, counting down.
GCTGCGCCATGCCCGCGGCGGCCTGCAGACCGTGCCCGAGCACGTCGCCGATGGCGATCAGCACCCGGCCGTCGGGCAGCGGGGTGGCCTCGAACCAGTCGCCGCCCACGCGGGTGCAGTTCTCGGCGGGCTGGTACCGGATCGCCGTCCGCAGCCCGGGCAGGGTGGTGTGCGCCCGCGGCAGCAGGGCCAGTTGCAGTTCCTCCGCCATCCGCAGCTGCCGGCGTTCGACCTCCCGCCGGGTCGCCTCCAGCGCCGCCTCCGTCCGCCGCACACCGGACACGTCCTGGACGACACCGCGCAGCGCCACGAGATTGCCCAGACTGTCCCGGAGCAGTTCGGCGTTGACGCTCACGTGGCGCAGGCCGTCGGAAGCGCGCGTCCGCACCTCGAAGCGCACCGGGCCGGGGCCGTGGGACAGCGACCGCACGGCCCCGACGACGGCGGGCAGGTCCTCCTCGATGACGTACCCGCACAGCGCGTCCAGCGGCAACGGGCCGCTCGCCGGGTCCCGTTCGAGGATGTCGTACACCCGCCGCGACCACGTCACGTCGCCGGTGGCCAGGTTCCACTCCGCCCAGCCGAGGTTGGCCAGCCGCTCGGCGTCGTCGAGCCGGGCCGTCATCCGCGCCCGCTCGTCGTGGAACTGCCAGCTCACCAGCAGCCCGCCGCCGACCCGCTGGGCACGCACGCTCAGCAGCGCCGGACGCAGCACGCCCCGGTACGGCTCCTCGTACGAGAACGGCCCCCGGTCCAGCGGGACACCGGTCTCCAGGACCGCCACGTACGCGTCGAAGATGCCGGAGAGGACCATGCCGGGGAAGGCGTCGAGCAGCCGGCTGCCGGTGATCTGCTCGGGCGTGCGGCCCAGGAGGCCGGTGGCGTGCGCGTTGCAGCGGTCGATGGTGAACTCGACGACCCGGCCGAGCGGGCCGCGCACCGGGAAGAGCAGCGCGGCCGGTACGGGGATCGCGTCGATGACCGCGCCCAGCCAGGCGGCCCGTACGTCGTCGTCCGGCAGCCCCAGGGCGGCCAGCATGCGCAGCCGCTGCCCGGCGCAGTCGGTCAGCGTCTCCAAGCGCCTGCGGACCGCCGGGGCCGCCGGCGGGGGACCGGACCAGATGACGCTGACCACGCACACCACGCCGCCGGGCCCGGTTCCGGACTCCCGGGCCCCGACGGGGCAGGGCGCGCCCGGCGCGTCGCTCCTGGCCGAGACCCAGGTCAGACTCCGGTCGCCGGTCTCGTCGTCGAGCCACAGCCGCTGGTCCGCCTCGGCCATCCGGGCCAGCGGGACTATGCAGCGCAGGGGCACCTGCGACCAGTCGCTGACCGTCTGCGCGGCCGTACCGGCGACGCCGCTCATCCGCAGCACGCCCTCCGTGTCCAGGACGGCCAGCAGTACGGCCGTGGCGCCGGTGGGGCCGGACCGCTCGTAAAGCCGTTGGGCGAGCTCCACGGGGCTGCGGGCGGAGGCCAGGTACACGGCGCCGTCGCGCGGTTCGCAACCTTGCGGGACCGTTACGCCAAGGGTGGTCGCCCCGGTGGCCCCGGTGGTCCCGGTGGCGTCGGCGCCGAGGACGCCGGACAGGTCGCCGGGGCCGGGCGACGTTCCGACGGCGGGTGGCGCGGCGGGGACCCCGATCAGCCCGTGCGCACAGGCGCGGGCCTGCGACTCGTCGCACCCCAGGTGCTTGACCAGGATTTCCTCGACGCGCGCGGCGCTCATCGCGGTCCCCGGCGCGGGCCCGTCCCCCGCCGGGGGACCGCCCTCCTCCGGCCGGGAACCGGTAACACCGCCGTCGCACCGGACCATGGCACCTCGTCGCTTCATCGAAGGCACCCGTGCCCGCCCCACGTGTCCACGGACGGCGTGGGGACGAGGGGTCCGCACACGGCCGGTCGGGGGAGCCTGCCTCATGACGGCTGATATCTACCAGTGCTTGCGCGCTCACCGTGAGATGTGATCGGTAATGTCCAATGCCTTTGCGGCGTTGCCATCGGGAGCCAGAAGCCGAGCGGTGGCTGTCCGTTGCCGACCAGCGTGCTGTGCCGTGGGCGGGACGGTGTCAGGAGCGAAACCAGGGTGCGCACCTTTCTCTGTCGAGCCCGTCGTACGCGGGTCGCCGGAACGGCGCGCGGGTCGACGCCTCAGAAATCATCACGCAATATGTGTTAACAATGCGGTCGACATCTGCTAAAACTGCTGTTCATCTTCCCCGCCCACCGACCTCCGCTCACCGCTGCCACCCGCACGCCGCCGCCAGCCACCCGCCGACCTCCGAGGGACGCCACCATGCCCGCTCCGCTGCCCGCCCACGTCCCCGCGACCATGCGCGCCGCCGTCCTGCACGGGCTCAAGGACCTGCGGACCGAGGAGCGGCCGGTGCCGCGCCCCGGCCCCGGACAGGTGCTGGTCCGCGTCGAGGCCGTCGGCATCTGCGGCTCCGACGTGCACTACTACGAGCACGGGCGGATCGGTGACTTCGTCGTCCGCGCCCCGATGGTCCTGGGGCACGAGCCCGGCGGCACCGTCGTCGCGCTCGGCCCCGGCGCCACCCGCCACCGGCCGGGACAGCTGGTCTCCCTCGAACCCGGCGTACCGTGCGGCACCTGTGCGCAGTGCCGCCGTGGCCGCTACAACCTCTGCCCCGACGTGTCCTTCTACGCCACCCCGCCGGTCGACGGCGCCCTGTGCGAGTACGTCGCCATCGACGAGCACTTCGCCCACGCCGTCCCCGGCACCCTGACCGCCGAGACCGCCGCCCTGCTGGAGCCGCTGTCGGTCGGCGTGTGGGCGGCGCGCAAGGGGCGGATCGGGCCCGGCGCCCGGGTGCTGGTCACCGGGGCCGGGCCGATCGGGCTGGTCGCCGTCCAGACGGCCCGCGCCTTCGGTGCCACCGAGGTCGTGGTCACCGACATCGCACCCGAGCGGCTCGGCCTGGCGCGGGAGTTGGGGGCCACCGCCACCGTGGACGCCCGTACCACCCGGCTCGCCGATACCGGGTACGAGCCGGATGTCCTCCTGGAGTGCTCCGGCGTCCCGGCCGTCGCCGACGAGGCGATCCGGGTGCTCGGGCGCGCGGGCCGGGCGGTGCTGGTCGGGATGGGCGGCGACACCGTGCCGCTGCCGCTGGCCCATGTGCAAAACTTCGAGATCGAGGTCACCGGCACCTTCCGGTACGCCAACACCTGGCCGGCCGCCATCGCGCTGGCCGCCTCCGGCGACGTACGGCTCGACCGGCTGATCTCCCACCGGTACGGCCTGGAGGAGGCGGAGCAGGCGCTCACCGCGGCCGCCCGGGACCGAACGACGATCAAGCCCGTGGTGTGCCCGCAGCCCTGCTGAGCACCGCGGAGCGCGGAGGGAAGGAACGCCGTATGCCCGCCAAGGCACGGCTGTCGCAGGCCGCCGTCGAACAGCGGCGGCAGGCCGTCCTGCGGTACGTCGCCGACCACGGCGCCCTGCGCATCGACGCGCTCGCCGCCCGCTTCAACGTCAGCCTGATGACGATGCACCGCGACCTCGACGACCTGGCCGCCCGCCATCTGCTGCGCAAGGAGCGGGGCCGGGCCGTCGCCTTCCCCGCCCTGACCATGGAGACCGCCACCCGCTTCCGCGAGAGGGCGGGGCTGGCGGCCAAGACCGCACTGTGCGCCGCGGTGGCCGGCCGCATCACACCGGGCAGCACCGTGCTGATGGACGACTCCACCACTCTGTACCCGCTGGCGGGCCTGCTGGCCCGGCGGGACCCGGCCGCCCGGATCACGGTCGTCACCAACTCCGTCGGCCTCGCCCAGCGCCTGGGGGCGGCCCCCGGCGTGGCCGTCACCCTGCTCGGCGGCCGGTACCGGAGCGAGTTCAACTCCTGCACCGGCCCGGAGGTCGGCGGCGCCCTCGCCCGGCTCCACGCCGACCTGGTGCTGATGTCCGCCACCGCCGTCCTCGACGGGCGGCTCTTCCACCCGCTGCGGGAGTACGTCGAGGTCAAGGAGGCCATGCTGGCCGCCGCCGAGGAAGCCGTACTCCTCGTGGACCACGCCAAGTTCGGCAAACGCGCCACGTACGCGTACGGCACCGCCGCCCGCTACCGGGCGGTCGTCACGGACGCCGCCACCCCCGCCGCGGAACTCGCCGCCCTGCGGGCCACCGGCACCGCCGTCCAGGTCGTCGAGCCGCCCGCGGAGTGATGCGCGACGTCTCCTGCTCTCGTCAGACGCCGTCCGGGGGCAGGGCGGCGACCGTGTCGAGGAGGCGGTCGACCTCGCTGAGGGCCTGCCGGCCGGTGTCCGAGTCGCACTGCTCGGGGTCGTCGAGGAAGTCGGCGGTGCACGCCATCAGCTGGTACATGGCGCCGATGGGCTTCAGGCCCCAGGAGGCGCTCAGCAGGATGTGGGTGATGATTCCGGCGGTGAGCCGGCCGCCGTGGTCGTCGCGGGCGAGGACCAGGGCGAGGGCGAGGTTGCGGTCGGCGTCGTCCGGCTGCCACGGCCCGCCGAGGTCGCGGGCGAGGGTGGTGGCCTGGGACCGGATGTCGGATGCCGCGTTCATGGTCCGACCGTGCCACACCGCCGCCCGCGCGGGCGGGTGCGGCGAACGGTCCCCGGGGCGTGTCACCCCGCCGGGTGACGACGGCGGCCGTCCGGCGTACGGCGGGGGAGCACACCGGCGAGCACATGTCGTGCCCGCCGGTGCGGGGGCTACGGCTGCGAGGGCTACGGCTTGGGCAGGACGCAGCCCGGCCGGCCGAGGTCCAGCTTGTTGCCGGTGCCGAAGCACTTGGGTATCTCGTACGTCTCCTGGGCGTAGCCGATGCCGCGGCGTACGCTCACCCGGCCGTTGGCGTCGACCTCGCACGGGTTGTTGAGCGTGCAGCGCTGACCGCTCTCATTGATCGTGTTGTTGACCGCCGCCACCTTGCCGGAGGCGACGTCGATCACCGGCGAGCCCGAGGTTCCGCCGATGACGTTGCACGGGGCGGTGTAGCGGACCGAGTCCTTCCAGGTCCAGTTCCCTTCCTTCAACCGGTAGGCGAAGCCGTCCACGTTGCAGTTGTAGGTCTTCTTCCAGTATCCGGACACGACGGCGATGGCGGCGCCCTTGACCGGGTGCGTGGTGGCCAGGTCCAGGGCCTTGATGCCGTAGCGCTGCTTGATCTGGGCGTAGGTGGAGGAGAGTTCGTAGAGTGAGACGTCGGTGTCGGTCATCGTGCCGTAGACGACCTTGGTGGCGCGGACCGTGCCGAGGTTGCCGGCCGAGGCGCTGAGCACGGTGAAGCTGCGGCTGGAGGGCCGGTCGACGATGACCTCCCCCGCGTCCGGCATGCCGCTCTCCAGGCAGTGGCCGTTGGACATGACCAGGGCCGGATCATTGTCGGTCGAATTGGGCATGCGCACGATCGATCCGGAGCAGTTGCTGAGCGCCACCGTGCCGGCATAGCTCACGACTCTGGGTATCGCCTTGGCCGTGGCGGCCGTGGCGTCGGCTGCCCGGTGGAGCGAGGGCGCCGCCGGGTGCCCGGCAGCGTCCGCGACCGTAGCCGCACCGGCGGTTCCGGCGGTGCCCACGAGGGCCGCGGTGCCCAGGACGGCCGTGGCCAGGGCACCGACGAGAGGGCTTTTCATGTGGGGGTCCTCTCAGAATCTGTGGCCGAAGTTCCTTCGGCTTTGACGTGCGCATTGTTGGGGCAACCGAGGCCGCTGGCAACAACTTCGCCGTAACCGGTGGCAAGTTGGTCACCTGGCGGGGAGGCCGGGGCGGGCGTGGCGCGGGGTGCCGAAGAGGCGGGGTGCGCGACGGGAGCGGTGCGCGCGGGACGGACCGGCGCGGAAGCGGACCGGTGTGGTGACCACGGGGCGAACCGGTGCGAAAGCGATGTTCCGGAGGAGCACGCCGCCGGTGTGTGCCGGTCTCCGCCCGCACTCCTTTTTTGTCCGTCCGGTTCGCCGCCGCCCCGTTTTCTCACCCTTTTCTCAGAAACGCCGCGCACGCCGTCCGGCGGCACTCCCCTGACCTGCGCCGGAAGGCGTCTTCGGGAACTTCACGTGCGTTGTGGACATGGGGCAGGTGTGGTGTCGTACGCTAAACTCCGCGATCCGTTCGCGCATTTCCCGCCGTTTACCGTGAAACTCGGACAGGCTGCCGCCGCACCGTCGTTAAGGACCCGGATGCTTTACGCCGCGCCAGAACACCCTCCCGGCTCGCAGGGGGAGACGCGGCGGCCCAGACTGCGTGTCCTCGACGGACTGCGGCTGCTGGCCGCCCTGATGGTCCTGGCCTATCACTACATCACCCTGCGCGACGGCTGGGGCGAGGACCCGACGGCTTTCTCCCCGGTCGTCCGCCACGTGTCGGAATACGGCTGGCTGGGCGTCGAAGTCTTCTTCCTGATCAGCGGGTTCGTCATCTGCATGAGCGCCTGGGGGCGTTCCCTGGGCGATTTCGTGACCTCCCGCGTCTCCCGTCTCTACCCCGCCTATTGGGTCGCCGTGCTGCTGACCGCGGCGGTGCTGACCGTGTGGCCGAACGTCCGCAGCGCGGACAACTGGGAGACGGTGCTGACGAATCTCACCATGCTCCAGCAGGGCCTGGGAGTCCCCGACGTGGACGACGCCTACTGGACGCTGTTCATCGAGCTGAAGTTCTACCTGCTGTTCGCGGTCGTGGTGTTCCGCGGGGTCACGTACCGCAGGTGTGTGCTGTTCTGCGGCCTGTGGACGGTGGCCGGCGTGGTCGCGCTGAAGGCGAACAGCGACCTGCTCTCGGTGTGGGCCATAGCGCCGTACTCCCCGTACTTCATCGCGGGCATCGCCTTCTACCTCATGCACCGCTTCCGGCCCACCGCCCTGCTGTGGGCGATCGTCGCGATTTCCTTCCTGCTGGCCCAGCACTATCTGCGCGGCCGGCTGGTGATGAATCTCGGCGCGAAGGCGGATCTGGCCGAGGGCTGGCCGGTACGGCTGGCCGTACTGGCGGCTTTCGCGCTGATGGCCGCCATCGCTCTCGGGTGGTTCGACAGACTCCAGTGGCGCTGGCTGTCCACCGCCGGATCGCTGACCTATCCGCTCTACCTGCTGCACATGTACGTGGGTTTCACCCTGATCGACCTGCTGCGCAGCCGGGTGCCCGCGCCCGTACTGCTGCTGGGAATCGTCGCTCTCATGCTGGTCCTTTCCTGGCTGGTGCACCGCTTCGTGGAACGGCCGTTGGGCCGGAAACTGCGGGTGGCCATGCAGAAGAGCGTGGAGGAAATGCGCTTTCACTCGCGGGGGAGAATGCCCGGCGCGCCGCCGGAGAAACGCCGGGAAATCATCCGGGAGGAACGGAAACCGGATGCGGAATTGCTGCGCTGACGACCGCGGCGGCGGGTGCGGCCCAGGGGAAACTCCGGCCCCACCCGCCTCATGGACCGTTTCGCCGCCCCTGATCACTCGTTGACGTGGATGCCGTCCGCACCGGGAGGAGAATTCCGGCGGCGGCCGGTATTCCACGTGCGACGGAGGGAAGACGTCAGGAATGAGCGGTGAGATGTGGGCGGTCGTGGTGATCGTCGCGGTGCTGCTGGCGGTGATGGTCGGCGCGGCGATCGTGCTCCTGGTCAAGCTGGTCCGGGCCCGCGCCGCCCTGCGCGACGCGGGCGTACCGCTGAACAACAAGATCGCGTACTGGGGAGCGCTGCTCTACGTGATCTCCCCGGTCGACCTGCTGCCCGACCCGGTCCTGCTCGACGACATCGGGGTGCTCCTGGTGGCCCTGCGTTCGTTGCAGGCGGCGGCCGAAGCGTCGGGCGTCGGCCGCGGGAAGCGGACCGCGCCGCCCCCGGGGATCGAGGCGGGCACCTGACCGGCGAACGCCCTCCGCCGGCCTGCTGACGAGCACCGCCGGACGTACGGAGCGCGTCGCCCGCAGGCCGAGGGTGCGGAGGTCGGCCCAACGGCTGGTGGCGGCCGGCGTCCCGCCAGGCCCGCCCCCCCGTCCCCGGCTCGACTACCCCTGCTTGCGCCCCTTCTCCCGCTGCGTCGCCCGCGCCACCGACTCCCGTTCGATGAACTCGGTGGGCAGGGTGGTGTCTTCGGGGGGCTGGGTGCTGCCCTGGACGCGGGATATCAGGGCCTGCACGGCCGTGGCGCCCAGTTCCTGGACCGGCTGGGCGACGACGCTGATCCGGGGGCGTACGGCGCGGGCCCAGTCGGTGTCGTCGAAGGTGATCACGGACAGGTCCTCCGGGACCCGCAGCCCCAGCTCCCGCGCGGCGGAGAGCACGCCCAGCGCGATCAGGCTGTCGGTGGCGAACACGGCGGTCGGCGGCGCGGGGGAGTCCAGCAGGCCGCGGGCGAGCACGGCCGGGTCCTGGCCGTGGAAGGCGCCGGTGCGCAGGTACGTCCCGGTGTCCTCGACGCCCGCCTCGCGCAGCGCGGCGCGGTAGCCCTCGATGCGGGCCAAGCCGGTGGAACCGGGGTCCACCGGTTCGTCGGTGGCGTCGTTGCCGACCAGGCTGACCAGGGCGATGCGCCGGTGGCCCATGGCGAGCAGACGGCGTACCGCGTCCTGGGCCGCGCCGTGGTTGTCGACGGTGACGGAGTCCAGGCCGAGGTGCGGGACCCGCCGGTCGAGCAGCACGACGGGGCAGCCGCCGGTGTGCGCGGCGGTGAGGTGGCCGGTGTCCGTGGTGGAGGCGGGGGCGACGATCAGCCCGTCGACGTGCTTGTCGCGCAGCGTCTTGACCGCGGCCCGCTCGGCCGCCGGGTCCTCGTCGGTGTTGGCCAGCAGGATCTGGTACCCGGCGGCGCGGGCGGCGTCGGTGATGCCGCGGGTGACGCCCGCGAAGAACGGGTTCTGGATGTCGGCGATGACCGCGCCCAGCGTGTGCGTACGACCGGTGATCATGGAGCGGGCGAGCTGGTTGGGGCGGTAGCCCAGCTTCTGGGCGGCGGCGCGTACGCGTTCGCGGGCCTCGGGGCTGACGGAGCCGTAGTCGGCGAGGGCCCGCGAGGCGGTGGAACGGGAGACGCCCGCCTCGCGGGCGACGTCGGGGATCGTGGCGGGCCGGTGCGGGCCGCTGCGTCGGTTCGTCGTCATGGCGTCGCCAGGCTATCGGCTGTGCAGGGGTATTGACGCTCCGCCGAGCGTGGTGGGAAGGTTCCCGGCATCCCGATGGGAACGTTCCCAATCATGCGCCGAGGGGTGTTCGCGGCCTGCGTTGGGAACGTTCCCACCCTGCTCGGAGAGGATCCGTGTGACCACCGCGACCCTGCCCCTCAAGCCCATCACCGAGGACTTCAAGGAGGCCGTGGCCTTCGCCCTGAGCCAGTACGAAACGGCCCGCGACTTCGCGGCCGAGACCGTCGACGGCGGCCTGCGCAACGTCTTCCTGGTCGGCTGCGGAGGCTCCCTCACCGCCGCCTACCCGGTGCACTTCCTGCTGGAGACCCGCGCCGGCTTCCCGGTCTTCCACATGAACAGCGACGAGTTCAACCTGCGCAGGCCCGCACTGCTCGGCGAGGGCTCCCTCGTCCTCGTCTCCTCGCACACCGGCACCACCAAGGAGACCGTCGCCGCCGCCCGCTACGCCCGGTCCACCGGCGCCAGGGTCGCCGCCCTGACCCGGGACGCCGACAGCCCCCTGGCGCAGGCCGCCGACATCGCCTTCACCTACCGCAGCGAGGACACCGTCGTCGCCCCCAAGGGCGTGCTCTTCGGGCAGCTCGCGTACGCGCTGCTGGAGAAGACCGGCGTGGAGGGCGACTACGCGGCGGTCCGCAAGGCGTACGAAGCGCTGCCCGACGCCCTGTACACCGCCCAGGAGGAGGGCGAGGCGCTCGCCCACTCCATCGCCACCGCGCTGGCCGACGAGCCGGTGACGTACGTGCTCTCGGCCGGCCCCAACTACGGCGCGGGCTACGGCTTCACCATGTGCTACCTGATGGAGATGCAGTGGAAGCACGGCGGCAGTTACCACGCCGGTGAGTTCTTCCACGGCGCTTTCGAGGTCGTCACCGAGGACCAGCCGGTGATCCTCTTCCTCGGCGAGGACGCCACCCGGCCGATGGCCGAGCGCGCCAAGGCGTTCCTCGACAAGTACACCCGCAAGGCCCACTACGTCGACTCCAGGACCTTCTCGCTGCCCGGCGTCCCGGAGGAGGTGCGCGGGGACATCACGCCCATCGCGCTGGACGTCTTCGGCACCCGGCTGGCCCGCCACTACGAGTCCGTACGCGGCCACGACCTCGACCAGCGGCGCTACATGTTCCAGGTCGAGTACTGAGTCCGCCGCGTACCCGCCCGGTCCGGCGCGCGTCCGGCGCGCCGGACCGGCCCCACCGGAGCCACTGGAGGAAAGAGCGGCATGCGCATCTGCGGACTCGGCGACAACGTCGTCGATCGCTACCCCGGGCGCGGGCTGATGTACCCGGGCGGCAACGCCCTCAACGTCGCCGTGCACGCGGCACGGTGCGGTGCCGAGGCCGCGTACCTCGGCGTCACCGGGAGCGACGCGGCCGGCCGGCACGTGCGGGCGGCGCTTGCGGACGAGGGCGTTTCGACGGAACGGTCCCGTATCGCCGAAGGGCCCAACGCCTACGCCACCGTCCACCTCGACGACGACGGCAACCGGACCTTCGGCGCCTGCGACGCGACGATCTCCCTGTTCACCCCGGACGACGCCGACCTGCGCTGGCTGCGCGGCTTCGACCTGGTGCACACGGGCGACTGCAGCGGCATGGAGGAGCAGCTGCCGCGGCTGGCCGCCGCCTGCCCGGTGAGCTTCGACTTCTCGGACCGGCCCTGGAGTTACGCCGAACCGCTGCTGCCCTTCGTGCGCAGCGCCGTCCTCTCCCGGCCCGACGCGGACGCGGACGAGGCCGCCGGGCTGCTGGCCGGGGCACACCGGCTCGGCGCGAAGCTCGCCGTGGTGACGCGGGGCGCCCGGGGCGCGCTGCTGTCGTTCGAGGGCACGACGCACCACCAGCCGGTCGTGGCGGTCCGCGCCACCGACACCCTCGGTGCCGGCGACTCCTTCATCGCCGCCCTGCACGTCGCCCTCCACCGGGGCCGCCCGCTCGCCGACGCGGCCGGGTACGCCGCCACCTACGCGGCGGCCGTGTGCACGCAGCCCGGCGCCTTCGGACGGCCCCTCGCCCTCGACGGCGCGCGCCCCCGCGACCCGTCCCGATGTCCCTGACCCACCCCCTCCCCGCCAGGAGAGACCCCCGCCAGGAGAGCCGATGCGCCGCACTCCCGCCGTCGCCGGCCGCCTGCTCGTCATCCTGCTGACCCTGCTGGTCAGCGGGTGCGGGCAGGCTCCCGTCCGCGTCACCCCGAACGACTTCGCCCTCGCCGGGCCCCCGCGCGGGCACCTCACCATCCTGGAGAAGTGGGCCGACCCCGAATACGCCCCGTACTTCCAGAGCGTGGTCCGCGCCTACGAGCGCCGGAACCCGGGCGTCACCATCGACCTCCAGGCCGTCGGCGACCAGCCGTACAAGGACCGCATCGCGGTCCTCGCCGCCTCCCGCGAGCTGCCGGACATCTACTTCGCCTGGCCCGGCCGGTACGCGCGCAAGTTCGCCGACGGCAAGCTCGCCGCCGACCTGTCGGAGCCCCTCAAGGGCACCGCGTGGGGCCGCTCGTTCGAGCCGGGCGCGCTGGACGCCTTCACCTTCGGCGGGCGCCGGTACGGGGTGCCGCTCACCATGGACGCCAAGGTCTTCGCGTACAACAAGGAGGTCTTCGCCGCGGCCGGGGTCGAGCGGAAGCCGCGTACCTTCCCCGAACTGCTCGCGGCCTGCGACCGCATCTCCGCGGCGGGCCGTACCCCGCTCGCCTTCGGCAACCAGTACGGCTGGCCGGCCGGCCACCTGCTCACCCAGTTCAACGCCATGGAAGTGCCGCCCGCCGTCCTGGCCAGGGACTACGACGGCGACGGGGGCACAGGCGCCTTCACCCACCCCGGCTACGCACGGGCCTTCGACGATCTCGCGCAGCTCAAAGCGCGCTGCATGGGACCGTCCGGGACGAGCATGAGCCACGAGTCCGCGCAGAACCGGCTGCTGTACGGCAAGGCCGCGATGCAGTACCTGGAGACCCTGGAGTTCTCCTACCTCAGCACCAAGGGCGGCGCCCCCGCGAAGTTCGCGGCGAACTGGGACTTCTTCACCATGCCCGCCATCCCGGGCGCCGCGGGCTCCGCGCGCTCCGTCGCCGGGGGGACGGACGGGCTGCTCGTCGCCAACTCCTCGCCCAACAAGGCGCTCGCCGTCGACTTCCTGAAGTTCCTCACCAGCCGCGAGCAGGCCCGGAAGGTGGTGCGCGACCTGGGCTGGCTCAGCGCGGTCAAGGGCACGGCGGACGCGGCGCGCCTGAAGGGGCCGCCCGCGGCGCAGCGCACGCTCGCGAGCAAGGACATGGCGCTGTGGCTCGACACCCGCGCCGACGACAAGATCGTCAACCCGTACCTCTCGGCAGCCGAAGCGGTCCTCGGCGGCCGGACCAGTGCCGCACAGGCGGTGCGCCAGGTACGCGAAGGCGCGCGGCAGGCCCACCGCTTCCGGGTCCGCGACTGACCCCGTACGCCCCGACTTCCCGAAGGAGGTGCCGCCGTCATGCAGCGACGCCGATTCCGCCACGCCCTGTACGCCGCCCCCGCCCTCGCCCTGATCGCCCTGTTCGTCTACTACCCGATCGTGGAGAACGTCCGGCTCAGCCTCTTCAAGTTCAGCGTCTTCCAGCCCGGCATGCGCTACGTCGGCCTGGAGAACTACCGGCAAGCCCTCCAGGACCCGGTCTTCTGGAAGGCGCTGGCGAACAACCTCTGCTACGCCGTCACGTCGGTCGTCTTCCAGGTCGGCGCGGCACTCGTGCTGGCCGCGATCCTGGAAGCGGTCATCGGGCGGCGGCTGAGCGGGCTGCTGCGGACGGTCTACTTCATCCCCGCGGCCGTCTCCATGACGGTCTGCGGACTGCTCTTCCAGTTCCTCTACCAGCCGGACGCCGGGCTCCTCAACAGCGCGCTGGACACCCTCGGCCTCGGCCGGTTCGCACACGACTGGCTGGGCGACCCGGACACCTCCATCTGGGGTGTCATCGCCATGAGCCAGTGGCAGTCCTTCGGCTACACCACGCTGCTGCTGACGGTCGCCGTCCAGCGCATCCCGCGCGAGCTGTACGAGGCGGCGACGGTGGACGGCGCGGGCCGCGTCCGCACCTTCTTCGCCGTCACCGTCCCGATGGTCCGCGAGATGACGACCCTGCTCGTCATCCTCACCGTCTCCGGCGCCTTCCTGGTGTTCAACGAGGTGATGGTGATGACCGGCGGCGGCCCCTCCAACTCCAGCCAGACGCTGGGCACCTGGCTGTACGCCGGCGCCTTCACCGGGGACGACATGGGGTACGCCGCGGCCATCGGCACCGTCATGTTCGCCATCACCTTCCTGGCCGGCGCCGTCCAGCTCCTCCACTCGCGCCGGAAGGCGGTCACGGCATGACCCTGACCCTGCACCAGCCCGCCCCGGCGGACGCCCCGCCGGCCGCGCCCGCCGAGCGCCGCGGCCCCACCCGCTCCGGCTCGGTCGTGCTGCGCCTCCTCACGTACTGCGCGCTCGCCGCGCTCGCCGTCGCGGTCGTCTACCCGCTGTGCTGGATGGCCCTGTCCGGCCTGAAGACCAATGGGGAGATCTTCTCCGACCCGTGGGGGCTGCCCGCGCACCCCGCCTGGGGGACGTACGCCGACGCCTGGCACCAGGGGGTGCTCGGCTACCTGCTCAACAGCGCGCTCGTCACCGCCGCCAGCGTCCTCGCCGTCGTCCTGATCAGCGCCTGGGCCGCGTACGGACTGACCCGGCTCGCCGTCCCCTTCTCCCAGCCGGCGCTGCTGCTCGTCCTCGGCGCCATGATGCTCTCGCCGACCGTGGCGCTGGTCCCGCTCACACAGCTCCTCCAGGCGCTGCACATCTACGACACGTACTGGGCGCTGATCGTCCTCTACACCGCGTTCAAGGTGCCGTTCACCACCTTCCTGATCCGCGCCTATCTGCTGGGCCAGCCGGTGGAGGTGGAGGAGGCGGCCCTGATCGACGGGGCGAGCCGCTGGCAGACCTTCTGGCGCGTGGTCGTCCCGATGGCCCGGCCGATCCTGGTCTCCGCCGCGCTCCTCCAGGCGCTCTTCTCCTGGAACGAATACGCCTTCGCGCTCGTCTTCATCACCGACGACCACCTCAAGACGCTGCCCGTGGGGCTCGCCGACATGGCCGGGCGCCTGAACTCCGACTGGCCGGTGCTCTTCGCCGGGCTGACCATCGCCGCGCTGCCCATGATCGTGATCTTCCTGGTCGCCCGGCGGCACTTCGTCCGCGGCCTCTCCGAGGGCATCGGCAAATGAGGGGCGGAGCCCGGGCGGCGCGGCGCGGCGGGCCGGTGATCGTGCGGGGGCGGCGGCACCGTTGCAGGATGTTGCCATGCTGCTGGCCCGTCTCGCACGTGTGTCCGGGGAGGTCGCCGCCACCTCGGCGCGGTCCCAGAAGATCAAGCTGCTGGCCGGACTGTTCCGCCAGGCCGGCCCGGACGATGCGCCGATCGCCATCGCCTACCTGGCCGGGCGGCTGCCGCAGGGGCGGATCGGGGTCGGCTGGAGCGTCCTGCGGGACCCTGCGCCGCCCGCGGGCACCGCCACGCTGACCGTCCTCGGCACCGACGCGGCCCTGACCGCCCTGGCCGCCGTCACGGGGCCCGGCTCCCAGGCCGAGCGCCGCCGCCTCGTCCAGGAGCTGCTGGGCGCGGCGACCGCGGAGGAGCAGCGGTTCCTCGTCGGCCTGCTGACCGGCGAAGTACGGCAGGGAGCGCTGGACGCCGTCGCCGCCGAAGGGATCGCCGCGGCGGCCGGGGTGCCGGTCGCGGACGTACGGCGGGCCGTGATGCTGGCCGGGTCCCTGGAGGAAGTGGCCCGCGGCCTGCTCGCCGAGGGGGCTTCGGCGCTGGCCGGGTTCCGGCTGACGGTGGGGCGGCCCGTCGGGCCGATGCTGGCGCACGGGACGAAGTCCCTGGCCGAGGCGATCGACAAGGCCGGCCGGTGCGCGGTGGAGGAGAAGCTGGACGGCATCCGGGTGCAGGTGCACCGGGACGGCCCGTACGTACGGATCTACACCCGCACCCTCGACGACGTCACCGACCGGCTCCCCGAGATCACCGAGGCCGCGCTCGCCCTCGACGCGCCGTGCTTCGTCCTGGACGGCGAGGTGATCGCGCTCGGCGAGGACGGGCGCCCGCTGCCGTTCCAGCGGATCGCGGGCCGCTTCGGCTCACGCGTGGACGTGGCCGCCGCACGGGCCGCGCTGCCGCTCTCGCCGGTCTTCTTCGACGTCCTCGCCGTCGGCGACCAGGACCTGCTGGACCTGCCCGGCGACCGGCGGCACGCGGAACTGGTCCGGCTGGTCCCGCAGGAGCGACGGGTACGCCGGACGGTGGTCGACGACCCGGCCGACACCGCCGCGCGCGAGGCCGCCGAGGACTTCTGGGCCGAGACCCTGCGCCGGGGCCACGAGGGAGTCATGGTCAAGGCGCTGGACGCGCCGTACAGCGCGGGCCGCCGCGGCGCCGCCTGGCTGAAGGTCAAACCGGTGCACACCCTCGACCTGGTGGTGCTGGCCGCCGAGTGGGGCCACGGCCGCCGCACCGGCAAGCTCTCCAACCTCCACCTCGGCGCGCGCGGCCCGGACGGCACGTTCGTGATGCTCGGCAAGACCTTCAAGGGGCTCACCGACGCCCTGCTGGCCTGGCAGACGGAACGTTTGCGCGAGCTGGCGGTGGACGAGACCGGCCACGTCGTGACCGTACGCCCCGAGCTGGTCGTCGAGATCGCGTACGACGGCCTCCAGACCTCGACCCGCTACCCGGCGGGCGTGACGCTGCGGTTCGCCCGGGTGCTGCGCTATCGCGAAGACAAGACGGCCGCCGAGGCGGACACCATCGAGACGGTCCTCGCCGCGCACGACCGCCCGGCACCGGACGCCGCCGGCGGTAGGGGCGCGACCGGCGGGCCGGAGCGCCCCGAAGGGCCGGACCGCGACGGCTGACCGCCATGCCTCCTGGGGCGTCCGGGCCCCGCGGCGCCCCGGATGCCCGCCGCGCGCGTTTGCTCTGGCACTATGACGGACAGGGCCTCGATCGCTGGTCAGGGCCTTGCACGAAGGCACCGCCTCCGTGAAATCGATTACCCGATCCGTGTCGAAGGGGAGGTGCCCGGTAGCGCCAGCCGTGGTCGGCCCCGACCGCCGGGCCGGTGCGCCGCCGTCCGTCCGCGCTCTTTCGGTAACAGCCCTTCTGCTGTGCACCAAGAGATCCACTTCAACACCTTCAGCTGAGCAAAGGGGCTCTTCCGTTGGCCAGAAAGATTATTCTCGACTGCGACCCCGGGCACGACGACGCCATCGCCATGCTCCTGGCGCACGGCAATCCCGACATCGACCTGGTCGCCGTCACGACCGTGGTCGGGAACCAGACCCTGGAGAAGGTCACCCGCAACGCGCTGTCCGTCGCCCGGATCGCCGGCATCACCGGCGTGCCGTTCGCGGCCGGCTGCCCCCGGCCCCTCGTACGGACCATCGAGAACGCGCCGGAGATCCACGGCGACACCGGGCTGGACGGTCCGGACCTGCCCGAACCGAACATCGACCTCGACCGCCGGCACGCCGTCGACCTCATCATCGACACCGTGATGTCCCACGAGCCGGGCGAGATCACCATCGTGCCGACCGCGGGCCTGACGAACATCGCGATGGCCGTGCGCAAGGAGCCCCGGATCGCCGAGCGCGTCCGCGAGGTCGTGCTGATGGGCGGCGGCTACCACGAGGGCAACTGGAGCGCGGTCGCCGAGTTCAACATCGTCATCGACCCGCACGCCGCGCACATCGTCTTCAACGAGCGCTGGCCGGTGACCATGGTCGGCCTCGACCTCACCCACCAGGCGCTGGCCACGCCCGAGGTCACCAAGAAGATCGCCGCGGTGGGCACCAGGCCCGCCGGTTTCGTCCTGGAGCTGCTGGACTTCTTCCGCGACGCCTACCGGGAGAACCAGGGCTTCGAGTACCCGCCCGTGCACGACCCGTGCGCCGTCGCGTACGTCATCGACCCGGACGTGATGACCGTCCGCAAGGCCCCGGTGGACATCGAGCTGACCGGCGGTCTGACCATGGGCATGACGGTCACCGACTTCCGCTGGCCGATCCCCGAGGACTGCCGCACCCAGGTCGCGGTCCGGCTCGACCACGAACGGTTCTGGAACCTGGTGGTGGACGCCCTCGAACGCATCGGTGACGTCGAGGCATGAGCGCACCGCACACCGCCCGGCCCGCCGAAGCGACGGGCCCCGGGCGCACCGTACGGGTCGGCGTGCTGGTCACCGCGCTGCTGACGGCCTGCATCGCCTTCCAGCTCAACGCCAGCATGCTCAGCCCCGCGCTGAAGAACATCGAGGACAGCCTCGGTGCCACCTCGGCCGAGATCGGGCTGACCCAGACCGCGTTCTTCACCTCGGCGGCGCTGTTCTCGCTGTTCCTGCCGCGCCTCGGGGACATCGTCGGCCGCCGCAAGGTGCTCGCCGGCATGATGGCCCTGATGGTCGTCGGCTGTGTGGTCGCGGCGCTGGCGCAGAGCGTGCCGATGCTGTTCGTCGGCCGTGTCATCCAGGGCGTCTCCGGCCCGACCGTGCCGCTGTGCCTGATCATGCTCCGGATCGAGGTCACCGAGCCCAAGCGGTACGGCACCCTGCTGGGCGTGATCACCGCGGTCAACGGCGGCATCGCCGGTGTCGACTCGCTGGCCGGCGGCTACCTCGCCGACCGGCACGGCTTCGCGGCGGTCTTCTGGGCGATGGCCGTCGTCGCCGTGATCGCCACCGCCCTCGTCGCCACCCTGACCCCCGAGTCCAAGGTGCCCGACAGCCACCGGATGGACTGGCCCGGCGTCGTGCTGCTGGTGGTCTCCGTCGGCTCGCTGCTCGTCGCGCTCAACGAGGCGGGCAAGCTGGCCGCCGCGAACTGGCCGCTGATCACGGTCCTGGTGGTCGTGGCCGCGGCCGCGTTCTGGCTGTTCTGGCGCACCGAGGACCGCTCCGGGCACCCCCTGGTCGCGACACGGCACCTGCGGCAGCGCTCGACCTGGGCGACGCTGCTGACCACGATGCTGACGATGACCGGCGTGTTCGCCGTCATGAACGGACTCATCCCGGCGTTCGCGCAGGACGCCCAGGCCGGGCTCGGCATGTCGGCCGAGCAGTCCGCGTGGTGGACGCTGACCCCGTACGCCATCGCCGGACTGGCCATGGGCCCGCTCGCCGGCCGGCTGGCGGCCACCTTCGGCTACGGCCGGGTGCTGCGGCTGGGCCTGATCGGCGCGGCGGCGACCGTCGTGCTGATGATCGTCACGCTCTCCGCCCACTCCCGCGGGCTGCTGCTGGCCGCCTCCATCCTCGTCGGCATCACCTACGCGGGCGTGGCGAACATCGTCCTCAACGGGCTCGGCATCGTCCTGTCGCCCAAGGAGAACCCGGGCTTCCTGCCCGGTCTGAACGCCGGCGCCTTCAACCTCGGCTCCGGCCTCAGCTTCGCCGTGCTGTACGCGGTCAAGACCGCCGCCCCGGCCGACGACCCGGCGTCCGCCTCCGGCTACACCGCCGGAATGATCGCGGGTGTGGTCATCATGGCCGTCGCCGTCGCGACCTCGTTCCTGATCCCGAAGCCGGTGGAGGCCGAAGCGCACGAGTGAACGCCGCGGCGCATGGGGGAACGCCGCTGAGCGCCCCGGCGCGGCGGCACCGAACGGCCCGGCCCCTCCTCGCCCGAGGAGGGGCCGGGCCGTTGCGCGTCACCCGTCGGTGGCGTCGGCGGCGATCCGCCCGAGGAGGGCGGCCAGCTCGGCGGGCGCCGCGAGGAAGGGGGAGTGGCCGGTGCCGAGCCGTTCGACCCGGGTGGCGTTCGCGGACATCTTCGTCTGCAGCGCGGGCCGGAGCGCCTGGTCGCCTTCGCAGATCACGTACGTGGAGGGCACGGTCCGCCACGCCGCGCGGGTCACCGGCTCCTGGAACGACCGCCGGCTCTGCTCGACGAGCCGGCCGAGGGCCCACTCGGCCCGGTCGGCGGGAACGTCCCCGTACAGCGCCGCACGCGGGTCCTCGAAGACAGGGGGCTGCACACCGTTGAGGTCCACGGGCCTGGACGCGTCGCGGCCGTGCAGGCTGCCGAGCGATTCGCCCTCGGCCGGCATGTAGGCCGTGAGATAGACGAGGTGGGCGACGTGCCGGTGACCGGCGGCCGCCTCGGTGACGGGGACACCGCCGTAGGAATGGCCGACGACGATCACCGGGCCCTCGAACTCGCGCAGCCGCGCGGATATCGCCTCGGCGTCGTCGTACACACCGGCGGCGGGCGTGCCCTGCGGGCCGGAACTGGGCAGCGCGACCGTGTGGGACCGCAGGCCGTCGGCGGCGAGGACGTCCTGGAGTGGGGACCAGCACGACGGCCGGTGCCAGGCGCCGTGGACGAGGAGGAAGGACGGGCAGGCGGGTGAGGCGGGCACGGCGGGACTCCTGAAGGGTCGAGGGTTCTGAACGGTCGGGGCAAGGTCGGAATGGCCGGGGAGGGCTGCGGAGGGACCCGGCCGGTCGGCTGGCGGGCCGCACGGACCCGGGACGGTCGTACGTCCCGGATCCCGGCCGGAACCGGACCCGGATAGGGAACCGCGACCACGACCGGAACAGGCCGGACCGCCGCGCGGCCCCACAAGAGATCATCGAACACGACAGGCGAATCCCCGCGCCAGTGACTTTCCCACGCCCGGAACCGACATCATGGGCAGAATGAAGACGTATCTCGACACCCCCGTCCGTCCGGACCGCAACCTGTCGGACGAGGACACGGCACTGGCGCACGCCCTCCAGATCAACGGGCGCGCCTCGTTCCGCGAGATCGCGGACGCTCTCGGGGTGTCGGACCAGACCGCCGCCCGCCGCTGGACCCGGTTGCGGTCCGCCGGGAAGCTCCGGGTCCTCGGCCTGACCGACCCGGCGCGGCTGGGGGACTCCCGCTGGATCGTGCGCGTACGCTGCACGCCCGACGCGGCCGTCTCCCTCGGAGAGGCACTGGCACGCCGTACGGACACCAGCTGGGTCGGCATCAACTCCGGTGGCACCGAGATCACCTGCGCGGTACGGACCCGAGGCCCCGGCCTGGAGGAAACGCTGCTCCTCCAGAAACTGCCCCGCACACCACAGGTGGTGGACGTGTCCGCGCACTGCCTGCTGCACATCTTCTTCGGCCGTGACCTCAGCGCCATCAACAAGCGCGGACCGCTGACGGCCGCCCAGGTCAAGGCACTCACCCCGCGGGTAGCGCCCGTACCGGTCACGGACGCCACGCCGCCGGTGACACTGGACGACGGCGACCGGCACCTGCTCGACCTGCTCGCCAGGGACGGCCGCGCGTCCCCCGGTGAGCTGGCCACCGCCACCGGCCTGTCGCAGTCGACCGTACGCCGCCGGATCACCGAACTGCGCACCAGCGGCGTCCTGTACTTCGACGTGGAGTACCACCCGGACGTCCTGCGGGAGCGGTTCCGGGCCGCGCTGTGGCTGGAGGTCGAACCCTCCCGCCTCGCCGAAGCGGGAGCGGCGCTCGCCGCGCACCCGGAGGTGTCCTTCGCCGCCGCCGTGACCGGCACGGCCAACCTCTACGCCGCCACCGACGTCACCACCGCGCAGGTCTTCTACCGCTACGTCACCGAGTCGGTGGCCGCCCTGCCCGGCCTGCGGCACGTGGCCACCGCCCCCGTCCACCGCACCGTGAAAGGCCCCGGCCCGTATCTGCCGGGCAGGGCGTGACGTCCCCTCCCGCCACGCTCCCGACCGGGCAGAAGCTCCGCGGAACCGGTCCGTGCCCGCTCCGGCCGCGGTCAGCGGTAGCAGTACGAGTCGGACGACGCGTCGCCGCCCTGCAACCGGGCCTGATGGACGCGCAGTCCGCGGAAGTCCTCGCCGTGCGGGAAGAAGCGGAGGTCGGGGGTGAGGCCGCCGTTCTCCGTGTCGGCGTCGAGCTTGGCGAGCCAGGGGTGGATGCCGTCTGGATAAAACTGGTCGTCCCAGGAACCGTACAGACTGTTGGTGAGGTACACCCGGCGCCCGTCGCGGCTGAGTTCGACCATTTGCGGACCGCCGGTGAGCGGCAGGCCGGGCACCGCCGGGTGCGGCTGCCGTGCGGTGATGCCGCCGAGCCGGACGGACGCGGTGCGGCGGGGGCGGCCGGGGTCGCGCACGTCGTACTGGTGGAGTTCGCCGGTGCCCCAGGCCGACACGTACAGCCAGCGGTCGTCCACCGACAGGTTGATGTCGGTGACCAGCGGCGGCACCGCGCCGAACGGCTTGAGCACCGGCGGCAGCCCCTCCTCCTTGGCGGGCTCCGCCGGAATCGTGATCACCTTGCGGGCCGTGAACCGCCCGTCGTCCTCGCGCTGCCACCGCCACACCGACGCCGACAGATCCGCCGCGCTCACCACGACGCCCGCGAAGCCCCAGGTCGCCGCCGGGTCATGGGCGGGCCGCAGCTCCAGCACCATCTGGTGTTCCTCGCCCAGATCGACGCGTTGCAGGTGGCGGCCGGAGTCCAGCTCCCAGAAGTGCAGCGCGTGGCCGTACGAGCGGCCGCGCAGCAGTTCCGGGTCGACGCCGTCCTCGATCATCGATGGCGTGCCCCACTCGCTGGTCACGGCGATGTTGTGCTGGAGGTGCCACCAGACGTCATAGGCCAGACGCTGCGGACCGCGGTCCGTCTCCCAGGCACGCAGCACGTCGAACGTCTCGTGGTCGAGCAGCGCGACACCGCCCGGCCCGTCGTCGCCGTGCGCGCCGCCGAGGCAGGACAGCAGGACGCCGCCGGGGCCGCAGTGCAGGGTGTGCGGCCGTGAGTAGCCCGCCTTGTCGGCCAGTTCGGCCGGTTCGATCACCTTGACCAGGCGGGGGCGGGCAGGGTCCGGGTGGGTGTCGAAGACGTGCAGCCGGGAGGAGCGCAGTCCCGGGGTCAGTAAGTAGCGCCGTTCGGGCCGGTGGTGGCCTTCGTGGGCGAGGGCGCTGGAGCAGGCGTTCCAGCCGAAGTGGTGCAGTTCGTCGCCCAGGCCGGGT
This sequence comes from Streptomyces sp. NPDC018019, assembly GCF_044327805.1. NCBI lineage: Bacteria > Bacillati > Actinomycetota > Actinomycetes > Kitasatosporales > Streptomycetaceae > Streptomyces > Streptomyces sp. NPDC018019. The sequence goes on along the minus strand of NZ_JBIRGD010000031.1, from coordinate 19,396 downwards.
ACGTCGGCGAGGTGCAGCACCCGTCCGTACGAACTCGATCCCGGGTCGGTGTCCATGACGATCAGCGCGTCCGGGCGCTGCGCGGAGCGGTCGAAGCCGACGAGGTAGGCGAGCCGTTCCGGGGGAGCGGCGATGGCGTCGGAGGGGGAACGGTAGAGGGTCGGGTCGGGATGGCCGGATGGTGCCGGGTGTCCGGCGTGGCCGGGGTGGCCGGTGTGTCCGGGGCGGCCGGTGTGCGGGGACCGGCCGGCATGATCAGAAGTGGTCATCTTCTGGCTCTCCTTGGTTCCACGGCCGGCTCCTCGGCCCGTCGGCCGGCGTGTTGGGGCGCTGCGCCGGCCTGTCCGTGGCGGGCGGCCGTATCGGCATCCGTACGAACCGGTGCCGGCGGGGGTGGTGGGTGCAGGCGGCCCCCGCCGTCGCAGCGAGCCTCGCACAGGGCGTTTTCGCCGCCAAGGGCATCCAGGCCCCGCCCCGGGCGACGGCCGAAATCCGGTGCCGGCGGGCCGCGTTATCAGACCCGTGCGCGATGATCGCATGTACGGGCCGACCGGATCCGACCGGCCGGGCCGGGACATGGACGGACCATGACGAACCATCGGCATGCGATGGAACGCGACGGGATACGGGGTATGCGATGCGACGATTGGGCACGGTGCTGACCGCGGTCGTACTGGCAGGCGCGGCGGTGTCGGCGACGGCGGGCCCGGCGACGGCGGCGTCCGCGACGGGGACCGCCGCGGCGGCCAAGTGCGACACCGCCGGGTGGGGGAGCGCCCTGAAGTCCGCCGACGCGAACGACCACCAGCCGCTGAGGAGCATCCGGACCGGGCGGCACGACTGCTTCGACCGGATGGTCTTCGAGGTGCCGACCGCCGGCGGCAAGCCGGTCGGCTACCGGATCGGCTATGTGAAGGAGCTGCACCAGGACGGTTCCGGCGACCGCATCCAGGTCGGCGGCGGGGCCATCCTGGAGATCCGGGTGGCGGCGCCGAGCTACGACCCGGGCACGGGCGGCACGACGTATCCGGGCAAGGCCGGCAAGCCGCTGCCGGGCGTCAGCGTCGCGGGCTACCGGACCTTCAAGGACACCCGGTTCGCGGCCAGTTTCGAGGGCGACACGCAGATAGGCCTGGGAGTCGCCAAGCGGCTCCCGTTCCGCGTCATCCAGCAGAAGAACCAGCTCATCGTGGATGTCGCCCACTCCTGAGCGGCGTCTGCCGCGCCGTACCGGGCAAAAAGCTTGCGCAACCACTACGCCTGAAGCACTATGGGCGAAGTGGTTGCGGCGGCGGGGTGTGCCCGTCCGCCGCCGTACCGGCCCTGACTGCGATGCGCCCGCCGCATCGCCGGCGGAAAGAGGACCTTTTGCGCAAGCTCACCTACTTCGTGGCCTGCTCGATCGACGGCTTCATCGGCGACCCGAACGGTGACGCGTCGTCGATGATGCGGTTCGTGACCGAGGAGTTCCTGGAGTTCCTGAAGACGGAGTACCCGGAGACCATCTCGGCCGAGGGCCGCCGCATCCTGGGCTTCCACGACGCGGCGAACCAGAAGTTCGACACGGTGATCCAGGGGCGCGGCAGCTACCAGCTGGGGCTGGACGCCGGTCTCACCAGCCCGTACGGCCATCTGCGCGAGTACGTGGCCTCCCGTGGCATCGGGGAGTCGCCCGACCCGAACGTGCAGCTGATCACCGAGGACCTGGTCGGCGCCGTCCGTGCGCTCAAGGCCGAGGAGAGCGGTCTGGACATCTGGCTCTGCGGCGGCTCGCAGCTGGCGGGCGCACTGCTCGACGAGGTGGACGAACTGGTGATCAAGACGTATCCAGAGGTCTACGGCGCCGGCATGCCGATGTTCGGCACCGGCTTCTCAGTCACGGATTTCACGCTGGACTGGGTCCGCACCTTCGACAACGGCGTCCTGGTCCGCAAGTACACCCGCAAGCGCTGACCGCCCGGCGGCCCGGCGGGGAGCCGGTACGGCGGTGCGGTGCGGAGCCGGTACGGCGGTGCGGTGCGGCCGGTGGCCGCGTGCGGCACCGCCGTCCGGCTCCCGGGCGAGGACGAACCGGTCCCTCCCTCCGATGCGGACGCTGCCTGACCGCAACGCTTCCTAGCGTGGCCGCATGGAATCAAGCATCGCGCCCTTCCGTATCGACATCCCGCAGGCCGACCTCGACGACCTGCGGGACCGCCTGCTCAGGACCCGCTGGCCCGACGAACTGCCCGGCGCGGACTGGGACTACGGCGTTGCCCTGCCGTATCTGCGGGACCTCGTCGGGTACTGGGCCGATGGCTACGACTGGCGGGCCCAGGAGGCGAGGTTCAACGGGTTCCCGCAGTTCAGCACGGTCATCGACGGGCAGCGCGTGCACTTCCTGCACGTCCGCTCCCCGGAGCCGGACGCCACGCCGCTGATCATCACGCACGGCTGGCCGAGCACGGTGGGCGACTTCCTGGACATCATCGGCCCGCTCACCGACCCCCGGGCGCACGGCGGGGACCCGGCGGACGCCTTCCACGTCGTCGCGCCCTCCGTGCCCGGGTTCGGCTTCTCCGGACCGACCCGGGACCGGGGACGGGGCACCCGGCGAACTGGAGCACCTCACCGCGGCCGAGCGCAAGCAGGCCGAGAAGAACGCGGCGTGGTGGTACGAGCACTCCGGCTACGCCACCCAGATGAGCACCCGGCCGCAGACCGTCGCCTACGCGCTCAACGACTCACCGGCCGGCCAACTCGCCTGGAACCTGGAGTGGTTCGTCGACCATGATCCGACGCGGACCCGCCGGCCGGTGCCCGGCCGGGACGCCGTCCTGACCAACGTCACCATCCTCTGGCTCACCGGCACCGCCGGCTCCGCCGCCCGCCTCTACCGCGAAGCGGGCGCGGACGGCTGGGGGCGGCCCGGGCCGTCGGGTGTGCCCACCGCGGTGGCCAACTTCCCGGGCGATCGCGCCGTACGCGGACTGGCGGAGCTGTCGCACCGGATCGTCCGGTGGACGGAGTACCCGGCCGGCGGGCACTTCGCCTCGCTCCAGGCACCGGAGTCGCTGGTCGAGGACGTACGCGCGTTCTTCCGCGGTCTGCGGGAGTGAGGACGGCGGCGCCCGTACGGGCCCGGGCCGAACGCCGGGCCCGTACGGGCGCGCACCGGTCTCACGACGGCCGTGCCGCCACCACTCCGACCGTGACCAGGGCCAGCACCACCCAGGCGAACCAGAGCCAGCCACTGCCACCCAGCGCCACGGTGTAGGCCGTCGCCACGACCAGTCCGCCCACCGTGCACGCCGCCATCGCCTTCGCGGATCCGGGCATCCCCGCAACCTCCTCACGGCGGCCCGGTGGCCCAACGCCGCGGGCCGCGGCCTTGAGGACATGGTCCCCGGCCGCGGCCCGTACCGCCAGCTGTCGTGCGTGACCTCCGGTCAGCGCCCCGTCACCCCGCGCCACCCTGCCGGCCACGGGCCTGGAGCGAGGCGAGGTAGGCGTTGTACGCCACCAGCTCCTGGTCGCCGTCCCGCGCCGCCGCGCGGTCCTTGCGCTGGTTCTGGCGTTCCTCGGACTTGTACCACTGGTACAGCAGCGCCACGAGCACCAGCACCGACGGGATCTCGCTGAAGGCCCAGGCGATGCCGCCGGCCGCGCTCTGGTCGCCGAGCGCGTCGATCCCCAGGGAGGCCGGCGGGTTCTCGAACGTCTTGATCATCGTCTCGGTGCCCATCATCAGCGCGATGCCGAAGAACGCGTGGAAGGGCATGCCCGCGAACAGCTCCAGCATCCGCATCACGTGGCCCGGCCGGTGCGGCCCGGGGTCCACGCCCATGATCGGCCAGAAGAAGACCAGGCCCACCGCCAGGAAGTGCACCATCATCGCGATGTGCCCGGCCCTGGACTGCATCAGGAAGTCGAACAGCGGCGTGAAGTACAGCGCGTACAGGCTCGCGATGAACATCGGGATGGTGAACGCCGCGTGCGTGATCACCCGCATGTACCGGCTGTGCAGCAGCGCCACCAGCAGCTCGCGCGGCCCCTTGCGGCCCCGTCCGGCGGCCGGCAGCGCGCGCAGCGTCAGCGTCACCGGCGCGCCGAGCAGCAGCAGGATCGGCGACAGCATGCTGATCACCATGTGCTGCACCATGTGCACGCTGAACATGACCATGCCGTAGTCGTTCAGCTTGGTGCACATCACCAGCGCCACGGTCAGGACGCCGACGACCCAGGCGACCGTCCGGCCCACCGGCCAGTGATCACCGCGGCGCCGCAGCCGCAGCACCGCCCAGCCGTACAGCACCAGCCCCACCAGGCAGCCGATCAGGAAGAACGGGTCCCCGCCGAACTCCATGCCGCGCCCCAGCGTGAACGGCGGCAGATCCATGTTCATGCCGTGCCCGCCGTGATCCATCCGCTCGCTCCTGATTCGTACCGATACTCCGCGACCAGACTAGAACCGCCCCCGGCCGGGACCACGGCCGGGGGCGGTCAACAGGCCGCGGGAACGGACCGTACGAGCTACAGCACGCACTCCGCCTCGGCGTAGCGGTCCCCGGGCACCGTCTTGAGCGTCTCCACGGCCTCGGCCAGCGGCACCAGCGTGATGTCGGTGCCGCGCAGCGCCGTCATCATGCCGAAGGCACCGCGGTGCGCCGCCTCCACCGCGTGCCACCCGAAGCGGGTCGCCAGCACCCGGTCGTACGCGGTCGGCGTGCCGCCCCGCTGCACATGGCCCAGGATCACCGCGCGGGCCTCCTTGCCGAGCCGCCGCTCCAGCTCCAGGGACAGCTGCCGGGCCACCCCGGCGAACCGCTCGTGCCCGTACATGTCGGTGCCGCCCGCGTCGAAGGCCATCGAGCCCGCGCGCGGCTTGGCGCCCTCGGCGACCACCACGATCGCGAACTTCTTGCCCGCCTCGAAGCGCTCACCGACCTTGCGGGTCAGCTCCGCCACGTCGAACGGGCGCTCCGGCACCACGATGGCGTGCGCGCCCGCCGCCATCCCGGAGTGCAGCGCGATCCACCCCGTGTGCCGGCCCATGACCTCGACGATCAGGACGCGCTGGTGCGACTCCGCGGTGGTCTTCAGACGGTCCAGCGCGTCGGTGGCCACGCCCACCGCCGTGTCGAAGCCGAAAGTGACGTCGGTCGCGGCGATGTCGTTGTCGATGGTCTTGGGCACGCCCACGATCGGCAGCCCGGCGTCGGACAGCAGCCGGGCCGCCTTGAGCGTCCCCTCGCCGCCGATCGGAATGATCGCGTCCAGGCCCAGGTCGGCCACGTGGCCGCGGGCCCGCTCCACGCCGTCCCGCAGGTGCGCGGGCTGCACCCGGGACGAGCCCAGGATGGTGCCGCCGCGCGCCAGGATGCCGCCGACGGCCTCCAGGTCCAGCTTGCGGTAGTCGCACTCCAGCAGGCCCTTCCAGCCGTCCCGGAAGCCGATCACCTCGTCGCCGTGGTCGGCGGTGGCGCGGTGGACGACGGAGCGGATGACGGCGTTCAGCCCGGGGCAGTCGCCGCCGGAGGTGAGCACACCAATACGCATTGTTCTCGCAGACCCTCTGCACATCAGAGCCTGCCCGCCGGCCACGACCGGGCGCGGGCGCAGGCTCTCGACCGGACGCCCGGACCCCGTCGTCCGGTTTGGATGGCGCTCACCCTACAAGCGCGGGGGCCCTGCGCACACGTACGCCCGCAGTGCGGACACACTGCGGGCGTACGGGATGCGGCGAATCGTTACGCGGGCTGGGTGGCCGCGGCGATGCGCTCCTGCCGCAGCGCCTCGTACCAGCGGTCGTCGGCCGGCGGCAGCGCGTTGACGTCCAGCGCCAGCTTGATCAGCAGGTCGGCGATGTGCGGGTTGCGCGCCATGACGGGGCCGTGCATGTACGTACCGAAGACGGTGTCGTTGTACGCGCCCTCGTAGCCGTCGCCGACGCCGTTGCCCCGGCCGAAGCGGACCCGGGCGAACGGGCGGGCCGTCTGTCCCAGGTGGGTCACGCCCTGGTGGTTCTCGAAACCGGTCAGCGGCGGCAGGTTCAGCTGCGGGTCGATGTCGGCCAGCACGTCACCGACGCACCGCTCGCCCTCGCCGCGGGTGCTCACCACGTCCAGCAGGCCCAGGCCCTGCTCCCGCTCCCCGAGGTCGTTGATGAACTCGTGGCCCAGGATCTGGTAGCCGGCGCACACCGAGAAGACGATCGCGCCGTTGGCGACCGCGCGGTTCAGGCCGCCGTCGCGGCGCAGCCGCTCGGCCGCCAGCCGCTGCGGCCGGTCCTCGCCGCCGCCGATCAGGTAGATGTCGCCGGAGGTGGGGATCTGCTGGTCGGAGCGGACGTCGAGACGCTGGACGTCCAGGCCGCGCTGGCGGGCCCGGCGCTCCACCACCAGGGCGTTGCCCTGGTCCCCGTACGTGCTCAGCAGGTCCGGGTAGATCCACACCAGCCGCAGGCTGTTGTCACTCATGCTCGCTCGTCCTTGTCGTGAAGGTCGCTGGTGCACGTCAGTTCCCCACGCGCCGGCGGAGGTCCTGGAAGGCCGTGTAGTTGGCGATGACCTCGATACGGCCCGGAGGAGCCGCCTGCACCGCCTCGTCCACCGTGTCACACACCCGGAAGTCCAGGCCCGCGACCTCCAGGCGGACCGCCAGGTCCAGCTTGCGGTCGCCGATCACGAAGATCGGGTGCCCGGCCAGCCGGGTGTAGTCGACGTCCCACAGCCAGGAGGTGTCCGTACCGTCCGCGCCGCGCGCGTTCACCGACAGGATCACCGGCGTGGGCGGCGGGTCGACCAGCGAGAACGTCTCCAGCCAGCCTGCCGGGTTCTTCGCCAGCAGCAGGCGCAGCTCCCGCTGGAGGAACGAGACCACGTCGTAGCGGCCCGCGACCGCCTGCACCCCGTACATCCGCTCCAGCGCGACCTGCGGCGGCACGCCGAACGCCGCGGCCACCGCCGCCGACGTCGTGGCGTTCGCCTTGTTCGCCCGGCCCGGCAGCTGGAGCCGGATCGGCCAGGCGCTGCCGTGCGGGTCGAGCACGTGGTCGCCGGAGAGCGCCCAGCTCGGCGTCGGCCGCCGGAAGCCGCACTCGCCGCAGAACCAGTCGTCCCCGGGGCGCTGCAGCACACCGCCGCACGACGGGCACGACCAGGCGTCGTCCTTCCACTCCTGGCCCGCCGCGACCCACACCACGTTCGCCGACGAGGAGGCCGCCCACACGATCAGCGGGTCGTCGCAGTTGGCGACGATCAGCGCCTTGGAGCCGGCCAGGCCCTCCCGCCAGTGCTCGGCCAGCATGCGCGTCTCCGCCGCGCGGTCGAGCTGGTCGCGCGAGAGGTTCAGCAGCGCTATGGCCTTGGGCGTCACATCGCGCGCCACGCCCGCCAGGTACTTCTCGTCCACCTCGATGACGCCGAAGCGGGCGTCGGAGCCGCCGGCCAGGGCGGAGGTGATGCCCGCCGGCATGTTGGCGCCGAGCGCGTTGGAGACCACCGGGCCGCTGGCCCGCAGCGCCTCCGCGATCAGCCGCGTCGTCGTCGTCTTCCCGTTGGTCGCCGACACCAGGACCACGTCCAGGTGCCGGGCGAGCCGGGCCAGCAGGTCGGGGTCGAGCCGGAGCGCCACCTTGCCGCCGATCACCGATCCGCTGCCGCGGCCCGCCGCGCGCGACACCGCCGCCGCGGCCCTGCCCGCCGTCACGGCCAGCTTGGCCCGCGGCGACAGCGGCTCCGTGTTGCCTGCCATCGTCCTTGATCCTCCTTGCATCCGGCGCCCTCCCGCCCTTGGGGCTGCCGGTGGAACGCCTCCTCCGGAGCCGATGACCGGCCGGAGGCTTCGGTCGGGGATCAGCCTATCGAGATCCGGCGGCGGCCCCGAATCCCGCCACCCGTGCCGCGACCCCGGTCCCCCGCGACGACCTGCGCCGTCGCACGATCCAGAACGTACGCTTACCCGCATGCGTTCCCGCTCGATCCCCGGCAGCCGCGGCCGCCCGCGCCCCCTGCGCCTCCTCGGCGACCCGGCCCTGACCGGCCCCTGCGCGGAGGTCACCGCCTTCGACGCCGGCCTCGCCGAACTCGTCGAGGACATGTTCGCCACGATGTACGCGGCCCACGGGGTCGGCCTGGCGGCCAACCAGATCGGCGTTCCGCTGCGGGTGTTCGTCTACGACTGCCCGGACGACGAGGACCACCGGCACCTCGGACACCTCGTCAACCCGCGCCTGGTGACCGCCGACGGCGTCCTCGTCCGCGGCCCCGAGGGCTGTCTGTCGGTGCCGGGCATCGAAGCCGGTACGCCGCGCCACGACCACGCGGTGGTGGAAGGGTTCAGCGTGACGGGCGAGCCGCGCACCGTCTCCGGCACCGGGTTCTTCGCCCGCTGCCTCCAGCACGAGTGCGACCACCTGGCGGGCGGGCTCTACCTCGACCACCTCACCGGCCTGCGGCGCCGCCGGGCCCTGCGGGCCGCGGCCCGCGCACCGTGGGCGGGCCGGGAGCGGGCGGCGGAGTAGCGGCCACCCGCCGTACGTCTCCCCGCCGGGCACCGGCCGTCCCGCCGGCTCAGAACCCCGGTCCGCCCAGCCGGTCCCCGGCCGCCGCCAGCCGGCCCCACAGCAGGTCGGCCAGGTGCTGCACCAACTGTGCCCGCGAGCAGGGGCGTTCGCGCAGCCACCAGTCACCGGCCGCGTGCATCATGCCGACGATCCCGTGGCCCCAGACCCGGGCCAGCTCCTCGCCGCCCGGCCCCAGGTCCAGCCGCTCGCCTATCACCTGGGCCAGCTCCTCGCCGAGCCGGCGCAGCAGCGGCGCGGAGTGCCGGCCGACGTCGAAGCCGGCGTCCTTGTCGGCGCCCGGCCCGTCGTCGGCGGGGTGCATCAGGAACCGGTAGACCTGCGGGCGGGTCTCGATCGCGGTCAGGTACGTGTCGAGCGTCGCCTCGACCCGGTCCCGGCGCGGTACGGGGGCGTCCAGCGCCGCCCGCAGCCCGTCCAGCAGCGCGTCGGTGTGCCGTACCGCCAGCGCCCGGTAGAGCCCGCCCTTGTCGCCGAAGTGCCGGTAGAGGATCGGCTTGGTGATCCCGGCCTCCGCCGCGATGGCGTTCATCGAGGCGTCCGGGCCGTCGCGCAGCACCACCCGGTCCGCGGCCTCCAGCAGTTCGCGGCGCCGGCGCTCGGTCGCCGTCTGCTGCCGCCGTACCGTGTGCGGCGGGTTCGCCGCGGCGTCGTCGCCCGCGGCCGGCTGCTCCACCGCGGTGACCCGCTGCCGGCCGTCGTGCTGGGTGTTCTCCATGTCCCACTCCCCGCCCTTGTGAATCCGTGACGCTCGCGCAACGTAACACCCACGCTGCGGGGCGACGGCGGGGCCGGGGGAGTTGACATTCCTTACTGACGGGTAACAGACTCGTGTTACCGCAAGTAACTTTCCTGGGTGGGTCACCCGGGAACGCAGCGCCGGAGGGGTCATGGCCGAGTTCACCATGGAGCTGAGCGACGAGCAGAAGGAGGTCCGGGACTGGATCCACGGCTTCGCCGCCGACGTGATGCGCCCCGCGGCCGCCGAGTGGGACGAGCGCGAGGAGACCCCCTGGCCGGTCATCCAGGAAGCCGCCAAGATCGGCCTGTACTCGCTCGACTTCTACGCCCAGCAGTTCTTCGACCCGACCGGCCTGGGCATCCCCATGGCCATGGAGGAGCTGTTCTGGGGCGACGCCGGCATCGGCCTGTCGATCGTCGGCACCGGCCTGGCCGCCGTCGGCGTGCTGGCCAACGGCACCGAGGAGCAGATCGGCACCTGGATCCCGCAGATGTACGGCGACGCCGACGACGTGAAGGTCGCCGCCTTCTGCTCCTCCGAGCCCGACGCGGGCTCCGACGTGTCCGCGATGCGGACCCGAGCCGTCTACGACGAGGCCAAGGACGAATGGGTGCTCAACGGCACCAAGACCTGGGCGACGAACGGCGGCATCGCGGGCGTCCACGTCGTCGTCGCGGTCGTCGACCCCGGCCTCGGCCCCAAGGGCCACGCCTCCTTCATCGTCCCGCCGGGCACCCCGGGCCTCACCCAGGGCCAGAAGTTCAAGAAGCACGGCATCCGCGCCTCGCACACCGCCGAGGTCGTCCTGGAGGACGTACGGGTGCCCGGCCACTGCCTGCTCGGCGGCAAGGAGAAGCTGGACGAGCGCCTGGCCCGCGCCCGCGAACGGGCACGCGGCAACGGCGACCGCGTGAAGAACGCCGCCATGGCCACCTTCGAGGCGTCCCGCCCGGCGGTCGGCGCACAGGCCGTCGGCATCGCCCGCGCCGCGTACGAGGTGGCCCTCGACTACGCCAAGACCCGCGTCCAGTTCGGCCGCCCGATCATCGACAACCAGGGTGTCGCCTTCCAACTGGCCGACATGCGCACCCAGATAGACGCCGCCCGCCTCCTGGTCTGGCGCGCCTCCTGGATGGCCACCACCGGCAAACCGTTCACCTCCGCCGAGGGCTCCATGTCCAAACTGTTCGCCGGCGAGACCGCCAAGAAGGTCACCGCCCAGGCGATGCAGATACTCGGAGGCAACGGCTACACCCGCGAGTACCCGGTGGAACGCATGCACCGCGACGCGGCGATCTACACCATCTTCGAGGGCACGAGCGAGATCCAGCGACTGGTCATCGCGAGGACGGTGGCGGGGGTACCGATCCGCTGACCGCGACAGGCACTCCTGGCGCGTACGGCAGTACCGCGGCCCTGCCCCGGAGGGCGGGGCCGCGGCCCCAGTGACGCAAGTAACGTGGCGTTCGGCGACTTCGCCGCCGCCTGCCGTGAGGGCCTGCCGCGCGCGGCACGGCGAGAGCTGACCGGTCGGCGCTCCGCTCGCTCAGGCGGCGATTTCCTGGCGTGGCACCACCTTGAACATGTCGCCGTGTGCGGAGTACACCACGTGCACGTCCTCGCCGGCGGCGCGCAACACCTCCACCACCGCGTCCAGCATCGGCAGCGACCGGGCGCTGCCCGCGGGCAGCTGGCGCGGTAACGACACCGTAGGGACCCGAAGCGGTTCTTCAACGACGCTCATGACAGATGCTCCATCTCGGCACGAACTTCCCCCGTCGGCACGACCGCGCCGTCGGCATGGCCAGCATCCGACACCGCGATGAACGGAAGCTCAACGCCCCGCGCGATGGCGTCAATCCACGCAGGCCGGGCGCCGGATGGACGGTCGGCCTCAGCAGCGGCGCTCCCACCAGGGCAGGTCCCGGGGTACGTGCGGGTCGTGGAACGTACGGGCCAGAAAGGCCTCGTCCAGTGGCTGTACGAGGGCACGGAGCCGGCGTGCCGTGCGGCGGGGGAGCGTGCGCAGCGCAATCTCCAGGTTCGCGCGCCCGTATCCGGCGCTGCAGCAGGGGCAGCCCCAGGGGTCCGTCTCGGCCACCCGATGGTCCGGGAGCCGGAGCTGCTGCCGCCAGTTCTCCAGGGCTGTGGCCACGTCGCCGGGTGACAGATGCGACCGTTCGAGGGCGCGGATATCGCACTGCGCCGGGGCGTCAAGGCCGTCTATCACGGAGTACGTGGCGGACCGTTGTCGTGACAGGCCGGCCCGGACCTGGGTGGGGCGCCTACGCGGCATGGACCTTACGGGCCGGGAGCGGAGGCCGGCCGATGGGTGTGTGGATGGTGTGCATGCGGTGATCATGGCATGGCGGCGGTGATCGGGCCTGGGTATTTTCCGGCCGCGGCCCGGACGTTCACCGCCGCCTGGGCGCCCCCGTCGTCCGGGCTCCGACCTGCCGCCCGGACGTTCACCGCCCCCCCGGACGTTCACCCGGCGGACGGACCCGTGGCCGTCCCTGCTGCCAGTGCCGCCGCGACCGCGCGGACGCATCCCTCCGGGTTGTCCAGCATGATGTTGTGCCCGCAGTCCGGTACCGGCACGACCCGGACGCCGGCCGCCGTCAGTTCGTCGGCCCCGGGCAGTGGGCCGTCGGCCTCGGGCAGCAGGTACGTGCGCGGGATCGCCAGCTTCAGCAGGAGCTCGCGCATCGCCGGTTCGCTGCCCCTGGTGAGGTGCACCGCGCTGCGGTGCAGCGCCTCCAGCCCGGCCAGCCGCATCGTGGACCACCAGTGTTCGCCCGCGGCGTCCCGTATCCGCTCCCAGCCGCCTGCGACGAACTCCTCCTCGGAGAGCGCGGCGATGCCGCCGCTGCCCGGCCGGTCCCGCCGCGGCGTGATCGGGTCGAGGTTGGCGTCGATGAGGACGAGCCGCGCCACCAGGTCCGGGTGCCGGGCGGCGAGCACGATCGCCACCGAGCCGCCCATGCTGTGGGCGATGACGTCCGCCGCGCCCACCCCGGCGGCCCGCAGGGCCTCGGCGACGGCGTCGGCGTGTGCCTCCAGGGTGTACGGGAAGCCGGTGGGCCGGTCGCTGATGCCGAAGCCGAGCAGGTCCAGGAGCAGTGAGCGGTGCCCGGCCAGGCGCGGGTGCGCGGCCGTCCCGGCGAAGTAGGCGGGCGAGGTGGCGCCGAGGCCGTGCAGGTAGACGCGGACCGGCTCGTCGCCCGGCAGTTCGGCCCAGCGGATCCGGTCGCCCTCGGGCGTCACCACGGCGTTGCGCACGGTCGTCTCTCCTGTTCGTCGGATCCGGTCGGGCGGGACAGCTTCTCAGGCCCGCGAATTCGCTGGCGGAGCGGGTGCGGTCGGCCCACCATGGACGGCGATGCAGCCCACGACGAAGATTCTGGTCCTGTGCGGTGCCGCCGGGGTCGGCAAGTCCACGACGGCGTACGAGGTGTCCCACCGGCTCGGCCGCGCGGACATCCCGCACGCCCTCATCGACACCGACCAGCTGGACCAGGTGTATCCCTGGCCACCGCCCGGCCACACGCCGAGCGAACTGTCCCGCCGCAACCTCGCCGCGCTCTGGGCGAACCTGGCCGGCATCGGCCACACCCGGCTGCTGCTGACCGGCGTGTTTGTCTCGCTGGAACGGGAGTTGACGTGGATCGCCGACGCCGTACCGGGTGCCGGCATCACCTCCGTACGGCTGACCGCCGACGTACCCACCCTCGAAAACCGGGTCCGCCGCCGTGAGATCGGCTCCGAGGCGGCCGGCCAACTCGCCCGCACCCTCCGCCAGCACGCCGCCCTCCGCCGCCCGGAACCACCGGGCACGACGGTGATCGACACCACCGGCCGGACCGTGGTGTCCGTCGCGTCCGAGGTGGTGGAGGTGTGGCTGGGGAAGGGGGAGCGCTGAGGCGTGTGCGGGGCTTGCGTGGTGCTGCCCGGGAGCCCGGGAGATTCAGCTGCGTCCCACACCGCCGGTGACTCAGCCGGCCTCGCTGTTCGCGTGCCTGGGCAGGGAGAACATCAGGGCCCACATCGCCGTGAAGGCGCCGCCGACCCACCAGAGCACGCCGGTGAACGCGTCGTGGTTGACCGCGCCTTCGGGTGAGCCGCCGGTGGCCGAGAAGAACACCAGGGCGGTCAGCGTGGCACCGAAGGCGATGCCCAGCTGGGTCGAGGTGTTGAACAGGCCCGAGGCCGAACCGGCACTCTCCTGCGGGACCTTGGCGAGCGACATGTCGGCGAGTGGCGCCCCGATCGCGCCGAAGCCGATACCGAGCAGCAGAAGGGGAACGGCCATCGCGAGGAGGGGCAGGCCGGCCGGCCGACTGCTGATCTGAAGCCCGTAGGCCACCATCGAGGCGACTGCGAACAGCGCTCCGGCCTGTGGCACGCGGCGCCCGAAGCGCCCGACGGTCCTCATCGCGACCATCGCACCGGCCACCTCGCCCAGCGCGATCACCTCGAAGGCCAGGGCCGCCGTGAGCGGGCTCATGCCCAGGCCACGCTGCAAATACAGCGTCCAGGTCGTGAAGAACAGGCCAAACAGCAGGCCCAGCAGCAGTTGCGCGGACAGGCCGCCGGAGAACTCCCTGCCTTTGAAGAGGGACAGCACCACCAGCGGTGCGTCCTTCTTGCGCCGCCCAGGGCCGGTCCCAGGACGGCGCCGGCCGACAGGACGGTGCCGGAGAGACCGAACGCCTTGCTGCGCGTCTCGCCGTCGAAGGTGACGTGCACGGTCGTCAGGACCTGCGGGATCATCACGGCGACGGCGCCGCCCTGGAACACGCGGGCGGTGATCAGGGTGCCGGGTCCGGCCGCGGTGCCGCACAGCAGCGACGCGAGGGTGAAGGCGGCGGTGCCGATCAGGAAGACCTTGCGCCGGCCGTACGCGTCGCCGAGCCTGCCGCCCGTGATCAGCCCGAGGGCGAAGGCCAGCGCGTACCCGGTGGTCAGCCACTGCACCGCGGCCGGTCCGGCGCCGGTCGACTTCTGGATGGCCGGGAGGGCGGTGAGGACGACCGACTGGTCGAGGGTGTCCATGAGTTCGGCGGCCAGGACGACCATGAGGGCGATCCTGGCGGCCGGGGGCATCGTGGACGCCGGGCCGGATGCCGTGTGGGGCGAGGGCTCGGTGGGGTGCTTCGGCTCGCCGTCGAGCGCGGGGGAAGTCACCGTGGGACTCCTGGTTCAAGGAATCGGGGAGCTCACCGTCGGCAGCGCCGGGGCCGGACAACACGGAACCCGGGGCAGTCGGCAGAGCTGCACCCGGGAAACGACAGGAAACTGCGGGGGTGGGTGACGCAACTCAGGCCAGTGCGACGTCCGCCCCCGGACACGTTCCGGAGATCACAGAGATCGGAACGCGGGGAACGCGGACGGCTACAGGGCCTGGGAGATACGTCGTCACCTCGAAACCACGGCAGAAAGAACAAGAAGTCGGACACCACACGACACTGCGGGGTCCTGCGCACGCCAGGTATGGCGCCCACTTCTCATCCGTACGCTCACTTCCGCGGGCTCAGCGCCGCGCGGTCCGCTTCCGGCAGCCACCAGGGCGCGTCGGGGAGACGGTGCCACCGATGGGTCTGGGCGTAGGCGTGAATGATCTCCAGGGCGCGGTTCGTGGTGGCGGTCGCGGTGGTGGTGTTCCAGACGGCGTGCCAGGGGTAGAGCGGGACGGGACCGGTCAGGGGGCGGGCGGTCAGGCCGTCGGGGAGCTGCTCGGTGGTGGGGCCGAAGGCGGGGTAGCCGCGGGCTTGGACGGTCGCGTGGACGGCGGCGCGGCCGTGTCCGCGTACGCGCAGGGCGCTGCGCAGGCCGAAGGCGGCCATGGCCTGGTCGATCCAGTCGCGCCATTCGGGGGCCTCGTCGGCGGTCTGGACGAGCAGCGGGTGCTCGGCGAGGGCCGTGAGCGGCACCTCGTCGTGTGCGGCGAGGGGGTGGCCGGCGGGGACGATGACGCCGATGGGCTCCAGCCTCACGGGCATGGTGGCCAGCGGCGCGGGCAGTTCTCGGCCGAGGCCGTGGACGCGGCCGAAGGAGAGGTCGAGGTCGCCGGAGAGCAGCCGGGGCAGCGCGGCGTCCAGGCCCTGGGTGTGGATGACTTCGAAGGGCAGACACGGGGTCTGGGCGCGCAGGTGCTGGGCGAGGACCGAGGGGGTGAGCCCTTCGGTGAGGACGTCGACGCGCACCGGAGTGCGGGTGCGGGCGAGGTCGTCGACGAGTTGCCGGGCGTCGCCGAGCAGGCGCCGTGCGCGGGTGGTGAAGACCTCGCCGGCGGGGGTGAGGGCGACCCGGCGGCGGTCGCGGTGGAAGAGCTGGACGCCGAGACGTTTTTCCAGGGTGGTGATCTGGGCGGACAGGGTCTGCTGGGCGATGGTGAGCCGGGCGGCGGCCCGGCCGTAGTGGAGTTCTTCGGCGAGGGTCACGGCATAGCGTGCCTGGCGCAGGTCGAGGTCCACTCCTCCACCGTAACAGTCTGGGACTGTTGGGTGTCCGGTGAAGAGTGTTGGACCTGCCCGGCCCACAGCCGTTGACTTGATGAGCGGAAGGCGCCGTACGGAATCTCTTCCAAGGTTTCGGCGGCCATGCAATCGCTCATTCGAAGGTAAGGCGGCGAGCATGATGAAGGCAGTGGTGATGGACTCCTACGGCGGCCCGGAGGTCCTGCGGGTGGCGGATCTTCCTGAGCCGCAGGCGGCTGCGGGGCAGGTCCGGGTGCGGATCAAGGCGGCGGGGCTGAACCCGATCGATGCCAAGATCCGGCGCGGGGAGTTCGACGCGGTCCGCGACATCGCTTTTCCCCAACAGCTCGGCAACGAGTTCGCCGGCGTGGTGGACCAGGTCGGTGATGGCGTCGTCGGTTGCTCGGTGGGGGACGAGGTGATCGGGTTCGTGGACATGGCGGCCTACGCCGAGCGGGTCGTGGTCCCCGCGGAGAGCCTGACCGGCAAGCCCGCGGCGCTGTCGTGGGAGACGGCGGCGGTCGTCGGCGCGGTCGGCCAGACGGCGTTCAACGCGCTGGCCAGGCTGGAGCTGAAGGCCGGGGAGACGGTGCTGATCCATGGCGCGTCCGGCGGCGTCGGGAGCCTGGCGGTGCAGTTCGCCCGCGCGCGGGGCGTGCGCGTCATCGGCACCGCAAGCGCGGGCAACCACGACTACCTCCGCTCCCTCGGTGCCACTCCCGTGACGTACGGCGCGGGCCTGGAGCAGCGGCTGCGCGAGCCGGCCCCGCAGGGCGTCGACGCCTCGCTGGATCTGACCGGCTCCGAGGAGGCCATCAGGGTGTCCGTCGCGGTGACCGGCGACCGGGGCCGGATCATGACGCTGGCCAGTCCGCCGCTGGCCGAGCAGTACGGCATCACCATGATGTTCGGCACCCGCTCGGCCGCGACCGTCGCCCAGGTCGCGGAGACGGTGGCCCGGGGCGAGGCCACTTTGCCCGTCGCCCGCCGCTTCGCGATGGCGGACGTGGCCGAAGCGCACCGGCAGATGGAGGCCGGCGGACACCGGGGCAAGCTCGTCCTGACCGTCGGCTGATCCCCGGGCGCGGGGCGGCGTGCCCGCCATCCGTCACAGCCGCTGACGGCGCGGGAGGCCTGCTGGCCGCACGCCTCCCGCGCCGTGTCCCTGTCCGTACCGCCCGCGTCCTGGACGTTCCTCTCGGTTGCCGACCTATCGGCCTGTCAACCTAACGACCTGTCAACCTGCCGACTTACCGACCTGCCGGACTGTCGGGTGCTCACTCCGTGGCCTTGCCCTTGACGGCTGGAAGGGCGCGCTCTACTTTCTTCCGTACTTCCGCAAGGCAAAACAAATATTTCACAATGCGGAAAGAGTGCAGTTCGCGCTTCCGCCCCCGGGCCGGAGCGCGATCCCGACAGGCCGACGCAGGAGTACTCGATGCCTCGAATGACCGCCGCTCGTGCGGCTGTGGAGATCCTCAAGCGCGAGGGCGTGACCAACGCGTTCGGCGTGCCGGGCGCGGCGATCAACCCGTTCTACGCGGCGCTCCGGGCCGGCGGCGGCATCCACCACACGCTCGCCCGCCACGTCGAGGGCGCCTCCCACATGGCCGAGGGCTACACCCGCGCCGACCCCGGCAACATCGGCGTCTGCATCGGTACGTCCGGACCGGCCGGCACCGACATGATCACCGGCCTGTACTCCGCGACCGGCGACTCGATCCCGATCCTGTGCATCACCGGCCAGGCGCCCACCGCGGTGATCCACAAGGAGGACTTCCAGGCCGTCGACATCGCCTCGATCGCCGCCCCGGTCACCAAGGCCGCCACCACCGTCCTGGAGGCCGCCCAGGTCCCCGGCGTCTTCCAGCAGGCGTTCCACCTGATGCGCTCGGGCCGTCCCGGGCCGGTCCTGATCGACCTGCCGATCGACGTGCAGATGACGGAGATCGAGTTCGATCCGGAGACGTACGAGCCGCTGCCGGTGCACCGCCCGAAGGCCACGCGCAAGCAGATCGAGAAGGCCCTCGCCATGCTGAACGCGGCCGAGCGCCCGCTGCTCGTCGCGGGCGGCGGCATCATCAACGCCGACGCCTCGGACCTGCTGGTCGAGTTCGCCGAGCTGACCGGCGTCCCGGTCGTCCCGACCCTGATGGGCTGGGGCACCATCCCCGACGACCACCGCCTCAACGCCGGCATGGTGGGCTTGCAGACCTCGCACCGCTACGGCAACGCGACCTTCCTGGAGTCGGACTTCGTCCTGGGCATCGGCAACCGCTGGGCCAACCGCCACACCGGCAAGCTGGACGTCTACACCCAGGGCCGCACCTTCGTGCACGTGGACATCGAGCCCACCCAGATCGGCAAGATCTTCGCCCCGGACTACGGCATCGCCTCGGACGCCAAGGCGGCGCTGGAACTCTTCGTCGAGATCGCCAAGGAGCAGAAGGCCGCGGGCGCGCTGCCCGGCCGCGAGGACTGGGCCGCCTCGGCGCAGCAGCGCAGGGCCACGCTCCAGCGCCGTACGCACTTCGACAACGTGCCCCTCAAGCCGCAGCGGGTGTACGAGGAGATGAACCGCGCGTTCGGCCCGGAGACCCGGTACGTCAC
The DNA here is from genome assembly GCF_044327805.1 of Streptomyces sp. NPDC018019. Lineage (NCBI taxonomy): Bacteria > Bacillati > Actinomycetota > Actinomycetes > Kitasatosporales > Streptomycetaceae > Streptomyces > Streptomyces sp. NPDC018019. Next base: position 1,002 of record NZ_JBIRGD010000031.1, on the reverse strand, counting down.
CACCATCGGCCTCTCCCAGATCGCCGGCGCGCAGATGCTCCACGTCTACAAGCCACGCCACTGGATCAACTGCGGCCAGGCCGGTCCGCTGGGCTGGACCATCCCGGCCGCGCTGGGCGTGGCCACCGCCGACCCCGACGGCAGCGTCGTCGCGCTCTCCGGGGACTACGACTTCCAGTTCATGCTGGAGGAGCTGGCGGTCGGCGCGCAGCACCGCATCCCGTACGTGCACGTGCTGGTGAACAACTCCTACCTGGGCCTGATCCGCCAGGCGCAGCGCAACTTCGACATGGACTACCAGGTCACGCTGGAGTTCGAGAACATCAACACCCCCGAGCTCGGCGTGTACGGCGTGGACCACGTCAAGGTCGCCGAGGGGCTGGGCTGCAAAGCCATCCGGGTCACCGAGCCGGACCGGCTGCTGCCCGCCTTCGAGGAGGCCAAGAAGCTGGCCGCCGAGCACCGGGTCCCGGTGGTCGTCGAAGCCATCCTGGAGCGGGTCACCAACATCGCGATGAGCGGCACCGACATCGGCAGCGTCAACGAGTTCGAGGACCTGGCCACCGAGCCGGGCCACGCGCCGACCGCGATCGTGCCGATGAGCTGAGCCGGGCGGGCGGGGGCCCGGCGCCCCCGCCTCACTGCTTCCGCACCACGCTTCCCGAAAGGACGGCTCCCCCATGGACTTTGCCGACGCGCGTTTCGCTGTCAATCTGTCGATTCTGTTCACCGAGCTGCCGCTGCTGGAACGCCCGGCGGCCGCCGCCGCGGCCGGGTTCGGCGCGGTGGAGCTGTGGTGGCCGTGGGTGGACGCCCCGGTGCCCGAACAGCGGCAGCTGGACGCGCTGCGCACCGCCTTGGACGAGGCCGGCACCCGGCTGGTGGGCCTGAACTTCTACGCCGGGCAGCTGCCCGGGCCCGACCGCGGCGCGCTGTCCGTGCCGGGCGCCGAATCCGAGCGTTTTCGCGCCAATGTGGAGGTGGCCGCCGGCTTCGCGCAGT
>NZ_JBIRGD010000030.1:0-116262 GCF_044327805.1 Streptomyces sp. NPDC018019 | reverse complement strand
GGGGGCCGCCCCCCGGGGCGCCCCCCCCCCCCCCGGGGGGGGGGGCCGGGGGGGGGGGGGGCCCCCCCCCCGGGGGGGGGGGCCGGGCCCCGGGGGGGGGGGGCCGGGGGGCCCCCCGGGGTGGGGGGTGGCGTCCGTGGGGCCCTGGGCGGGCCGGCGGTCAGAGGTTGCCGCGCCGGGCCTGCTCCCGCTCGATCGCCTCGAAGAGGGCCTTGAAGTTGCCCTTGCCGAAGCCCATCGAGCCGTGCCGTTCGATCAGTTCGAAGAAGACGGTCGGGCGGTCCTGGACCGGCTTGGTGAAGATCTGCAGCAGGTAGCCGTCCTCGTCCCGGTCGACCAGGATCTTCAGCTCGCGCAGCGTCTCGACCGGGACGCGGGTCTCGCCCGCCCACTCGCCGAGGGTGTCGTAGTAGGAGTCCGGGGTGTCCAGGAACTCGACCCCGGCCGCGCGCATGGCCCGGACGCTGGCGACGATGTCGTTGGTGGCCAGGGCGATGTGCTGGCAGCCGGGTCCGCCGTAGAACTCCAGGTACTCGTCGATCTGCGACTTCTTCTTGGCGATGGCCGGCTCGTTGAGCGGGAACTTCACCTTGCGGGTGCCGTCCGCGACCACCTTCGACATCAGGGCGCTGTATTCGGTGGCGATGTCCGAGCCGACGAACTCCTTCATGTTCGTGAAGCCCATGACGTTGTTGTAGAAGGCCACCCACTCGTCCATCTTGCCGAGTTCGACGTTGCCGACGCAGTGGTCGATGGCCTGGAAACGGCGCGGGCCGGGCTCCACGATCGGCTCGGCGGCGACGTAGCCGGGCAGGTAGGGGCCTTCGTAATCGGTGCGCTCGACCAGGGTGTGCCGGGTCTTGCCGTACGTGGCGATGGCGGCGCGGACGACGATGCCGTGCTCGTCCTTGGTCTCGTACGGTTCCTCGATGCCGGTGGCGCCGTGCTCCAGGGCGTAGGCGTAGGCGGCGCGCGCGTCCGGCACCTCTATGGCGAGGTCGATGACGCCGTCGCCGTGCGCGGCGACGTGATCGGCCAGGAAGCGGCCCCAGTCGGTCGTCGGCTTGATGACGGAGGTGAAGACGAAGCGGGCGCTGCCGGATTCGAGCACGTAACTGGCGGTCTCGCGGCTGCCGTTCTCCGGTCCGGAGTAGGCGACGCGCTTCATGCCGAAGGCGGTGGCGTAGTAGTGCGCTGCCTGCTTGGCGTTGCCGACGGCGAAGACGACCGCGTCCATCCCCTTGACCGGGAAGGGATCGGCCTGCCGAGCACTGGTGGGGGTGGTGTGGTCCGTGGTCTGAGTCATGGCGGCAGGCTCTCCCTGGGCCACAAGATGCGCAATAGTTTGCGCATTCATTGGGCAATATGCACAGCGGGACGCAGCATTCACCGGACGATTCGTACATGATGACCACCAATTTCGGAGGCAACGGCCATGGCGATCGATCATTTGGACGGCAAGCTGCTGGAGCTGCTCGCCGAGGAACCGCGGATCGGCGTGCTGGAGGCGTCGCGCCGGCTCGGGGTGGCGCGCGGGACGGCGCAGGCGCGTTTGGACCGGCTTCAGTCGAACGGAGTGATCCGGGGGTTCGGGCCCGACGTGGACCCCGCGGCGCTGGGCTACCCGGTGACCGCGTTCGCCACGCTGGAGATCAAACAAGGCCAAGGGGCGGACGTCCGGGCGCACTTGGCGTCCGTACCGGAAGTGCTGGAGCTGCATACAACGACGGGACATGGGGACATGCTGTGCAGACTCGTTGCCCGGTCCAACGCCGATCTGCAACGGGTGATCGACCGTGTTGTGGGTTTTGATGGCATCATGCGGGCTTCCACCGCGATCGTCATGGAGAACCCGGTTCCGTTGCGCATCATCCCGCTGGTCAAACAAGCCGCGGGGGACTGACCGAGGAGAGCGCGTGTGAGCTTCTGGGAGTACGTCGGCAACCGGCACGCCCAGCTGCTGACGGATACGTTTCAGCACGCCAGCGCCGTCTTCCAGTGCATGGTGCTGGCCACCGTGCTCGGGGTGCTGCTCGGCGTCGCCACCTACCGCAGCGAATGGGCCGGGAACCTGGCCACCGCCACCACCGCGACGATCCTGACGGTGCCCTCGCTGGCCCTGATCGGCCTGCTGGTGCCGGTCGTCGGCCTCGGCGTGGCCCCCACCGTCATCGCGCTGACGCTGTACGGGCTGCTGCCGGTGGTCCGCAACGCCGTCGTCGGCCTGCGCGGCGTCGATCCCGCGCTGATCGACGCCGCCAAGGGCATCGGGATGTCCCGTACGGCCCGGCTGCTGCGGGTCGAACTGCCGCTGGCCTGGCCGCCGATCCTGACCGGCATCCGGGTCTCCACCCAGATGCTGATGGGCATCGCGGCCATCGCCGCCTACGCCTCCGGCCCCGGCCTGGGCAACGAGATCTTCCGCGGCATCTCGTCCCTGGGCAGCGCCAACGCGCTCAACCAGGTGCTGTCCGGGACGCTCGGGATCGTCGTCCTGGCCCTGCTCTTCGACGCCGCGTACATCCTGATCGGACGCCTGACCATCTCCAGGGGGATCCGTGCCTGAGACCACCGCATCCGCATCCGGCGCCGGCATCGCGCTGGAGCACCTGACCAAGCGGTATCCGGGCAGCCCCGCGCCCGCGGTCGACGAGGTCAGCATGGAGATCAAGCCGGGTGAGACGGTGATCCTCGTCGGGCCCTCGGGGTGCGGCAAGTCCACCACCCTGAAGATGATCAACCGGCTGATCGAGCCCACCTCCGGACGGATCCGGATCGGCGACGAGGACGTGACCGGCATCGACCCGGTCCGGCTGCGCCGCAAGGTCGGCTACGCGATCCAGTCGTCCGGCCTGTTCCCGCACATGACCGTGGCGCAGAACATCGCGCTCGTGCCCAAGATGGTGGGCTGGCCGAAGGCCAGGGTGAACAGCCGGGTCGAGGAGATGCTCGACCTGGTCGGCCTGGACCCGCGCGAGTTCCACGGCCGCTACCCGCGGCAGCTGTCCGGCGGGCAGCAGCAGCGCGTCGGCGTGGCGCGGGCGCTGGCCGCCGACCCGCCCGTCCTGCTCATGGACGAGCCGTTCGGCGCGGTGGACCCGATCACCCGCGACCACCTCCAGGACGAGCTGATCCGGCTCCAGCACGAACTGCGCAAGACGATCGTCTTCGTCACCCACGACTTCGACGAGGCCATCAAGCTGGGCGACCGCATCGCGGTGCTGCGCGAACGCTCGCACATCGCGCAGTTCGACACCCCCGAGGCCATCCTCACCAACCCCGCCGACGACTTCGTCTCCGGCTTCGTGGGCGCGGGCGCGGCCCTCAAGCGCCTCAACCTCACCCGGGTACGGGACGTGGGCGTGGTCGACTTCCCCACCGCGTCCGTGGAGGACCCGCTCCAGTCGATCTTCGACCTGCTGCGTTCCGGCACCACCAACGAGATCCTGCTGCTGGACCGGCACCGGCGCCCGTACAAGTGGCTGCGCCGCGGCGATCTGATGCGCGCCAAGGGCTCGCTGGCCCGCGTCGGCACGCTCGTGCACGACACGGTCACCCGTGACGCGACGCTGCGCGACGCGCTGGAGGCGGTGCTGACCGACAACGCGGGCCGGGTCGCGGTGACCGGGCGGCGCGGCGCCTACCTCGGCGTCGTGGACATGGAGACGCTGATGAACAACGTCCACGAGCTGCTGGAGGCGGACCGGCTGGACGCCGTCGAGCACCGGCACGCACTGGAGGAGCAGCGCGCCCGGCAGACGCGGCTGGCCCAGGAGGGTGTGGATCCGGCGGGCGGCGCGCACGGGGTCAAGGCGTGAGCCGCCGGGACGGGGACCGGCCGCGGGACGAGCGGCCGGCGGGCGAGCACGAGGTACGCGGGGTGCGCTTCCGCGACGGGACGGCGGACGAGGGGCGCGGGCCGGTCCTGCCGGCGGAGGCCGAGGCCGTGGCCGGGCCGGGGCCGGACCGGGGGCCCGCGGCGGCGTCCGCCCGGCCGCCGCGCCGGATCACCTGGAAGAAGACGGTCATGCTGCCCGCCGTGCTGGCGGCGGTGCTGCTCGCCACCTGGCTGTGGTTCCGCGGCGCGCGGCTGGACTCGATCGCGCACCAGGCGGTGGACGGCGGCAAGGTGTGGCTGGCGCTGCGCGAGCACGTGCAGCTGACCGCCGTGTCGACCTTCTTCGTATTGATCATCGCGCTGCCGCTGGGGATCGCGCTGACCCGCGCCAGGCTGCGCCGGGCGGCGCCGGTCGCGGTGGCGGTGGCCAACCTCGGGCAGGCGGTGCCCGCCCTGGGCCTGCTGGTGCTGCTGGTCATCTGGATCGGCATCGGCCCCGAGGCCGCCGTCATCGGCATGGTCCTGTACGCCGTGCTGCCGGTGCTGGCCAACACCATCGCGGGCCTGCGGGCCATCGACCCGACGCTGACCGAGGCCGCCCGCGGCATCGGCATGTCGGCGGCCGGCGTGCTGGGGAAGGTCGAGCTGCCACTGGCCGTACCGCTGATCCTGGCGGGGGTGCGCAACGCGCTCGTCCTGAACGTGGGCACCGCGACGCTGGCCACCTTCGGCGGGGGCGGCGGGCTCGGCGACCTGATCTCGGCGGGCATCATCACCCAGCGCATGCCGGTGCTGGTGCTCGGTTCCGTCCTGACGGTGGTGCTGGCGCTGTTCGTGGACTGGCTGGCGTCCCTGGTGGAACTGCTGCTGCGTCCGCGCGGACTGGAGGTGGGGGAAGGATGACCGGAGCGCGGCGATGGCGCCGTACGGTACCGGCCGCGGCCGGGTGCCTGCTGCTGGCCGCGGCCGGGCTGAGCGGCTGCGGCCTGGTCAGCGGCAGTCCGATGAGCGACGACGTGCGGCCCGGCACGATCGGCCGGGGGCTGCCGCTCAAGGGCGCCGAGCTGACCGTGACGTCGAAGGAGTTCACCGAGAACATCATCCTGGGCCAGATCATGGGCCTGGCCTTCAAGGCGGCCGGCGCCACGGTCGTGGACAAGACCAACATCCAGGGCACGATCGGCGCCCGCGAGGCGGTCAAGTCCGGGACGGCGGACGGGATGTACGAGTACACCGGCACCGGCTGGATCACCCACCTCGGCCACGAGCGGCCCATCGCCGACCCGCGGAAGCAGTGGGAGGCGGTCCGCGACGGCGACCGGGCCAACGGACTGGAGTGGCTGCCGCAGTCGAAGCTGAACAACACCTACGCGCTGGCGCTCAACGCCGAGCAGCACAAGCGGCTGGGCGTCGAGACGCTCTCGGACGTCGCCGAGCTGTCCCGGAAGAACCCGAGTGCGGTCACCCTCTGCGCGGAGGCCGAGTTCTCCGCCCGCAACGACGGCCTGCCGGGCATGGCCAAGGCGTACGGCATGAAGATCCCGGCCGGCAACATCAAGAAGATGACCAGCGGCGTCGTCTACACGCAGGCGGCGGAGGGCCGGGCCTGCACCTTCGGCGAGGTCTACACGACCGACGGCCGGATCAAGGCGATGGGCCTGCGCACCCTCAAGGACGACAAGCACTTCTTCCCCAACTACAACGCGGCACCCGAGATGAACGCGGCGACGATGAAGAAGTACCCGCAGATCGCGGCCCTCCTCGCGCCGGTCACCGCCGCGCTGGACAACGCCGTCGCACAGAGCCTGAACGCCAAGGTGGACGTGGAGGGGCAGGACCCGCACGAGGTCGCCAAGGACTGGATGACCGAGAAGGGCTTCATCAAGGACGGCGGCTGAGGCGCCGGCTTCCGCGTACCGTCGCTCAGCAGCTGGGGACCGTACCGCCGGACTTCAGCGCCTTGAGCGCGTCCACCGTGCCGGAGAGCGTGCTGACGGGGATCAGCCGCATCCCCTCCGGCAGCTCGGCCTGCGCGTCCTTGCACTCCGCCTGCGGCACGAGGAAGACCTTGGCCCCGTCCCGGCCCGCGGCCTGCGTCTTCAGGGACACCCCGCCGACCGCGCCGACCTTGCCGTCCGCGGTGATGGTGCCGGTGCCCGCGATCTTCTGCCCGCCGGTCAGGTCGCCGCCCCGGCCGTCCCCGGCCAGCTTGTCGATGATGCCCAGCGAGAACAGCAGGCCCGCACTGGGCCCGCCGATCGTGCCCAGGTCCAGCTTGACCCGCACGTCCTTGTCGCTCTTGTGCAGGTAGTTCAGGGCGGCCCGGGTGGCGACGTCCTGGGAGGACCGCATGTCCTTCAGGTTGTGCTCCACGGCCTGCTCGGCGGTGTCGCCGACCGGGTAGACCGCGTCGACCGGCATCACGGCCTGGTCCGTACGGAACCAGCCCTTGACGACGTCCGGCAGCCGCACCGGGGCGTCCGGGCCGGTCGCCACGATCGCCACCATCCGCAGCTGGCCACTGGTCTCGCGGGTCGGCGCACCGCTGATCGTGATCACCTGTTTGCCCTTGTGCTTGCCGAGCACGTCCGCCGTGTCGCCGGGGAAGGCGACCGAGAACGGCAGCGGCGCGAAGGCCGCGGTGGCGAGGAGCGCGAGGACGAGGGCGGTGCAGATCCCGAGGGCGCGAGTGCGAGAAGACACCCCGCCACCCTAGATGACCTCTGCCCCGGGCCGGTCACCACGGGGCGGCGCCCGGTGCGCCCGCCGGCGCCACGCCCCGCCGGCTCCCCGCCACGCCCGCCGGGCCCGGCTCACCGCAGCGCTTCGGACACCTCGCGGGCCGCCTCGACCACCCGGGGCCCGACCCGCTCCGGCACCGTGTCGGCGAGCATCACCACGCCGACGCTGCCCTCGATGCCGCTCACCCCGAGCAGCGGGGCCGCCGCGCCGCTCGCACCCGCCTCCAACTCGCCGTGGGTCAGGGCCAGTCCGGCGTCCTCGGTACGGCCCTGCCGGGCCTTGAGTATCGCCCGCCCGGCCGCGCCCCGGTCCAGCGGGTGGCGGAAGCCCGCGCGGTAGGCCACGTGGTAGTCGGTCCAGGACGGCTCGACGACGGCCACGGCCAGCGCCTCGGTGCCGTCCACGAGCGTGAGGTGGGCGGTGGCCCCGATGTCCTCGGCCAGCGCGCGCAGCGCGGGCAGCGCCGCCTCGCGCACCAGGGGGTGCACCTGGCGGCCCAGGCGCAGCACGCCGAGGCCCACCCGGGCCCGGCCGCCGATGTCACGGCGCACCAGGGCGTGCTGCTCCAGCGTGGCGAGCAGGCGGTAGACCACGGTCCGGTTGACCCCCAGCTTGGTGGACAGCTCGGTGACGGTCAGGCCGTGGTCGGTGTCGGCGAGCAATTTGAGGACGCGCAGTCCTCGGTCGAGCGTCTGGGAGGTCTCCGCGGTCACGACGCCCCCTCCTCGGGTGAGTGGCGGCTCATGGCGCGCTATGCGCTGCCGGTCCCGGGGCAGCGCGCGCAAAGAGGCCGCCGGCCGCATGGCACCGGCTGCGCTCCGCGGCGGCGCTGCCACGGGGCGTGTGCGTGACCGGGACAGTAGCGAGCCGGTCCGGTGAGCGGAAGAGTCCGTCCAGAATCCGGTCTCCGGTGACCGGTTTGTCCCTGAAGATCCTTCGCGTGCGGCGGGGTGTCGCGGGCGCACGGCCTTTCGGCCTGGGGCACAACAGGGCATCCCCCGGCCGCGGCGCACCCGGCCCCGGACACGACGGCGGGGGAGCACACGGCGACCGTGCGCTGCCCCGCCGGACGGCGGCGGCCCGGGCGGTGCCCGGCCCGTCACCTCACTTCATGCGGGTGGCCCACTCCCGTACCTTCTTGATCCGCTCGTTGAGCTGCCCGGCCGTGGCCTCCGCGCTCGGCGGACCGCCGCACACCCGGCGCAGCTCGGTGTGGATCACGCCGTGCGGCTTGCCGCTCTGGTGGACGTACGCGCCGACCAGGGTGTTCAGCTGCTTGCGCAGCTCCAGCAGCTCCTTGTGCGTGACCACCGGGCGCCGCTCGGCGGGCAGCTCCAGCAGATCGGCCTCCTCGGCCGGCTTCTTCTTGCTGTGCGCTATCTGCCGGGCCTGCCGCTTCTGGAGCAGCATCTGCACCTGGTCCGGCTCCAGCAGCCCGGGGATGCCGAGGTAGTCCTGCTCCTCCTCGCTGCCCGCGTGCGCCTGCATGCCGAACTCGGCGCCGTCGTAGAGCACCCGGTCGAAGACCGCCTCGGACTCCAGCGCCTCGAAGGAGAACTGCTCCTGCTCGCCGGTGTCCTCGTCCTGCTGCTTGTTGGCCTCGTCCATCTCCTTCTCGGACTCGGCGTACGGGTCCTCGTCGCCGTCCTTCTTCGGCTTGTCCAGGACGTGGTCGCGCTCGACCTCCATCTCGTTGGCGAAGGACAGCAGCGAGGGCACGGTGGGCAGGAAGACGGAGGCGGTCTCGCCGCGCTTGCGGGACCGTACGAAGCGGCCGACCGCCTGGGCGAAGAACAGCGGGGTGGAGATGGTCGTCGCGTACACGCCGACCGCCAGCCGGGGTACGTCCACGCCCTCGGACACCATGCGGACCGCGACCATCCACCGGTCGTCGGAGTGCGAGAAGTCGTCGATGCGCTGCGAGGCGCCGCTGTCGTCGGACAGCACGAGGGTGGCGCCCTCGCCCGTTATCTCGCGGATCAGCTTGGCGTACGCGCGCGCCTGCTCCTGGTCGGAGGCGATCACCAGCGCTCCGGCGTCCGGTATGGCCTTGCGGACCTCCGTCAGCCGCTGGTCGGCGGCCTTGAGGACCTTCGGCATCCAGTCGCCGCGCGGGTCCAGCGCGGTGCGCCACGCCTGGGACACCGCGTCCTTGGTCATCGGCTCGCCGAGCCGGGCCGCGATCTCGTCGCCGGCCTTGGTGCGCCAGCGCATGCTGCCGCTGTACGACAGGAAGATCACCGGGCGCACGACGCCGTCGCCGAGCGCGTTGCCGTAGCCGTACGTGTAGTCGGCGGCGCTGCGCCGGATGCCGTCGTCGCCCTCCTCGTAGGTGACGAAGGGGATCGGGTTGGTGTCGGAGCGGAACGGCGTACCGGTCAGCGCGAGCCGCCGGGTGGCGGGCTCGAACGCCTCCAGGCACGCCTCGCCCCACGACTTGGAGTCGCCGGCGTGGTGGATCTCGTCGAGGATGACCAGCGTCTTGCGCTGCTCGATGCGGTTGCGGTGCAGCATCGGGCGTACGCCGACACCCGCGTACGTGATCGCGATGCCGTGGTACTCCCTGCCGAGCGGACCCGCGCTGTACTCCGGGTCCAGCTTGATGCCTATCCGGGCGGCGGCCTCCGCCCACTGCTTCTTCAGGTGCTCGGTGGGGGCGACCACGGTCACCTGCTGCACCACGTGGTGGTGCAGCAGCCAGGAGGCGAGGGTGAGCGCGAAGGTGGTCTTGCCCGCGCCGGGGGTCGCGACCGCGAGGAAGTCGCGCGGCTGCGTCTGGATGTACTTGTCCATCGCGGCCTGCTGCCAGGCGCGCAGCTTGTTCGCGGTACCCCACGGCGCCCGGCCCGGGAAGGCCGGGGACAGGTGGTGGTTGTTGGTGGCGCTGGTGGTGGTAGTCACGGTCTCCGTCGGGCTGGCTCGGCGATCGGCAACCGCGTCAGCCTAACGCTCCGCGGGAGCGGCCGGCGTGCGCGGGCCGGGCACCGGTGCCGTCTTCCCGCCACCCGCGACGGCCGGCGCGAGCCCGTCGCGGGCGGGCCGCAGGCGTGTGGCCACCCACGATCCGGTGAGGGCCACCGCCGCCATGGTGACGAACACCGCGGTGAAGGCGGCGGGCTGTCCGGATGCGGCGTTGGTCACGTCCGGCGTGGCGTGCCCGGCGACCGAGCCGCCGCCGAAGGCGCTGAACAGCAGGCCGCTCAGCCCGACGAAGGTGATGTTCCCGAGGGCGTCGGACACCTGGAGCGAGGCCGAATTGCTGCCCGCGTCCTCCGGCCGGGACAGCTTCAGCAGCAGCACGCTCCCACTCGAAATGTTCAGCCCGATGCCGAACCCGGCCACCACCCACGCCACCGCCACGATCCAGACGGGCACGCCGTCGATCAGCACCAGCGGCACGGCCAGGATCGCCGCCGTCATCAGCAGCAGTCCGATGCCCATGATCCGCTCCCGGTACGGCTCCAGGCGCGGCCGGCTCTGGGTGTACGAGCCCAGGGCCCAGGTGAGGCCGCCGCCGGTCAGCGAGAGCCCGGCCAGCGTGGTGGACAGACCGCGCTCGGTGACGAGCATCAACGGGATGAAGCTCTCGGCGGCGAGCAGCGAACCCGCGGCCAGGCCCCGGATGAGCACCACGGAGGGCAGCCCGCGGGCGGCCCGGAACGTCCCCCTGGGCAGCAGCCGGACGACCGCCGGCGCCAGCAGCGCGAACCCGACGGCTGCGGGCAGCGCTGCGACCCAGTCGCGCCGCTGGGCCGCGTACTGGAGCAGCCCGGCACCCGCGGCCACCGCCAGGGCGAGCAGAATGCGGCGCCGGTCCATCCGCTCGTCCCCCTTCCGGGGCGGCAGCTTGCGCAGTGCGGGCAGCATCACCGTCAGCGGCAGCAGGACGAGGACGGGTATGGACAGGAAGACCCAGCGCCACCCCAGGTGCTCGGTGACCGTCCCGGCGACGAGCGGCCCGACGATCACCGGCAGCACCCAGGCCGCCGAGAAGGCCGCCAGCACGGCGGGCCGCAGCGCCTCCGGATAGGCGCGCCCCACCACCACGTACAGCGCCACGATGACCAGCCCGCCCCCGGTCCCCTGCACCCCGCGCCCCACCACGAACAGCCACATCTCCTGCGCCGATCCCGCGACCACCAGGCCCGCGCCGAAGGTGGCGATCCCGGTGAACAGCGGCGCGAGCGGACCACTCCGGTCGCACCACTCCCCCGACAGCGCCATCGCGAACAGGCTGGCCGTGAAGTACGCGGAGAAGGCGAACGCGTACAGCTCGATGCCGTCCAGCGCGTGACCGACCGCGGGCATGGCGGTGTTCACGGCACTCGCCTCGAAGGCGATGAGCGACACGACGGAGATGATCCCGAGCGTCAGCGCACGGTACGTCCGCCCGAGCACCCCTTCGGCGGGCGGCGCGGTCAGCGGGCTTGCGGGGTGGGGCACTTCGGCGGCGTCGCGCGGGTCCACGGCAGTCATGCGGCCAGCGTAAGAGGCGTCGGCACGGTGCGCCCCTGTCGCAAGGCGGGGATCTTCTCGGCCGCTGGGACTAGGACGGAACGCGGCGCCGAACCGCACGCGTGAACGCCGCGTTGCAACCTCATGGCACCCCCGCCGGAACCCTTGCCCCTCCCTCGGCCCCCCGGCCTAGTCTCAGGACATCACCTCATCCCGGCCGTGTGCCCGAGTGGTTGAGGGGCCGGACTGCAAATCCGGTTACGTCGGTTCGAATCCGATCACGGCCTCGCTCGCGCGTGCAGGCGGCCCCGTACGGTACGGGGCCGCCTGCACGCGCGTATGGGGCGCTAGTGCTGCGCCACCGCCGCCTGGGGGCGGATCGGGAGGCGGCCTATGGGGCGGCCGGTGGCGGCGCGGACGGCGGAGGCCACGGCGGCCGGGGAGGTGACGACCGGGACGGCGCTGGCCGGTTTGGCGCCGAAGGGGGCCACCACGTCGCGTTCCTCGACGAGTTTGACGATGCGGATGTCGGGGGCGTCGAGGGCGGTGGGCAGCGAGTAGCCGGTGAGGTCGGGGTGGCGGATCCGGCCGCGGGTGGTGCGCAGGTTCTCCATCAGGGCCGCGCCGAGGCCCTGGGTGACACCGGCCTCGATACGGGCGCGGAGCTGGCGCGGGTTGAGGACCCGGCCGACGTCCTGGGCGACGGTCATCTCCACGACGCGGATGGTGCCGAGTTCGATGTCCACGTCCGCGACGCAGCGGATCGCGCAGAAGGCCAGGCCCACGAAGGCGTCGCCTTGGCCGGTCTCGTCCAGGGGCTCGGTCGGGTGCGGGCGGCACTGCGCGGTGGCCCACAGTTCCTTGCCGTCCAGGGCCTCGGCGACGGTGGTGCTGAGGACGCCGTCGTACGACGTGATCTTGCCGTCGGTGATCTGGAGGAGTTCGGTGGACATGCCGAACTTGTGGGCCAGCGGCTGGAGGAGCTGGGTGCGCACCATCTTGGCGGCGCGTTCGACGGCGCCGCCGGAGACCCAGGTGTGGCGGCCGTGGCAGGCCCGCCCGGCGGGCGGCTGGTCGGTGTCGACGCCGGCCACGTGCACCTCGTCGATGCCCAGCGTCTCCTGGACGATCTGCCGGGCCAGCGTCGAGAAGCCGGAGCCGGTCTCCACGGCGGCGCACAGCACGGTGGCGACCGAGCCGCTGACCTTGACCGTGGCGGTGGAGACCTCGTCGGCGCCCTCCGCGCCGAGCATGTGGACCATGCCGAGCGCGTAGCCGACGCCGCGGCGCACCGCCGAAGGCTCGCCCGCGCCCTCCAGGCCGCCGGGCAGCAGCCAGTCCTCCTCCGGGGTGTCCTTGGGGAGTTCGGGCAGCGGCTCGTCCTTGACGGCACGCAGCAGTTCGGCGACCGGCGCCGGGCAGGTGACGGTCTGGCCGGTGGGCAGCAGGTCGCCGGTGGCCATCACGTTGCGCAGCCGCAGCTCGGCCGGGTCCATGCCGAGCTTGGCGGCCAGCTTGTCCATCTGGCCCTCGTACGCGGCGCAGACCTGCATCGCGCCCTCGCCGCGCAGGTGCCCGGACGGCGGGTTGTTCGTGCGGACCGCCCAGCCCTCGATGAAGGCGTGCGGGACGACGTACGGGCCGCAGGCGAAGGAGACGGCGGCGGCGAGCGCCTCGGCGGAGGTGTCCGCGTACGCGCCCGCGTCCATCAGGATCTGCGCCTCGACCTTGACCAGCTTGCCCTCGGCGTCCGCGTGGTGGCGGTAGCGCAGCAGGGTGGGGTGGCGGTGGGCGTGCCCGAGGAAGGACTCCTCGCGGGTGGCGGCCAGCTTGACCGGGCAGCCGGTGCGCAGCGCCAGCAGCCCGAGGGAGAGCTGCATGCCCGGGTCCTCACGGTCCGCGGTGGCCCCGGGGACGCCGGTGACGACCACGCGCACCCGTTCCGGTTCCAGCCCGAAGCAGGCGGCGGCCAGGTCGCGGTCGGCGTGCGGGTCGGTGGAGGCGGTGTAGATCTCCACGCCGCCGTCCGGGCGCGGCACCGCGAGCCCGGCCTCGGCGCCGATCGGCGCCGGGTCCTGGCGGCCGATGCGGTACAGGCCCTCGACGATGGTCTCGCCCACCACCTCCGGGTCGCCGAAGTGCAGCGGGATGTGCCGGATCAGGTTGCCGTCCGGGTGCAGCGGCTCGGCCTCGAAGGCCAGTTGCGGGTCGGTGACCGGCTCCAGGACCTCGTACTCGACGGCGATGGCCGCCGCGGCCAGCCGCGCCGTGTCGGGGTGGTCGGCGGCGACCGCGGCGATCGGCTCGCCGTGGTGGCGGACCACGTCGTGGGCGAAGACCGGGCGGTCGGGCGTGCCCCGGCCGTGCCCGGCGTCGCCCGGTACGTCCGCGTGCGTGACGACGGCCCGTACGCCCGGCATCTCGGCGGCCGGTCCGGTGTCCAGCGACAGGATGCGGGCGCTCGCGTGCGGGGAGCGCAGCACCGCCGCCCACAGCAGGCCCTCGGCCCACAGGTCGGAGGCGTACGGGAAGACGCCCTCCGTCTTGGCGGGCGCGTCCGCGGACGGCAGGGAGACGCCGAGGCCGTGCGGCGGCGGCTCGGCGGGGAGGGGAACGCCCGCGGCGGGGGTGGCGGTGACGGCGCCGCCCTCGGGTGTGCCGGTCATGCGGAGCCTCCGGACTGCGGATCTGCGCCCGGGCCGTGGGGGTGCGGCCCGTGGGGGTGGTGGCCGTGGGAAGCGGGGCCCTGCGGGTCGGCGGGGCCGGCCTGGTGGGGGATGCGGGGGGTGCCGGGGGTGCCGGGCTCCTCGGGAGCGGCGGCCGCGGCCTCCTCGGCGGCAGCCGCCGCCGCGGCCCGGTTCCGGACGACCTCGTTGACCGCGTCGAGCACGCCCCGGTAGCCCGAGCAGCGGCAGAGGTTGCCGCAGAGCGCCTGCCGGGTCTCCAGCTCGGTGGGGGCGTGGTTGCCCTCCAGCAGGTCATGGACGGTCATGGCCATGCCGGGGATGCAGAAGCCGCACTGCACGGCGCCGGACTCGGCCAGGGCGCACTGCACGTCGGAGGGCGTGCCGTGCTGCGCCAGGCCCTCGACCGTACGGATCTCGCTGCCCGCCGTGGTCGCGGCGGGCACCAGGCAGGACGCCACCAGCCGCCCGTCGACCTGTACGGAACAGGCCCCGCACTCGCCCTGCGAGCAGCCGTCCTTGGCCCCGGCGAGGCCGAGGCGCTCGCGCAGCACGTACAGCAGCGACTCGCCGATCCAGGCGTCGGTGACCGGGCGGTCGGTGCCGTTGACGGTCAGCACGTAGGAGGTGTGCGGGTGTTCGTCGTAAGGGGGGTCGGGGTGCAGGGGGGCGGGCTCGGGGTCCTGGGCGGCCGGGTCCGGAGCGGCCGGGTCCGTGGCCGGTCCGGGTGTATCGGCCGGTCCGGGTGTATCGGCCGGTCCGGGTGTATCGGCCGCCGCGGGGGCGGGGTGGGCGGCGGGGGCCGGCCGGTCCGTGGGTTCGGCCGGGTCGGCGGGTGCTTCCGCCTCTGCGGGTGCGTCGACTTCGGGACGTGCTTCCGCGTCGGCAGGCGCCTCCGCTTCGGGCGCGGCGGGTCCGGGGGCGGGCTCACCGGCCGTCACGGCCGCGTCGGCGGGTGCGTCCGGGGCCGCGGCGGGTTCCGGGGCCGCCGGGGCGTCAGAGGCTGCCGCGGGGGCCTCGGCGGCCGTCTCGGTGCCGTCCTCGGCCGGTCCGGACGCGGCGTCGGGGGCGGGGGATTCGGCGGGCGCAGCGGGCTCGCCGGACTCTGCGAGATCGCCGGACTCCGCGGGCTCGCCAGGCCCTGCGGGCTCACCGGCCTCTGTGGCCACGGTGGACTCGGCCGCTGCAGTGGTCTCGACCGGCACTGCGGCCTCTGCCGCCGCAGCGGATTCGACCGGCACGGCGGCCTCTGCCGTCACAGCAGGCTCGGCCGCCTCGTCCGGCCGCGGCGCCGGAGCGGCGTCGGCGCTCGTGTCCGTACGGGCCTCTTCCGTACGGGCCTCTTCCGTACGGGCCTCTTCCGTACGGATCTCGCCTGCACCGGCAGCCACGTGCACATCGGCAGGCGTCTCGGCAGACGCCTCGACAGACGCCTCGGCAGGCGCCGCCGGCTCCGCGTGCCGCGGTTGCGGTGCCTCGTGCGGCGTCGGGCGCGGGGGCCACTGCGCCAGCGCGTCGGCGGGCAGCGACCAGTTGCCCGCGCCGCCCAACGTGCCGCCGTCGCCGGGCCCTTCACCGGCCACGGGCACGCCGTGGACGGGGTCGTAGCCGGGCGTCACCTGGTCCGCGGGCCGGTGCGGCTGGTGTGCGGGCCGGTCGTACGGCAGGTGCCCGGTGCCCGGGTGCTGGTCCGTGGTGAAGTGCCACTGCCCGGTCGCGGCCGGGTCGGCGGGCCCGTGCCCGTGCTCGACGTGCCCGTACGCACCGCCGTACCCGGAGGCCGGGTTGCGGTCGTCGCCGAGCAGGTACTCGCCGGACTCCTCCAGCATCTCGTCCGGGGCGGTGGGGATGGCCCACTGGCCGGTGGTGCCGCTGCCGCCGTCCGCGCCCGCGACCGGCCAGACCCCGTGCGGCGCGGCGTCCTGGCCGCCGTCGGCGTAGTGGCCGTGCGGGCCGGGGTCAGGCATCCCGTGCACGGGCAGCCCGGTGGCCGGGGCGTCCGCGAACGGCATCGTCCACTGGCCGGTGGCCGCCGGGTCGGTCGCCGGGCCCGGGGTCGGCGGCGGCGCGAAGGAGGACGGCGGGGTGTAGCCGTGGCCGGGCGCGGCGAGCGGGTCGGCGCCGTACCCGCCGTGGTCGCCGTGGCCGGGCGCGCCGCCGTGCTCCGGCGCGCCGGGGTCCTGGTGGGCGTCCGGGTAGGCGGGGTAGCCGTAACCGCCCGGGTACGGGCCGCTGGTGAAGCCGTCCGGGAGCTGGACGAAGGCGGTGGCCTCCTGCTCGTACTCGTTGCCCTGGGGCAGCGGCTCCCAGCGTTGCCGGTCCTGCGGCCGCACCACGCGCAGCGGCTGGGTGTCCTCGGGGCTGTTGCGCCCCTCGGGGCGGTCGGGGCGGTCGGCGTCGCTCACGAGAGCGCCCTCCCAAGTGCTCGGCGGGCCAGGGCCGCCACCGTACGGCGCAGGTGCAGTGCGGCGGGCGGCAGGGTCTGCGGCTCGGTGCCGTCCAGCGGCGGGGGCGGATCGGGGATGCAGGCGGCGGCCACGTAGTCGCCGAAGGCGGCCAGCGCCTCGGGGACCAGCTTCCGTTCGCCGTCCCAGTCGATGATCGAGGCCACCCACTGCTCGGCCTCCAGGGGGCGCAGCGGCATGGCGGCCACCGCGCCGACCGCGCAGCGCACGCCGCGCCGCGCGGGGTCGAGGACGAGGGCCACCGAGGCGGTCGCGCGCCCGGGGCCGGTGCGGCCGGTGGCCTTCAGGAAGGTCTGCGGGGCGTGCAGCAGCGGCACCCGTACGTAGCCGACGAGTTCGCCGGGGCGCAGCATCTCGCGGCCGGCCAGCAGGTGGCTGACCGGGATCTCGCGGCGGGCGCCGCCGGGTCCGGCGACGACCAGGTCGGCTTCGAGGGCGGCGAGCACCGGCAGGGTGTCGCCGGTGGGCGCGGAGGTGACGATGTTGCCGCCGAGGGTGCCCGCGTTGCGGACCTGCGGGGGGCCGGCGGCGCGGGCGGCGGCGGCCAGGCCCGGGATGAGCGCGGCGAAGTCGGGGCGGCCCATCCGCGCGAGGGTCAGGCCGGCGCCGAGCAGGGCGTGGCCGTCCTGGTACTGCCAGCCGCGGATCTCGCTGATCCGGCCGAGGCCCACCAGGCCCGCGGGCCGCAGCAGCCCGGAGTTGACGGCGGCCATCAGGTCCGTACCGCCCGCGACGGGCACGGCGGCGGGCATGGTGGCGAGCGCCGCCACGGCCTCGTCGAGCGAGGCCGGCAACGCCACCGAATGCGAAGCCTGCGGTGCGTGCGTGGTCAACCCAGCTGCCCCTTCCCCGGTGTCCCGGCTGTTCCGCTCCGCCGTACGGTACGTGCTCACGGTCCGGACGTGGCAACTCTGGCACATCTTTGCAGGCCCGCGGCGCTAGGGCCCGTCTTCGAGGCGCACCAGCGCGGCAGCGGGCGCCTCGAAGGCGGGACAGGGCCGGTGTTCGGGACGTACGGGAGGTCCGGGGCGCGAACCGGAGAGGGGCTCCGCCGCGCGTCCGGGCACCGGCGGCCGGGCGGTGCGGGGCGCGCGGGCGGGCGCGCCCGGAGGCGCCTCGTGCGACTTACCGGACATACATCACCTTGACTGCCATCGCCTGGACCGCCAACGCCTGGACCGCCTTGCGTGCGTTGCGCGGCAACCACCGTCCCAGCAACCGGCCGCTCCGGCCGCCCGCATCCGCCCCGGCTCACACGTTTGGGGGCGACCCCTCGATCGGGCGTCCGAGCAACCCGGGGCGCCGCTGCCACGGGAGGGGGCCGCCGGGTGGCCGGTAGTCGACGCCGAGGGCGTCCAGGCGCGGGTAGTGGGCGGCCATCCGGCGGGTGAAGCCGGCGTGGTCGCGGTCCGCGGGCGGCGGCAGTTCGGACCAGGCGACCTCGGCGACGGCGGCCAGCCGCGGGAAGACCTGGTAGTCGAGGCGCTGCCGGGTCTCCATGACCTCGGTCCACACGTTGGCCTGGGTGCCCAGCACGTGGGCGGCCTGTTCCGGGGTCAGCTTGGGCGGCACCGGCTCGAAGCGGTAGACGTCCTCCAGGGTCCGTACGTAGCCGATCGGTACCGGCTCGTCGGGGTCGGCGTGCTGCCGGTGGTCCAGGTAGACCTGCTGTTCGGGGCACATCACGACGTCGTGGCCCGCCTGCGCGGCGGCGATGCCGCCCGCGTAGCCGCGCCAGGAGGACACCGCGGCGCCCGGCGCCAGGCCGCCCTCCAGGATCTCGTCCCAGCCGATGAGCCGGCGGCCGCGGTCGGCCAGCCAGCCGTCGAAGTGCCGGATGAACCAGCTCTGCAGGCCGTCCTCGTCGCCCACGCCGAGCTCCTTGATACGGGCCTGGGCGTACGGCGACGCGCGCCACTGGTCCTTGGGGCACTCGTCGCCGCCGATGTGCACGAAGCGGGAGGGGAAGAGGGCGAGCACCTCCTCCAGGACCCCTTCGTAGAAACGCAGGGCGTTGTCAGTGGGGGCCAGTACATTCGGATTGACGCCCCACGTGTCCCAGACCTTGAGGGAGTTGGTGTCGATGACGTCGGTGTTGCCCAGTTCCGGATACGCCGCGATGGCGGCCTGCGAGTGGCCCGGGATGTCGATCTCCGGGACGACGGAGATATGCCGCGCGGCGGCGTAGGCGACGATCTCGCGGATGTCGTCCTGGGTGTAGTAGCCGCCGTGCGGGCGCTCATCCCACAGGGGTGAGGCCCGGTGGCCGAGCTTGGTGCGCTCCCGCCAGGCGCCGGTCCCGGTCAGCCGCGGGTAGCGCTCGATCTCGATCCGCCAGCCCTGGTCGTCGGTGAGGTGGAGGTGCAGCACGTTGAGCTTGTGTGCGGCGAGCAGGTCGAGGTAGCGCAGCACGCCGTCCTTGGGCAGGAAGTGGCGGGCGACGTCGAGCATCATGCCGCGCCAGGCGAAGCGGGGCGCGTCCTCGATGCGTACGGCCGGTACGGACCAGTCGTCGCCGGGGCGCAGGGGCGCGCGGCGGTGGGCGTCGGGGCCGAGCAGCTGCCGCAGTGTCTGGGCGCCCCAGAACGTGCCCGCGGCGCCGCCGCCGAGGAGGGTGACGCCGGTGCGGCCGACGGTCAGGCGGTAGCCCTCGGGGCCGAGCGCGTCGGCGGTGTCCGCGTCGACGCGCAGGCGGATGACGCCGCCGTCCCGTCCGTCTCCGGCGGTGCCGGGCGGCAGCGGCCAGCCGGTCGCGGCGCCGACGGTGGCGCGCAGCCAGGCGGCGGTGGTCTCCGTGCCGGGGCCCGCGTCCAGCACGGTGCCCGGGCCGGGGCGGAACGCGCCGTCCGCCGGCCGGGTGTCGCGGGGCAGCGGTATCAGGCCGGTCTCCGTCCGGGCGCCGTCCGGCGTAACTGCGTCGTCCATGTCATGACCCTTCCGTTCCAGGAGAGGTGGTGGGTGGTGAGCAGGGGGGAAGTGGTGCCGGGGCCCGTCAGTCCTTCACCGCGCCGCCGAGGCCCGACACCAGCCTGCGCTGCACGAGCACGAAGAACACCAGCACGGGCACGGTCATCACGGTCGACGCCGCCATGATGCCGCCCCAGTCGTTCTCGTCCGGCTTGAAGAAGACCAGCAGGGCCATCGGGAGCGTGGAGTTCTCCGTCGCGCTGATGATGAAGGACTTGGCGAAGAGGAAGTCGTTCCAGGTGCTGATGAAGGAGAAGACGCTGGTGGCGACGAGCCCGGGGAAGACCAGCGGGAAGAGGATCTGCCACAGGAAGCGGCCGCGCGACGCGCCGTCCAGGCAGGCGGCCTCCTCCAGCGCCTCGGGTACGGCCTTGACGAAGCCGCGCAGCATCCAGATCGCGAAGGGCAGGGAGAAGGCGAGGTGCGGCAGGATCAGTGAGCCGAGGGTGTTCAGGCCGATGCCGGGCACGGCGTCGCCGACGTCCCGCATCAGGAAGAAGAGCGGGATGGTCAGCGCCTCGACCGGGACCATCTGCGCGACCAGGAACATGATCAGCAGCGTCGTGCGGAACCGGAAGCGGAAGCGGGTGACGGCCGTGGCCGCCAGGAAGGCGATCAGCGCGGAGGCGATGACGACGACGCCCGCCACGAACAGGCTGTTGAGGAAGTAGCGCCCGAAGTCCTGCTGCTGGAAGACCCGCCGGAAGGCGTCGAGCGAGGGGTGCAGGGTCCAGGGCAGCGGCTCGGTGGACTGCACCTCGCCCGCCGGTTTGAAGGCGGACAGCACCATCCAGTAGAGGGGGAAGGCCACGGCCGCGGCGAGCAGCAGCGCGCCCGCCTCGGCGGCCGACCGTCCGGGCCGCCGGATCAGCCGCGCACGGCTCGGTGTACGGCTCGGCGTACGGACCGTACTCACAGTTCCTCCCCCTGTCGGCGCAGCAGGCGCAGGTAGACGAGCGTGACGCCGAGCAGGATCAGCAGCATCACGATGCCGATGGCCGAGCCCAGGCTGTACTGGGACGAGGCGAACGCCTTCTGGTAGGCGTACACGTTCAGCACGAGGTTCTGCCCGGCGATGCCGCCGCCGTTGGTCATCACGTAGATCTGGGTGAAGACCTTGAAATCCCAGATGACCGACTGGATGGTGACGACGACGAGGATCGGCCGGAGCATCGGCGCAGTGACCGAGCGCCAGGTCCGCCACTGGGACGCGCCGTCCAGGGCCGCGGCCTCCAGCACCTCGGCCGGGATGGCCCGGATGCCCGCGTAGACGGTGACCATCACGAACGGGAACGAGCACCACACGACCTCCAGCAGGACCAGTGCGAAGGCGCTGTAGCGCCCGTAGGTCCAGGAGAAGTCGCCGAGCCCCAGCACCCGGTTGACCGGCCCGAAGTCCGGGTCGAAGAGGAAGACCCAGACGGTGGAGCCGGTGATGGCGGGGGTGGCCCAGGCGCCGAGCGCGGCCAGCATCAGGGCCAGGCGCGGCACCGCCCGGATCCGGGTGAGCAGGACGGCGCACGAGCAGCCGACCGCCAGGGTGCACAGCACGCAGGCCGCGGCGAACACCACCGTGGCCAGCAGTACCTGCCAGAACCGGCCGTCCCCGAACAGTTCGGCGTAGTTGGCCAGCCCCCGGAAGCTGGTCGGTTCGCCGCCGCTGACCTGGGCCTGGGTGTATTCGAGGAACGAGATCAGGCCGAGCTGGTAGATCGGGTAGACGAGCAGCCCGCCCAGGACGGCCAGCGCGGGGGCGAGGTAGAGCCAGGGCGTCCAGCGGCTCCCGCGGCGGGACGGCGGCCGTACGCGGCGGGCGCCGGTGAGCGGCGTACGGCCGCCCCCGGCGCGTGTGTCCTTGACCGTGAGCGTCACTTCTTGAACGCCTCGTCCATCTTCTCGGCCGCGTCGGCGGACGCCGCGGCGACGTCCTTCCGGCCGCTGACGATCTCCTGGTACATCGTCGGCAGCACGAGCGAGGAGTCGATGGTGGCCCAGGCCGGGGAGACCGGCACGAACTTGGCGCCCGCGTCCAGCGTCTGCACGAAGGGCCGGACGAACGGCTGCTTCTTCGCCGCCTCGGCCCGTACGTCGGTGTACGTCGGCAGGAAGCCCATCGCGTCGAACAGCCGCCGCTGGGTGTCCTTGCCGGCCAGCTGCTTCATCAGGTCCACGGCCAGCGTCCGGTGCGAACTGCTCTTGAGGACACCGACGTTGTTGCCGCCCGCGAAGGCCGGTGCGATCGTCCCCTTGGCGGTGCCGGGCAGCGGTACGACCGCGTACTTGCCCTTGACCTTGCCGTCCTCCATGGCCTGGTGGCTGAAGTCGCCGCCGATCGCCATGCCCGCCTTGCCCGCGGCGAAGGCCGCGACGGTGTCGTTGCCGCCCATCTCCGCGCACTTGGCGGCCGGGCAGTTGGCGTCGCCGAAGAGGTCCGCGTACGCCTTGATGCCGGCCTGCGCCTTCGGGCTGTCCACCGCGGCGGTGTACGCGTCGCCCTTGCCGGTGGCCAGCTCGCCGCCGTGCGCCCAGAGGAAGGGCAGCGCGCCGTAGGTGTACGCGCCGCCGACGGCGATGCCGTACAGCTCGGGCCGCTCCTTGCGGATCGTGCGGGCGGCGGCGGCCACCTCGTCCTGGGTGGCGGGGACGGCGATGCCCAGGTCCTTGAAGACGTCGGTGCGGTAGTACAGCGCCCGTACGCCGACGAACAGCGGCGCGCCGTAGACCTTGCCGTCCACGGTCACCGACTCCTTGGCCGTCGGGTCGGTGTCCTTGGCGTCCTTCCAGGCACCGAACTCGCGGCTGACATCGGCCAGTCCGCCGTCCTCGACGTATCCGGCGGTGTCGGTGTTGCCGTACTCGATCACGTCGGGGGCGCTCTTGGGGTCGTTGAAGGCGGCCTTGATGCGCTGGGCCCGGGTATCGACCGGGATGTAGTCGACCTGGACGTCGGTGCCCTGGTGTGCGGCCTTGAAGTCGGCCACCGCCTTGCGGACGACCGCTTCCTTCGGCTTGTTGTTGACCTCCTGGAAGAGCCAGACCCGCAGGGTGCCGGTCTTGGCGTCCTCCTTGGCGCCGCCGCCCGAGGTGGACGGGGCGCAGCCGGCGGCGGTGACGACGGCCAGGACAAGTGCCGCCGTGCGGGCGGCTGTTCGGGCGGAGAGCTGCATTGGGGACCCCCTGAAAGGAACGTTGCAGCATGCGCAACGGGCGTTTCGCCATGCACAATCCTCAGGAGGCTAAGCGCGCCGACGCTCCCCCACAAGAGCCGATCAGGCAGCGGAACGGGCGACACGCCACCACTGGCCCACAATCGCCAGCAATTCGTCCCAGTACGTCTATCTATGAATCAGATGTCCCTCCTCTGCTACCAGAAGCAGCACCGGACGCCCCGCGAGAGCCCGGTCCCCGGCAGCAGCCGCTGGCAGCAGCCCCAGCCGCACGACACGCAAAGGACCGACCGAATACATGCGCGCTCGACCCGTACGCACCGCCCTGCTGGCCGTCGCCGCCCTGGGGCTGCTGCCCCTCGCGGCCGCCCCGGCCGCCGCGCACGACGCCCAGCCGGAGACCGGCGGCCGCCAGCACATCGCCATCCACGAGGGCACCGACCCCTCCGGACCCGTCCTCGCCGCCGCCTACCTGCGGTGCTTCCCGGTCGGCGGCAGCCACCCGGACCCGGCCGGGGCCTGTCTCAAGCTGGCCATCGCCGACGGCGACTACGCCCGCGTCGCGCGGGAGCCCCGCGCCTGCCCGAAGATCTACCAGCCGGTCACGGTCGTGGCCCACGGCACATGGCGCGGCAAGACGACCTTCTACAAGAAGACCTATCCGAACCAGTGCATCGCCAACGCCGAGAGCGGCGACATCTTCAACCTCACCCCCTGGAACTCCTGACCCGCCCGGCACCGAACGACCGAGGCCCGGCCCCCGCACGGGGACCGGGCCTCGGTGCTGCGCGGCACCGGACGCGTACGGCCCGCTCCTCGTACGGGAACGGGCCGGACACGCGCAGGGCGGACGGGGGGCGGCGCCGCAGGGGCACCGGCTCCGCGGGGGCTACTTCTTGCCGCCGTCCTTACCGCCCTTGTCCTTGTCGCCGCCGGCGCCCATGGACTCGTAGATCTCCTTGCACATGGGGCAGACCGGGTACTTCTTCGGGTCGCGGCCCGGGACCCAGACCTTGCCGCAGAGGGCGACGACGGGGGTGCCGTCGAGCGCGCTCGCCATGATCTTGTCCTTCTGGACGTAGTGGGCGTAGCGCTCGTGGTCGCCGTCGCCGTGCGACGTCTGCGGCGTCGGCTCTACGAGGGTCCCCGTACCTGCCCCGCGCTCGGGCTCAAGAGTGCTCATAACCGCCAAGGGTACCGACGCGCGCGGCGGGCCGGGAGCGGCGGCCCGCCCACAGGTGGAGGACGAGCCCGAGGGCCGCGACACCGGCCGCGGCCCAGGGCAGCGCGTACCCCTCGGCCCCCGCCGCGAGGGCCAGCCCGCCCAGCGCGGAGCCGACCGCGCTGCCCAGGTAGAGGGCGGAGTTGTTCAGCGCGAGGGCGACCGTGCCGCGGTCGTCGCGCAGGGCGAGCAGCCGGTGCTGCTGCGGCACCTGGAGCGCCCAGCCCGCCGCGCCCCACAGCACCAGCACCGCCGCCGCGCCCGGCAGCGCGGCGGAGGCCAGCAGCGGCAGCAGGGCCTGCGCGGCGGCGACCGTCACCAGCACCCCGCCGACCAGGGCCCCGGCCTTCCCCGTACGGTCCACCAGCGGACCGGCCACCATGCTGCCCAGCACGCCGCCGATCCCCCACGCCCAGAGATACGGGGCGACCTCCCCCACGCCGCCCGCGGAGCCGAGGACCGGCGCCAGATACGTATAGAGCCCCAGACTCGCCACAGCGGCCAGGAACGAGACGCCCACGATCGGCGCCACCTCCCGGTCGGTAACGGCGGCCAGCCGGGCCCGCGCCGGCACCGGCGGATCGGCGGGCACCGACGGCAGCAGCGTCGCCAGCCCCACCAGAGCGGCCGCCCCCAGCCCCGTGACCAGCCACATCGTGGACCGCCAGCCCGCGTGCCCGGCCAGCAGCACCCCCACCGGCACACCGAGCACCGTGCCGGTGCTCATCCCGCCCATGACCAGCGCCAGCGCCCGCCCGCGCCGCTCGGCCGGCACCAGCGCCGAGGCGGCGGCCGTGGACAACGCTGCGTACACCCCCGCCCCGGCCCCCGCGACGACCCGGGCGGCGAGCAGCGCCCCCAGCGCGGGGGCAAGGGCGGTGACCGCGTTGCCCACGGTGAAGACGGCCAGCGCGACCAGGATGACCGCCCGCGGCCGCACCCCCGCCAGCACCCCCGCGACCAACGGCGCGGCAATCGCGTACGACAGCGTGAACACCGTCACCATCTGCCCCACCAGCGACACCGAGGTCCCGAGATCACCGGCGACGACGGGCAGCAACCCCGCCATCACATAAGCATCCAGCCCCAGGGCGAACGCCCCCAACGCCAGCAGCCAGACCTTGCGCACCGCCGTCAACTCCTCTGTTCTCCGGTTCACGTCCGTCGGCGGGAAACGTAGGCAGTCTCCGGATGGTGGGGGAAATGCGATGGAGGGGTGATTCATGCTCGCGAAGAATGAATGGAAGACGCCGGGCGCACACTCATGGAGCGGCGCGCCCAGAGCACTTCGCATCGTGATGCACAGCCGCAGTGGGAGCGCGACGCCCTGGGGCCGTTTACGACGCGGACATTTTGTAGCCATCGAGAAGGGGCTGGGCTGAACAACCGGCCCGACCGGTCGGGAAGTGCACGCGTCCTCCGGATGTTCGGGAAGGTGGCCCGCGCAAAGGTGGCCCGTACAGAGGCATGCTTGCCCGGCGGAAGCGGGCGTGGATGAGCGCGGGCGGGTGCGGAACCGTTCCGGCGGACGGTGGAGAGGTGGAGAGACGGCGTGGACGAGACGGTGGGGGCGGGGCCGGTGCCGGCCGGGCCGCGTGGTGCTGATGGGCTCGATGGGGTCGAACTCCGGCATTTGCGGGCCTTCATGGCCGTCGCCGAGGAGCGCAGTTTCACGTACGCCGCAGATCGGCTGCGGGTCGGGCAGCCCGCGCTGACCAGGACCGTACGGGCCCTGGAGGAGACCCTTGCCACCCGGCTGCTGGACCGGACCACCCGGCGCGTCGAGCTGACCGAGGACGGCCGGCGGCTCTACGCCGAGCTGGCGCCGCTGCTGCCCCGGCTGGCCGCCGCGCTGCGTGCGCCCGGTGGGCAGCCCGTGCTGCGGCTCGGTTTCACCTCGCTGCTGCCCGCCGCCTGCGCCGAGCTGACCGCGGCGTTCGAGGCGGCGACCGGGGCCGGGGTGCGGTTGGTGCGCCGGGACACGCCGCTGGCCGGGCTGGACACCGGCGAGTCGGACGTCGCGGTGCTGCGCGGGGACGCCCCGCCGGACGCGGATGTCCGTACTCGGGTGCTGCTGTACGAGCCGCGGGTCGCCGCCGTCGGCCGGCTCGGCGCTGCCACGCCCCTGGCGCGCCGCCGCGTTCTGGACTGGGGCGAGCTGGCGGACCACCCGCTCGTGGTCAACACCGTCACCGGCAGCACCCGCCCCGAACTGTGGCCCGCGGACCGCCGCCCGCGACTCGCCTGCACCGCGGACAACTTCGACGAGTGGCTGGAGGCGGTCGCCGCCGGACACGGGGTGGGCGTGGCGCCGCAGGCGGTGGCCGAGCGGCACACCCACCCGGGCATCCGTTTCGTACGCCTGAAGAACGCCCCGCCGGTGACCGTCCGCCTGGTCCTGCCCACCCGCGGCGCCCACCCCCTGGCGGAACGGTTCTTCGGGATGGGTGGGGAAGGGCGGGAGTAGGGGCCGGGCGGGTGGTCGGTACGGCCGGCCCCCCAAGGGGACGTGGGGCGGGGCTCCGGCCCCGGGGCGAAACCCGGCCCGCGCGCCCCCCGATGCCTCAGTTCAAGGACGGGTCGTCCGGATACGTCGCCACCATCGCCAATTCGTTTCGCTGGCGTCGTAGTACCGCCCGCCAGAGTTGTTCCGGGTCCGGGGAGGACACGTCGCCCGGTTCGGACTCGACGACGTACCAGGCGCCCTCGACCAGCTCGTCCTCCAGCTGGCCGGGGCCCCAGCCCGCGTACCCGGCGAAGATGCGCAGGCTGCCGAGCACCGTGGAGAGCAGTTCCGGGGGCGCTTCCAGGTCGACCAGGCCGATCGCCCCGTGCACACGGCGCCAGCCCAGCGGTCCGTCGCCGGTCGACGCGCTCTCCGGCGTTTCCGGGCCGCCCGGCACCACGGCCACGCCGAGGGCCGAGTCCAGGGAGACCGGGCCGCCCTGGAAGACCACGCCGGGCTCGCCGGCCAGGGACGCCCACGGTTCGAGGATGTCGCCGACGCCCACGGGCGTCGGGCGGTTGAGGACCACGCCGAGGGACCCCTCCTCGTCGTGGTCGAGCAGGAGCACCACCGCGCGGTCGAAGTTCGGGTCGGCGAGCGCCGGTGTGGCGACGAGCAGCCGGCCGGTGAGCGAGGACACCTCGGTCATGCAGACATGATCCCGCACTTCGCACCGCGGCGGGGAGTCAACAGCGGGACCCGCACGAGAGCAGCGCAGGGCGTACGACGGCAGCCCCGGCGCACGGTTCCGCACCACGGACGGCACACCGGGACGTACCCGCACGGACCGCCCCGAATGTCGATTACAGAACAAAGGCGGACGGTAGCGCAGGGTGTTGTGACAAAGCCATTACACGCCTCAGGCCCGCTCCGGCCTACGGGCAACCCCTCCGCCGCCCTTACCATTTCCCCTTGGCCCCCTGTCCGTCTCCAGGAACGCGAGATCCATGACCGTCTCTACCGACGACGTACTGCTTGTCCACGGCGGCACCCCGCTGGAGGGCGAGATCCGGGTTCGCGGCGCGAAGAACCTCGTGCCCAAGGCCATGGTCGCCGCGCTGCTCGGCAGCAGCCCGAGCAGACTGCGCAATGTGCCCGACATCCGCGACGTACGCGTCGTACGCGGCCTGCTGCAACTGCACGGCGTCACGGTGCGTCCCGGCGACGAGGCGGGCGAGCTGATCCTCGACCCGTCGCACGTGGAGAGCGCCAATGTCGCCGACATCGACGCCCACGCCGGGTCCTCGCGCATCCCGATCCTCTTCTGCGGCCCGCTGCTGCACCGCCTCGGCCACGCCTTCATCCCGGGCCTGGGCGGCTGCGACATCGGCGGCCGGCCGGTCGACTTCCACTTCGACGTGCTGCGCCAGTTCGGCGCGACCATCGAGAAGCGGGCGGACGGCCAGTACCTGGAGGCCCCGCAGCGGCTGCGCGGCTGCAAGATCCGCCTGCCGTACCCGTCCGTCGGCTCGACCGAGCAGGTGCTGCTGACCGCCGTCCTGGCGGAGGGCGTCACCGAGCTGTCGAACGCGGCCGTGGAGCCGGAGATCGAGGACCTGATCTGCGTACTCCAGAAGATGGGCGCGATCATCTCCATGGACACCGACCGGACGATCCGGATCACCGGCGTCGACAAGCTCGGCGGCTACAACCACCGCGCCCTCCCGGACCGCCTGGAGGCGGCCTCCTGGGCGTCCGCGGCGCTGGCCACCGAGGGCAACATCTACGTGCGCGGCGCGCAGCAGCGCTCGATGATGACCTTCCTGAACACCTACCGGAAGGTCGGCGGCGCCTTCGAGATCGACGACGAGGGCATCCGCTTCTGGCACCCGGGCGGCTCGCTGGACGCCATCGCCCTGGAGACCGACGTGCACCCCGGTTTCCAGACCGACTGGCAGCAGCCGCTGGTGGTCGCCCTGACGCAGGCGTCCGGCCTGTCCATCGTCCACGAGACGGTGTACGAGTCCCGGCTCGGCTTCACCTCGGCGCTCAACCAGATGGGCGCGCACATCCAGCTCTACCGGGAGTGCCTGGGCGGCAGCGCCTGCCGCTTCGGGCAGCGCAACTTCCTGCACTCGGCGGTGGTGTCCGGGCCGACCAAGCTCCAGGGCGCCGACCTGGTCATCCCGGACCTGCGCGGCGGCTTCTCGTACCTGATCGCCGCCCTCGCGGCGCAGGGCACCTCCCGCGTGCACGGCATCGACCTGATCAACCGCGGCTACGAGAACTTCATGGAGAAGCTCGTGAGCCTGGGAGCGCACGTGGAGCTGCCGAACGGGGCGGCGAGCGCCTGACCGGCGCGCGGGCAGCGCGAGACAGCTGACGGCGGAAGGGGCGGCCACCCGGGTGGGTGGCCGCCCCTTCCGCTGCGTACGCGCAGGCACCCGGATGGCCGCTTGTTTGCTTGCGTGAATTGTTGAATGGGGGCCTTGTGGGCGGGGCCGGTCGGCCGCCCGGGCGTCGGTGGATTGCGGGTGCGACGGGGCGCGGAACCGCCGCGGTTCAGGGCGGCGCGGGCGGCCGACGTTCCCGGATTACGGAGAAGCGCAAGCGGCCACGTTCCCGGCCACGGAGAAGTCCGGCCGTCCCGGGCACAGGCCGCTCGTCCCCATCCCCGTACCCCCGGACGCCCCGGCCAGAGGCGTCCCGTACCCGCCCCCCATATCCATCCGTCCCCCATACGGCCCACCCTCCGCCCCCCCGTGGGCCCTGAACGGTCTCTACGGGCCTGTAGAGCAACAGGCGGCACAAGGGCCCCACAGGCCCCGTTTCCGGCCCTTCTGGGGCCCGCCCCGGGCTCCGGACGCGCAAAGGGCGGCCGTCCCCCGAGGGGACGGCCGCCCGCACGCCTTTGATCACCGGGGCCGTCGGGCCCCCGGCGGCTTACTTGCCCTTGGCGGCTTCCTTGAGCTTGGAGCCCGCGGAGACCTTCACGCTGTAGCCGGCCGGGATCTGGATCGGGTCGCCGGTCTGCGGGTTGCGCGCGGTGCGAGCGGCACGGTGGGTGCGCTCGAAGGTCAGGAAGCCGGGGATGGTGACCTTCTCGTCGCCCTTGGCGACGACCTCGCCGACGGTCTCGGCGAGCGCGGCCAGAACGGCGTCGGCGTCCTTGCGGGTCACCTCGGCGCGGTCGGCCAGAGCGGCCACCAGCTCACTGCGGTTCATGTTTGTACTCCCGTGTTCTTCTTGCCAATGAGGCGTGAGATCGAAGCCGATGCTGCCAGGGCCCTTGGACGGTGCCCGGACCCGGGTCTGCTGACAGACCCTCGCGCCCGGGTACGCATCCTGCCCCCACCTGCGGCGGTAAAGCCAATCCGGCACCCAGGAGGGTCACACGAAAAGCGCCACTGCCTCATAGTGGTGACGTCCCGCACCGTGCCTCACCGGGCCGGCCCCGCAGGGCGGCGGCCGTTTGCTGCCCGCCACCCTATGGGGGCCCCGCGGGCCCGGTGTCACGCGACGCGCCGGACGTCAGGCCGTCGTGGCGGCCGTCACAGCCTCCCCGGCGGCCTTCGCGGCCTCCTTCACCGCACCGGCCACCGCGCCCGCGACCTTCTCGTTGAAGACGCTGGGGATGATGTAGTTCGCGTTGCGCTCGTCATCCAGGACGACGTCGGCCAGCGCGCCGGCCGCGGCCAGCATCATGTCCGTGTTCACCGTACGGGACTGGGCGTCCAGCAGGCCGCGGAAGACGCCCGGGAAGACCAGCACGTTGTTGATCTGGTTCGGGAAGTCGGAGCGGCCGGTGGCCACGACGGAGGCGGTCTGCCGCGCGATCGCGGGGTCCACCTCGGGGTCGGGGTTGGCGAGTGCGAACACGATCGCACCCTTGGCCATCTTGGCCACGTCGTCGCCGTCGAGGACGTTCGGCGCGGAGACGCCGATGAAGACGTCGGCGCCGACGATGGCCTCCTTCAGGGTGCCGGTCTCGCCCTCCGGGTTGGTGTTGTCGGCGATCCAGCGCAGCGGCGAGTCGGGGTCGGCGTCGACCAGGTCCTTGCGGCCCGCGTGCACCACGCCGTGGATGTCGGCGACGACGGCGTGCCGGACGCCGGCCGCGATCAGCAGCTTGAGGATGGCGGTGCCGGCCGCCCCGGCGCCGGACATGACGACCCGTACGTCTTCGGTCTTCTTGCCCACCACGCGCAGCGCGTTGGTCAGCGCGGCGAGCACCACGATGGCGGTGCCGTGCTGGTCGTCGTGGAAGACCGGGATGTCCAGGGCCTCGCGCAGCCGGGCCTCGATCTCGAAGCAGCGGGGCGCGGAGATGTCCTCCAGGTTGATGCCCGCGAAGCCCGGGGCGATGGCCTTGACGATCTCCACGATGGCGTCGGTGTCCTGGGTGTCCAGGCACAGCGGCCAGGCGTCGATGCCGGCGAAGCGCTTGAACAGGGCCGCCTTGCCCTCCATGACGGGCAGCGCGGCCTTGGGGCCGATGTTGCCCAGGCCCAGGACGGCGGAGCCGTCGGTGACGACCGCGACGCTGTTGCGCTTGATGGTCAGGCGGCGGGCGTCGTCGGGGTTGTTGGCGATGGCCTGGCAGACCCGGGCGACGCCGGGGGTGTAGACCATGGACAGGTCGTCACGGCTGCGGATGGGGTGCTTGGACTGCATCTCGATCTTGCCGCCGAGGTGCATCAGGAACGTACGGTCGGAGACCTTGCCGAGCGAGACGCCCTCGATGCCGCGGAGCTTCTCGACGATCTCGTCCGCGTGGGCGGTGGAGGTCGCGGCGATGGTGACGTCGATGCGGAGCTTTTCGTGGCCGGAGGCGGTCACATCGAGGCCGGTGACGGAGCCGCCGGAGGACTCCACGGCCGTGGTGAGCTGGCTGACCGCCGTACCGCTCGCGGGAACCTCCAGCCGCACCGTCATCGAATACGAGACGCTGGGCGCCGTTGCCATGGCCGACTTCCTCTGCTTTCCCTTGTTTCTCTCTGCGCGCCGCTCCGGGGTCCGCGGCGGGACCGGGCCGGAGCGCGAGGACCGATCGTCCCACCTACCAGCCGGTACACGGTAACCAGCACCGCAACCAGACGGCTCCTCCGGAAAGACTTTTCCACCATACGAGAGGTTGCGGTCGGACGGAAGACCTGACCGCCAACCGCGGATGAACAGCGCGCGAACGGCGACGGGCGCCTTCCGATGTGCTCGGAAGGCGCCCGTCGGGGTGCTTCAGTGACACCGACCCGCCATGCTCGCCTCGCGGCAAGTGGTCGCTCGCAGCGACTATGGTTGGGCCCGGGGGCTTGGATCGGGCCGGTGCCACCACCAAGGCTAACAAACCAACCCTCGAAGCGAATCCCGTCCCGGAACCTTCTTTTCCCGCCGGGCGCGTCCCTTCCGGCGCACGCCCCGGCCGCCCCGGTGTGTCAGTCCCTGAGCAGGTCCGGAACCCCGTGCTCATCCGGTTCGTCCCGCGCGCCGGACAGGACGGTCAGCTGCTGGGTGGCCCGGGTCAGCGCCACGTACAGCACCCGCAGCCCGGCCGGCGACTCGTCGGCGATCTCGGCGGGCGAGACCACCAGCGTCGCGTCGTACTCCAGGCCCTTGGCCTCCAGCGAGCCCAGCGCCACCACCCGGTCGCCCAGCCCCGCCAGCCAGCGGCGGGCCTCCGCTCGCCGGTCCATCGCCACCACGACGCCGACCGTGCCGTCCACCTCGTCCAGCAGCCGCTGGGCCGCGGCCCGTACGGAACCGGCCAGGTCGCCCTCGTCGGCGACCACGAAGCGCGGCGTCAGGCCCGTGGAGCGGACCGCCTCCGGCGCCGTCATGCCCGGCATCGCCAGCGCCAGCACCCGCGCCGCCAGCTCCGCGACCTCGGCCGGGTTGCGGTAGTTGACGGTGAGGGTGAAGCGGCGGCGGGGACGGGTGCCCAGCGCCTCGTCGCGGGCGACGGCGGCCTCGTCCGGGTCGGACCAGGACGACTGCGCCGGGTCGCCGACCACCGTCCAGGTCGCGTGCCGGCCGCGGCGGCCGACCATCCGCCACTGCATGGGCGTCAGGTCCTGCGCCTCGTCGACGATGACGTGGGCGTAGTCCGTCCGCTCCTCCTCCAGGCGCTCGCGTCTGCCGCGGCCGCCACCCGACATCCGGTCGGCGTACGTGCTCAGCTCCTCCAGACCGGTGAGCTGGTCCAGCGGGTCGGCCTCGCGCGGCCTGGCGGGCCGCGGCGGCGCGCCGAGGATCAGCTGGAGCTCGTCCAGCAGCGCCACGTCGTGCACCGACAGCGGCCCCTGCCCGTCGGCGCCGAGCCGGCCGAGGGAGCGGGCCAGCCTGCGCACCTCGCGCTGGTTGAGCACCCGGCGCGCCCAGCGGCCGAGCCGGCGTTCGTCGGCCATGGCGGCCAGGACGCCGCGCGGGGTCAGCTCCGGCCACCAGGCGTCCAGGAACTCCTGGAAATCCGGTTCGGTGGTGATGTCCTCGTCGAACGCCTGGCGCGCTTCGGCGGCCAGCTCGGGGTCCGTGTAGCGCTTGGCCGCGCCGGACTTGCTCCAGAGGGCGTCCAGGATGAGGCGGCGGGCGCGCGGGCGCAGCAGGTTGACCGGCGCGGTGCCGCCGAGGGCGGACTGCCGGATGCGGTGCAGCGCTTCGGAGTCCAGTTCGATACGGGCGCCGAAGACGACCACCCGCAGCCGGTCCGGCGGGCCGACGGGGGCCGCCGGCTCCTCGTCCTCCTCGCCGAAGGCGAGCTGGCCGCCGGCCGGCGCGGAGGCGGCGGCCCCCGCGGACGCCGCACCGGCCATCTCCAGGGCCCCGCGCGCCGCCTTGCGCAGCAGTTTCTGCATCCGGCTGGAGCCCTTGATACGGGCCACGGCCGGGGAATCGTAGGCGGTGGCCTCGGCACCGTCCACCAGGGAGCCCAGCGCGCGGATGGCGACCTGGCCCTCCTCGCCGAGGGACGGCAGGACGCCTTCGGTGTACGCGACGAGCAGCGGGGTCGGGGAGACGATGAGGATGCCGCCCGCGTAGCGGCGGCGGTCCTGGTAGAGGAGGTAGGCGGCGCGGTGCAGCGCCACCGCGGTCTTGCCGGTGCCGGGGCCGCCCTCGACCTCGGTGACGGAGGCGGCGGGGGCCCGGATGACCATGTCCTGCTCGGCCTGGATGGAGGCGACGATGTCGCGCATCGTGTGGCTGCGGGCCCGGCCCAGCGCGGCCATCAGCGCGCCGTCGCCGACCGCGGGCAGCTCCGCGCCGTTCAGCGTCGCGGTGATCTCCGGGCGCATCAGGTCGTCCTCGACGCCCAGGACGCGGCGGCCCTTGGAGCGGATGACCCGGCGGCGTACGACCCGGCCGGGGGCGACCGGGGTGGCCCGGTAGAAGGGGGCGGCGGCCGGGGCGCGCCAGTCGATGACCAGCGGGCTGTAGTCGGCGTCCAGGACGCCGAGGCGGCCGATGTGCAGCGTTTCGGCGATCTCCGCGCGGCCGTCGGTGACGGCGCCGTCGGCGGGCTCGACCGAGGTGTACGCGCCGTCCGGGCCCTTCTTGCCGTCCTTGCCCAGGAGCAGGTCGATCCGGCCGAAGAGGAAGTCCTCGTACTCGGAGTTGAGCCGGTTCAGGTGGGCGCCGGCCTGGAAGACCTGGGCGTCCCGCTCGGCGAGTGCGCCGGGCGTGCCGACCTGGCCGCGTTTGGCGGCGTCGTCCATGAGGAACTCGGCCTCGTGGATCTTCTCCTCAAGACGCTGGTAGACGCGGTCGAGGTGCTCCTGTTCGGACGCGATCTCGCGGTCGCGTGTGCTGTCCGGCAGTGCGTCGTCGACGGAGTCCGGCGCGTGCGTGGCATTCTGCGCGGCCACCCAGGCCCCCTTCTTCTGTGCGTAGGGCAGCCGTCAACCGTACGCGAACCGGGCACCGGGCGCACCTGGCCCAAAGGACGAAATCGCCACCGGACGGGAGCAAACCGGGCAGCACGGGCGGGCGGCCCGGGCGGAATCAGCGGCTCCGTTCGGTTACGGGCAGGGGTGCGCCCCGATACGAGGAGGGGTGGGTGCCGACCGGGGTCCGGATCTCTCCGGACGGCCGGCGGCCGGTCGTCAGACCTTGATCTCGGCCAGCCGCCTGCCGTCCAGCGTGCGGACCTCGAAGCGGTCGATGTGGGAGCGGTTCATGGCCGAGCCGCCGTGCGTGTAGAGGGGTTCCTTGTTCCACTTGGCGGCGCCGTCCTCGAGGCCGTAGCCGCCCGGGGGCACCGCCCAGGTCGTCACGGTCTGCTCGGCACCGCTCTTGCCGACCGCGACCAGGTCGCAGGTCATCGGGCCCTTGACGTTGGCCAGCTTGAGGGCGACGTGGGTGCCCCAGGGCTTGCGTTCCATCGAGACGCTGGCGGCGACCTTGGTCACCGGGTCGACCGTGCCGGCCTTCTCGCCGTGCTCGTACATCGTGCGGGCGTAACTCGCCGGGTGCCCGGCGCCCTCGTCGGTGTCCTGCGAGGTCAGCGCGTACGTGGCGAGCGGTCCGCCGGCGACCAGCACCGCGGCGGCGGCGACCAGGCACAGGCGGCGCCGGCGCCGGGTCCGGCGTGCCGCGCCGGCCTGGGCCAGCAGGCCCTCCAGGACGCCCGGTCCGGGGACCGCGGCGACCGCCGCCGGGTCGGGCGCGGCCTCCTTGGCGTCGGCGAGCAGGGGCGGCAGGCCCATCAGGCCGTCGAGTTCGGCGGCGCACCGGTCGCAGTCGGCCAGGTGCTCCTCGAAGCGGGCCGCCTCGGCGGCGTCCAGGACGCCCAGCGCGTAGGCGCCGACGTCGGTGTGTTCCACGGGCTCGGTGGGCCGCATCACGCCGTCACTCCTCGTTCTTCAAGCGAGAGCTTCAGGGAGCGCAGCGCGTAGAAGACACGGGACCGGACGGTCCCGGCCGGCACGCGCAGCACCTCGGCCGCCTCGCTGACGGTGCGTCCCTTGAAATAGGTCTCGATCAGGGCCTCCCGGTGGGCGGTGCTGAGGTCGCCGAGCGCTTCGGTGATCGTCATCAGGCGCAGGGCCCGGTCGATCTCGTCGGCGGCCGGCATCGATTCCAAGGGGGCGGCGTCGACCTCCTGGGGCCGGGCCTGGCGGCTGCGGTGGCCGTCGATGACGATCCGCCGGGCGACGGTCACCAGCCAGGGGCGGATGGAGCCGGTCGCGTGCTGGAGCCGGTCGGCGTTGCGCCAGGCCCGCAGCAGGGTCTCCTGCACCACGTCCTCCGCCCGGTGCCGGTCGCCGGCCACCAGGCGCAGCACGAAGGCGAGCAGCGGGCCCGCGTGCTCCTGGTAGAGGGCCCGCATCAGCTCCTCGTCCGGCGCCGTACTGTCTGCCACGACGGCATCCTTGCGCACGCCAACTCCCGGGTCGATAGCGCGGATCGGACATTCGCTGCGCATGCGTATCAGTGCGTACGCGCGTCGCCGGTGTCACTGTCGTCATCGTCGGCACCGCCTGCACCGTCCGCACCGCCGGTCTCCTCGTCCTGCCGTCCGCGGCTGGGCCTGGGCATGGCCGGCCTCCCCATCTCGGATTCCGGGCGGGATGACGCCCCTTTCAGCCAGCAGTACGGGTACGGACGGGTGCCGACTCAGGGCCCCTCGGACGAATTCCCGGCGCGCCCAGGCGTGTTACGCGTACGGGCGGTACTCAGCGGATGCCCGCGACGGGTGCCCCGTCCACCGCCGCGCCGCCCGACCGGCCGGTGGCGCGCCGCCGGTGCCGCGCCACCCGTTCGCGGTTCCCGCACACCTCGCTGGAGCACCACCGGCGCCGCCGGCCGCGCGAGGTGTCCAGGTAGACCAGGGAGCAGCGCTCGCCCTCGCACTGCCGCAGCTGGCCGCGCGCCACCGCGTCGGTCAGCATCCCTATCGCGTCCCGCGCGACGGCCGCCAGCAGCCCGGCGCAGTCCGGCGGGCCGTCGAACGCCCGGACCAGGGCGCCGTCGTCGGCGCGTACGGCGCGGGCGGGCGGCACCGCTGCGGCGGCCGCCGCGTTGAGCAGGCGCAGGTCCGCGTCGGCGGCCCGGCCGCGCAGTTCGTCGTGGACGACGCGGTGCAGCAGTTCGCGCAGCACCCGGAAGCGCACGACCCAGCCGCGGTCCACGGCGCCGAGCTGGGCACCGCCGGGGACGACGCCCGATCCCACCAGCCAGGCCGCCAAGTGTTCGGGACCGGCCAGGCGTTCGGCGGACCGGCCGGTCGTGGCCATCAGGTCCAGGCAGATCCGCCCGCAGTCGAACCGCAGATCAAAAGGCGCCGCCATGTGCCCGTCACTCTCCAGGAGACAACGCTTGCCCTATCAGAGTGCCCGGCGCGGCCCGGGGCCGGAACCCTCGGCACCGCCGCGCACGGCACGGCGGAGCGCCTATACAACGCATGTATACAGCTGTTGTATAGTCCGGGACATGTCGGCCAAGACCCTGCTCAAGAACCGCTCCAGCCTTACCCACAAGGTCCGTTACGCGGTCAACAACCCCGCCCGCATCGCGCCGTACCTCAAGCGCACCGCCCGGGACAGCTGGCTGCGCATCAAGCACCCCGACCACATCGCGTACTACCGCGCCGTGATGGCCTCCGACACCAGCCGCAACCCGGAGGCGGCGGTCGGCAGCCGCAGCCACGAACGGTGGCTCGCGCTGGGCGAGATGCAGTTCACCTATCTGATGGAGCACGGCCTGCGGCCGGACATGCGGATGCTGGACATCGGCTGCGGCAACCTGCGGGCGGGCTGGCGCTTCATCGCCCACCTCGACAGCGGCAACTACTACGGCATCGACATCTCCCCCGACATCCTCATCGCCGCCAAGCGGACCCTGGTCACCTACGGTCTGCAGGACAAGCTGCCGCACCTGACGATCAGCCAGGACCTGACGTTCGACTTCCTGCCGGACGCGCACTTCGACGTGGTGCACGCGCACAGCGTCTTCTCCCACTCGCCGCTGTCCGTCATCGACCAGAGCTTCCGGCACGTCGGCCGCATCCTGGCGCCGGGCGGGTTCTTCGACTTCACCTTCGACCGTACGGAGGGCACCGAGCACCAGGTGCTGCGCGAGGACTTCTACTACCGCACCGAGACGCTGCTGGCGCTGGCCCGCAAGCACGGCCTGGAGGCCCGGTTCATGGAGGACTGGGAGACCCGGCCGCACGGCCAGTCCAAGATCCGGGTGACGAACCCGGAGTGACGGCGGCCGGGCCCGGGGTACCGCCGTACGCGTACACCACGAGCCCGCCATGCGTACGTCACGCGTCGCCGTACTTGGCCCCCACCTGCGGGTCCAGCGCCAGCCGGTACCCCCGCTTGACCACCGTCTGGATGAGCTTCGGCGCTCCCAGCGCGCTGCGCAGCCGGGCCATCGCCGTCTCCACCGCATGCTCGTCGCGCCCGGCACCCGGCAGCGCGCGCAGCAGGTCGGCGCGGGAGACCACCCAGCCGGGCCGGCGGGCCAGGGCCCGCAGCAGCGCCATGCCCGCCGGGGGTACGGGCCGCAGGTCACCGTCCACCAGGACGGCCTGCCCGCGCAGCTCCACCCGCCGCCCGGCGATCGTCAAGGGCCGGGCGCGGTGCGGCAGTTCCTGGCACAGGAGCTGGACGAGCGGGCCGATCCGGAAGCGTTCGGGCTGGTACGTGGTCACCTCGTGGGCTTCGAGCGGCAGCGCGGTGACCGGTCCGACACAGGCCGGCAGCACGTCGTGCCGCAGCGCGTGCAGCAGCTCGTCCCGCATGCCGCGCTCCTCGGCCCGGCGCAGCAGCGAGGCGGCGGCCGGCGCGCTGGTGAACGTGATGGCGTCCACGCCGCGGCTGACCGCCGCGTCCAGCAGCCGGTCGACGGGGCCGAGGTCGGCGGGCGGCATCCACCGGTAGACCGGGACGCCGACCACCTCGGCGCCGCCCGCCCGCAGCGACTCGACGAAGCCGGGCAGCGGTTCGCCGTGCAGCTGGACGGCGATCCGCAGCCCGCGTACGCCGTCCTCCAGGAGCCGGTCCAGCACCTCCGCCAGCGACTCGGACGCCGGCGACCACGCCTCCGCCAGCCCGGCCGCCCGGATGGCGCCCTTGACCTTGGGGCCGCGGGCCAGCAGCCGCACCGTGCCGAGCCGGCCGAGCAGCGCCGCGCCGAGCCCCCAGCCCTCCGCGGCCTCGATCCAGCCGCGGAAGCCGATCGCGGTGGTCGCGATCACCACGTCGGGCGCCCGGTCGATCAGATCCTTGGTGACGGCGAGCAGTTCCGCGTCGTCCGGCAGCGGCACGATGCGCAGCGCGGGCGCGTGCACGACCTGGGCGCCGCGGCGTTCGAGCAGGGCGCCCAGCTCCTCGGCCCGGCGGGCGGCGGTCACCCCGACCGTGAACCCGTCCAGGGGCCGTACATCCGCTGGTCCGGCCGCCCCGGCGCGCGCCGGGCCGCCGTGCTGCCGCGCCTCGTCCCGGGCGCCACCGTCCCGCCCGCCGTCGCCCCGCGCACCGCCGTCCTGTACGGCGTCGTCCCGCCGCTCGTCGTGCTCGCCCTCGTGCATGGTCCGTCCCTGGCTTGTCCTGACTCCGGTGCCGCCGGGCACCGGTGGGGGTCCGAGCCTGCCAACCGCTGGTGACAGGCTCGCTCCCGCAGTATTTCCCAGCTGTTACGGACCGCCGTGCGCACCTGCCGCCCCACGCGTCACACTTCCGCGAGCGCGGGCGCGGACGCCTCAGGTGCCGGCACCGGCCCGGCGGGCGTCGTACGCCTCAGGTATACGGCCCAGGTCACCGCGGAGCACAGCGCGTAACAGCCGAGGAAGGCCACGAACGCCGGCGTGCCCGTCCCCGCCGTCTGGAACGCCTGGCGGAAGGCGAGGTTGATGCCCAGGCCGCCGAGCGCGCCGACCGCGCCGATCAGGCCCATCGCCGCACCGGACAGCCGCCGCCCGTGGGCCGCCGCCGCCTGCCCCGTCAGCCCCTTCGCCAGCGCCTTGGCGTGGAAGATGCCCGGGATCATCTTGTACGTGGACCCGTTGCCGAGGCCGGACAGCACGAACAGGGCGACGAAGCCGGCGAGGAAGACGGGCAGCGAGTGCCGCGCGGACGCCAGGATCACCACGCCGGTCGCCGCGGCCATCGCCACGAAGTTCACCAGGGTGATCCGGGCCCCGCCCCAACGGTCCGCCAGCCGGCCGCCCACCGGCCGCACCAGCGAGCCGAGCAGCGGCCCGATGAAGGTCAGCGAGGCCGCCTGGAGGGGCGTGCGGTCGAACTGGGTCTGGAGGACCAGGCCGAAGGCGAAGCCGTAGCCGATGAAGGACCCGAACGTGCCGAGGTAGAGCAGCGAGACGATCCAGGTGTGCGGGTCGCGGGCGGCGTCCCGGGCGGCGCCGGTGTCGTTGCGCACCGGCCGCAGGTTGTCCATGAAGAGCGCGGCGAGCACCGCGGCGGCCACGATCAGCGGCAGGTAGCCGGCGAGCAGCAGCCGCGGGTGCGCCGCGCCGGCCGTGGCGATGACGAGCAGGCCGAGCAGCTGGACGACGGGTACGCCGAGGTTGCCGCCGCCCGCGTTCAGACCGAGCGCCCAGCCCTTCTTCCGCAGCGGGTAGAAGGAGTTGATGTTCGTCATGGACGAGGCGAAGTTCCCGCCGCCGACCCCGGCCAGCGCCGCGACCAGCAGGAAGACGGGGTACGGGGTGCCGGGCCGCAGCGCGAACACCGCGGCGGCGGTGGGGACCAGCAGCAGCGCCACACTGATCACCGTCCAGTTCCGCCCGCCGAACCGCGCCACCGCGAAGGTGTACGGCACCCGCAGCACCGCTCCCACCAGCGTCGGCACCGCCACCAGGAAGAACTTCCCGGCCGCGTCGATCCCGTACTCCGGCCCGAGGAACAGCACCAGGACCGACCACAGGCTCCACACGGAGAACCCGATGTGCTCGCAGACGATGGAGAGCACGAGGTTGCGCCGGGCGATCCGCCGCCCGTGCGCCGCCCAGAAGGTCTCGTCCTCCGGGTCCCACCGTTCGATCCAGCGGCCCGCTCCCCGCGCGGGGGTACCGGGCGGGGGTCCGCCCGCGGCCGTTCCTGTGGCTGTCATCGCGCCTCCCAGCTCCCGGATGTCGCCGTACCGCGACGCTAGGGAGCGCGCGTTTCCCCTCTGTGGCGGTGCGTGACCGGCGCGAAACCTTGCTCTCACCGCGCCCGGGAGCGTGCGGTGAGCCAACCGCACGCCGGTGGCGCACAACCGCCGGAGGTTACGCCAATGCACCCCGTGCGCCCCCTACATCACTCGTTAGGGGCAATGGCAGCGGGCAGGGACGCTGGCAGCATCTTCCCCGAAAGCGCTGCGTAATCGCTTGAGCACGCTATGTGTTCACGCCTTGCGGCATCGCCACGAGAAGGGACGACCGATGCGGGAAGCACCGGAACCGAACGAGACGGTCGCGTACGAGCCACCGGAGCTGGCCGAGGCCGGTGACTTCGCCGAGCGCACGCTCGGCTTCACCGGAGAACTGGCCGACAGCTGGGGCGGTCTCCACAGCACCTTCTGGTGACACCTGCGGGGCCCGCCGACGCCTTCCGCCCGTCCCTCCCCGCACCTCCGGTCCGAGGGCGCCGCGTACCGGCCCCCAGTCCGGCGGTCCCTGCCCGGGCGCGCACCGTCCGTCCCGGCAGGGGCCGCCCCCACCGGTGTGACCGCGCGGCCACCCGGCGCCCCCGCGGGCCCAGCCGCCCCGCGGAGCACCGGTACGCCGCACCCGGTCCCGCCCGCCCGCTCCCCCGCCGGCCCCGGGCCGGCCGGCCGCCACACGCCCGCACCGCACGCCAGGGGTGGTAAGTCATCGTGGATTTCGTCGTCTTCCCCGACCATCCCGCGACCGATCCGCTGTGCCTGTGCCTGCGGCGCGACCCCACCGTGCGGACGGTGCGCCACCCCTCCGGGCGCCCCTGGATCATGGGGCACTGGGCCGATGACGAGGTGGTGGCCGCCGAGGCCGGGCCGGACCGGCTGCTGCTGTTCGGCACGACCTCGGCCGACGCCGGCACCCTGGACCGGCTGCTGCGCCGGCTGCGCTGCCTGGACGACCTGGACAGCCGGGTCCGCGAACTGCCCGGCAGCTTCTTCCTGCTGGCCGCCATGGGCCCCCGGCTCCGGTGCCAGGGCAGCCTCTCGACGATCCGGCAGGTCCACCACGCGGGCATCAACGGCGTCACGGTCGCGGGCAACCGCCCGCAGGACCTGGCCGCACTGGCCCGCGACGCGGCGGCCGTCGGCCTGCCCACCGGCGCGCCGGGCCTCGGCTCGGTCGACGCGGACACCCTGGCGCTGCGGCTGCTCACCCCGTTCCCGCCGTTCCCGCTCGCCCGCCGCCCGGCGTGGCGCGCGGTGCACGCCCTGCCGCCCGGCCACTGCCTGACGCTGGGCCCGGACGGCCGGCACGGCACCGCGCGCTGGTGGCACCCCCCGCGGCCCGACCTGTGGCTGGAGGACGCCGCCGAGGTGGTACGGGACGCGCTGACCGAGGCGGTGCGGGCCCGCACCCGTCACCCGACGCTCAGCGCCGACCTCTCCGGCGGCATGGACTCGACCAGCCTGTGCTTCCTCGCCGCCCGCGACGACACCCGGCTGATCACCACGGCCTGGGTCTGCCGCGACGAGTCCAACGACGACAACGTGTGGAGCGACCGCGGCGCGGCCCTGCTCCAGGGGGCCGAACACCTGGCGCTGCCCTACACCGACGCGCCCACCTGGTACACCCCGCCGCCCCCCGCGCACGCCGACCCGGCCGGCCCGCTCGCCGTGATCCGGGAGAGCGCCCGGCTCGCCCACCAGGCCCGGATCGTCGCCGCGCGCGGCTCCCGGATCCACCTGGTCGGCGTCGGCGGCGACGAGCTGTTCTCCCCCCGCCCGGTGGCGCTGAACTCCCTCGCCCGTACGGACTTCCGCTCCGCGGCCCGGCGCGCGTCCGCGGCCCGCCGCCTCGGCCGCTGGACGCTCGTCGACACGCTGCGCACGCTGTTCGGCGGCGCCCCGTACCCCCAGTGGCTGGAGTCCTGCGCCGACCGGATCGTGCCCGGCGTCCGGACCGGCGACAGCGGCGCCGACTGGGAAGTCGTGCCGAGCATGCCGGCGTGGGCGCATCCGGACGCGGTGGCCACGGTCCGCCGCCTGGTGCGCGAGGCCGCCGCCGGGCAGCCCGAGCCGTTCGCGCCGCTGCGCTCCCAGCACGAGACGCTGCGGGCCGCCGCCCGCGCCGGGGAGATCGTGCGCGGCGCGGACGCGCTGACCGCCCGGCACGGCGTCGCCTTCGAGGCCCCGTTCCTGGACGACAACGTCATCGAGGCGGCGCTGACCGTCCGCCTCGTGGACCAGGTCGCGGTCGGCTCGTACAAGCCCCTGCTCAGCGCGGCCGTGCGCGGAATCCTGCCGGATGCGGTCCGGGCCCGGGGCACCAAGGGCGAGCACAGCGCCGAGGTCTACGCGGGCCTGCGCCGGCACCGCCGGGCCCTGTCCGCGCTCTGCGACGACTCCCGGCTGGCCGGGCTGGGCCTGATCCGGCCCGAGGTGCTGCGCACGGCCCTCACCTCGCTCCAGCCGCACTCCCACTTCCTGCAGCCCCTCGACCCCACCCTGGCGGCCGAGTACTGGCTGCGCTCCCTCCAGGAGGCGCAGCCCCCCGTCCCGGTCCGCCCCACCGTTCCCGCCACGGAAGGAGCCTGAGCCCGATGGCGTTCGCCCTCGCCCCTCACGTCAGCAGTGTGCGCACCCCCGGAGGGATGGTGCTGCTCAACGCCCGTACGGGCCGCTACTGGCAGATGAACAACACCGGCGCGTTCGTCCTGGAACACCTCCTGGCGGGCGGCACCTGCGCGTCGGCCGCCGACGAGCTGCGCAGCCGCCATCCCTCGGCGGCCGACCGGGTGGCCGCGGACGCCGTCGCCCTGCTGGAGTCGCTCAAGTCGGCGAAGCTGGTGACCTCGTGAGCGTCCCGGTCGCCCTCGGCGACCGCGCGCGGCTGTCCTTCGCGG
Source organism: Streptomyces sp. NPDC018019 (assembly GCF_044327805.1). Taxonomy (NCBI): domain Bacteria; kingdom Bacillati; phylum Actinomycetota; class Actinomycetes; order Kitasatosporales; family Streptomycetaceae; genus Streptomyces; species Streptomyces sp. NPDC018019. The sequence continues at coordinate 73,273 of NZ_JBIRGD010000030.1, read as the reverse complement.
AGCGCTGTGCAGCCCTCGGCTGCGTGGCCGTGGCCCGCGTCCTGACGACCCGCTCCCCGCGCACGATCCGCCGTGTCCTGGAGCTCGTGCGGCGCGGCGCCCGCCCCGCCACCGAGCCGCAGGCCGCCCGCGCCCGGCACGCCGTCGTCACGGTCAGCGTGCGCTGCGCGGGCAACGGCTGCCTGCAACGCTCGGTGGCCACCGTCCTGTTGTGCCGGCTGCACGGCAGGTGGCCGCAGTGGTGCACCGGGGTGCGGACGGAGCCGTTCCGGGCCCATGCCTGGGTCGCGGTGGACGGCCGTCCCGTCGGCGAGCCGGACGACACCCGCTTCTTCCAGCCGCTGTTGTGCGTCCCGCGCTGAGCGCCGGTGTCCGGCCGGTACGGGTCCGCTGGCCGGTCAGCCGGCCGCCGCCCGCGGCGGAGCCATGCGGATGACGTCGTCGCACACGTCCATACGGGACTCCCGGCCCTTCTCGTCCCGGACCTGCACCTCGGTCCCGCGGTTGTCGCGGGGGGCCGCCACCACGGCGCGGCCGTTGCTGACCAGACAGTCGGCGGGATCGGGGTGTCCCGCCTCGGCGTCCCGGTAGCGCAGATCGACCACCAGGCCCTTCCCGCTGGGCAGGCTCACCGGGCGCGCCCGGCCCTGCCCCACGCCGTCCGCCTCGGGGCCCTTCCCGACGTGCACCACGAAGTCCGGATAGCCGCGGAAGACGCATTCGCGCGCGGCGGTGTTGACCGCCGAGAGCCGCCCTTCCCGGTGCATGCTGCGGGCCTTCTTCTTCAGCACCGTGACCTTCCACGTCAGGTCCTTGGTCGTGCAGCTCGCGTGCAGTGCGTCGACACGCGGTTCGTCGCAGGCGACCAGGCCGCCGCCCAGGACGAGCACGGCCAGGACCACCACGATCAGCGGGCGCTTTCGCACGGGACCCCCAAAAAAACTCCGGCTGTGTTTCCTGCCGTCGGTAGGGAGGGGTTCCCGCGCTTATAGGTTGCTTATACGGCAAAAATTCGGCCATCAACCGGGCTGTGCCATCACCGCGGCGTCCTCCTCGGGCAGCCACACCGGGCCGTCCGGCCACCGCAGCCAGCCGCGCCCGGCGGCCAGGTCCCGGCAGGCCGCGCGCAGCGCGTCCAGGGCCGGGTGGCGCAGGCCGCGCCGCCACACCAGGGATATCGGCGAGAGCGGCACCGGGTCGGTGACCGGCCGCAGCACCATCCCCGGCACCTCGATGAACTCCACGCCGGCCAGCACCGACCAGCCCTGTTTGCGGACCACCCGCAGGAACTCCGCCGCCCCGTCGATCTCCGGGAACGGCTCCGCCATCGCGATGCCCCGCCCGGCGAACAGACGGGCCGCGAGGTCGGTCCACTCGGCGGTGCGCGGGTTCCCGGCCCCGGCGTAGAGGGTCTCGCCCGCGAGCGCGGCCAGGGGGACTGCGGGGTAGGCGGCCAGGGAGTGCCCGGCGTCCAGCAGGACGGCCATCGGCTCGTACCGTACGGGCTGGTGGGCCAGCCGGGACCGGACGGCCGCGGGCAGCCCGGCGAAGCGCCCGAAGGAGACGTCCAGGCGCCCGGCGGCGAGTTCGGCCGCCGCGCCGGTCAGGCCGCTGTGGAAGCGTGCGACGAGTTCGCAGTCCGGGGCCCGGCGGCGGGCCTCCTCCAGGACGGTGTGCGCCGTGCCGATGGGGACGCCGACATCGACCAGCAGGGGGCGGTCCTCGGGCGCGTGGAAGGCGGCGGCCAGGTCGTCGTGGGCGGCCAGCACCCGGCGCGCGTACGGGAGCAGCCGGGCGCCGTCCTCGGTGAGGGCGACCCGGCGCGTCGTCCGGTCGAACAGGTCCGTGCCCAACTCCCGCTCCAGCCGCCTGATGTCGCGGCTCAGCGCCTGCTGGGCGACGTAGAGCCGGGCGGCGGCACGGGTGAAGTGCAGTTCGTCGGCGGCCGCGGTGAAGGCGCGGAGCAGGCGCGGGTCGAGGTCTCGGGGCACGGCCACATCGTGCCACCGGCATGTGCGGGGTCCGGCCCCCTCACCGCGATTGACAACGGAAGTGCGTGAATGCGCGCGGATCAGGTGTTGGACGGGCAACGGGCCGCGGGGCGACCGTGGTCGGGTGATCCTCTTCCTCGCCGCCCGGCCCGTGACCGCCCCGCCCGTCCGCCCCGCCCGCCGTCCGCGGCGCCGCTCCCCCGGTGTGCTCCGGCGCGTGGCCGGCCCGTACGGACGGATCTTCACCGTCCCCGGCGCCCGCGCCTTCACCGCCGCCAACCTGCTCGCCCGGCTGCCCATGGGCATGTTCAGCGTCAGCGCGATCCTGATGATCGCCGGGTCACGCGGCTCGTACGCGCTGGCCGGGGCGGTCACCGCGACCGGGCTGGCGGCGACGGCGGTGGCCGGGCCGTGGACGGCACGGCTGGTCGACCGGTACGGGCAGGCCAGGATCGCCGTACCCGCGACGGCACTGGCCGTCCTCGGCTCACTGGCCCTGGTCCTCTGCGTCCACCTGGGCGCGCCGTCCTGGACACTGTTCGCCGCGTACGCCTGTACCGCGACCACACCGAACACCGGCGGCATGGCCCGCGCGCGCTGGGCCCACCTCCTGCGGGAGGACCCGCGCGCGTTGCACACCGCCAACTCCTTCGAGCAGGCGGCCGACGAGGTGTGCTTCATGCTCGGGCCGGTGCTGGCGGCCTTCCTGTGCACCACGCTGTTCCCGGAGGCCGGCACGCTGACCGGCGCGGTCCTGCTGCTGACCGGGGTGCTGCTGTTCGCCGCCCAGCGCCGTACGGAACCACCGGTCGCCCCCGCGTCCGCCCGCCACGGCGCCGGGCAACTCGTCACCGCGCTGCTGCCCCTGCTGCTGACCTTCCTCGCCACCGGGGCGGTCTTCGGCTCGCTGGAGGTCGTCACGATCGGCTTCACGGACGCGCACGGCCAGCGGGCCGTGGCGGGCGCGCTGCTCGCCCTCCAGGCGGCGGGCTCCTGCGCGGCGGGCCTCTTGTACGGGGTGCTGCGCCCGGCCGGGCCGGCGGACCGCCGCTTCGTGCGGTGCGTCGCCGCGATGGCCGTGCTGATGTGGCTGCCCTTCTCGGCCGCGGGCGCGGGCGGCGGGCTCCTCCTGGGGGCGGCCCTGCTGCTCGCCGGGATGGCCACCGCGCCGACCATGGTCACCGGCATGGGGCTGATCCAGTCCCGGGTGCCGGCGGGCCGCCTGAACGAGGGCATGACGCTGGCCGTCACGGCGCTGCTGACCGGCATCGCGGCGGGCTCGGCGGCGGGCGGCTGGGCCGTCCAGCACCTGCCGGCGGGCACCGCGGCGGAGTACGGCGTGCCCGCCTGCGCCGCCGCCCTGGCGCTGGCGGCGGCCGGCACCGCGCACGCCGTACGGGCCGCCCGGCGTCCGGCATGAACGCGGAACGGCGAAGGCCCCGCTGCCGGGGCAGCGGGGCCTTCGCCTCACATGGGGTGACGGGTCCGGGGGCCGGGGCCTCCGGTTCTCCGTCGAGTGGAGATGGCGGGAATCGAACCCGCGTCCAACGGTGCGGAAACAGGGCTTCTCCGAGCGCAGTCCGCTGCGATTTTCTCGGCCCCGGAGATCTCGCGGACAAGTCTCCGACGGGCTCAGTCACTGTGTGATTTCCTCCCAGGACCCGTGACCGGTCCTAGAAGTTTAGTTCCCTAGCTGATGCCAGGATCCGGGTCGGGAACAGCCCCGGGCTGACACTTCGCAGGTCGCTACTTAGGCAGCGAGGGCGAAGGAATCGCGCTTGGTGTTGGCGATTATTTTTTGCGACATAGGGTTTACGAGATCATTGCCGCTTCCTCGGCTCGCTTCCCCTGCCTCGACATCCGCTGTCGAAACCGATCATCCCCATGTTGTTTTTTCAAGGTGGTGCCCGCACCGTCGTGCGGTGCGTTGCCCATCGTACGTGACCAACGTGCGACGATGCCAGCGTATTCCCGCGGCTCCGGGCAGCCGGGTCAGGCCCGCTCGCGCCGCTTGGCCGCCGAGATCGCCCGCTGCGCCTCGCGGCGGTCCTGCTGCTCACGCAGCGTCTGCCGCTTGTCGTACTCCTTCTTGCCCTTGGCGAGCGCGATCTCGACCTTCGCGCGGCCGTTCTTGAAGTACAGCGACAGCGGCACGATCGTGTGGCTGGTCTCCTGCGACTTCGACTCCAGCTTGTCGATCTCCAGGCGGTGCAGCAGCAGCTTGCGCTTGCGCCGCGCGCTGTGGTTGGTCCAGGTGCCCTGGGCGTACTCCGGGATGTGCACGTTGTGCAGCCACGCCTCACCGCGGTCGATCTGCACGAAGCCGTCCACCAGGGACGCCCGGCCCTGCCGCAGCGACTTGACCTCCGTGCCGGTCAGCACCAGCCCGCATTCGTACGTGTCCAGGATGAGGTAGTCGTGCCGCGCCTTCTTGTGCTGCGCGATGAGCTTGCGGCCCGTCCCGTCGTCCTTCTTGTCCTTCTTCTTGTTCGCCTTAGCCATAGTGGCGCCATTTTCGCACTAAGCACCGCCTCCGAGGCCACTCAATACCGTACGGGCCCGGGCCTGGGCGCCGTCCTCGGCGATCAGGTCGGGGGTGATGCCGCGGTCGTCCACCGTCCGGCCCGAAGGGGTGCGGTAATGGCCGACGGTCAGCTCGGCCACCGAGCCGTCCGGCAGTTCGCTGGGCAGCTGCACCGAGCCCTTGCCGAAGGTGGGGGTGCCGACCAGGACCGCACGGCCGCGGTCCTGGAGCGCCCCGGCGAGCAGCTCGCCGGCGCTCATCGTGCCGCCGTCCACCAGCACCACGAGGGGGACCCGGGTGTTGCCGCCGCCCCGCGCGTACAGGGCGCGCTGGCTGCCGTGGACGTCGTACGTGGCGACCAGGCCGCCGTCCAGGAAGGCGGAGGCGGCGGTGACCGCCTCGTGCACCAGGCCGCCGGTGTTGCCGCGCAGGTCCAGCAGCACGCCACCGCGCGGGGAGGCCGACCGCACCGCCCGGCGGATCTCCTCGCCGGTGCCGCTGGTGAAGGCGCCGACCTTGATGCGGGTGGGCCCGTCCGGGCCGTCGGGGCGGTCGGTGACCACGTTCTGGGCGCGCAGCCGGGCCCGGCGCAGGGTTTCGGTCCATTGCCGCGTACCGCGCCGCAGCTCCAGCGCGACGCCACTCCCGGCGCCCGGCCGGGGCCCGTCCGCGGCCGGCCCGGCGTCGCCGCGCAGCCGCGCCACGACCTCGGTGACCTGGCTGCCCCGCGAGGCCACGCCGTCCACCGCGCGCAGCTCGTCGCCGGCCCGGATGCCGGCCGCCGCGGCAGGTCCTCCGGGCCGTACCCGGGAGACCAGTACGCGGCCGTCCGCCGCCTGCCGCAGCCACAGGCCCACGCCGACGTACGCGCCGTCCAGCTCCTGCTGGAAGTCCTCGTACTCGCGGGCCGAGAACACCGTCGACCAGCGGTCACCGCTGCGGCCGACCGCCTCGCCCGCCGCGCCGGCACCGGCCGCGGGCGGCCCGGCGGCGTGCCGGTCCGCACGCTGCTGCCGGTGGACGCGCTCGGCCTCGGCGGCCACGCGTCCGGATATGCGCCGTTCGTCCGTCCGCTGTCCGCGCTCCTCCCAGGTGCCCGCCGCGGCACCGGTGGCCAGCACGCTCACGAAGACCAACGTCAGGGCCGCCCCGCGGCGGCCGCGGCGGGGCCGGACGAACAAACACGGGCCCGTCATGCCGGTGAGTGTAGGCCAGAAAGAAGCGCCGTACGGGGAGTTGACCGTACGGCGCCCTTGGCATACGTCACACCTTGAGGTACTTGCGGAGCGCGAAGAACGCGGCGAGCGCCGGCATCAACAAGCCGATCAGCAGCACCAGCGGCAGCACCGCCACGACCGAATCCCAGCCAATGAAGTTGATGACCTGGATGCGCGCGGCCAGCCAGTTGTTGATCAGCACCCACTTGCCGCCGACGATCAGCACGCAGGCGAACACCGCGCCCAGCAGGCCCGCGATGGCCGCCTCCAGGATGAACGGCATCTGGATGTAGAAGCTGGAGGCGCCTACCAGGCGCATGATCCCGGTTTCCCGCCGCCGGCTGAACGCGGACACCCGTACGGTGTTGACGATCAGCATCAGCGCCACCACCAGCATCAGCGCCATCACCACCAGCGCGGCGATGTTCATGCCGTTGAGCAGGTTGAACAGCGGCTCGACGGTGTCCCGCTGGTCCTGCACCTCCTGCACGCCCGGCCGCTCGGAGAACGCCGACTTGATCACTTCGTACTTCGTCGGGTCCTTCAGCTTGACCCGGAAGGACTCCTGGAACTGGTCCGGGGTGACCAGACCGGCGATGGGCGTGTCGCCGAACTGCTCCTTGTAGTGCTTGAACGCCTCGTCGCTGGACTCGTGCGTCACGCTCTGCACGATCGGCAGGCGGTCCAGCTCGGCCTTGATGTCGTTCTTCTGCTGCTGGGTGGCGGCACCCTTGGCGCAGTTGGCGCCGGTCTCGGTGTCGTTCTTGTTGCAGAAGAAGATGGAGACGTTGACCTTGTCGTACCAATAGCCCTTCATCGTGCTGACCTGGTCGCGCATCAGCAGCGAGGCGCCGAACAGGCCGAGCGAGAGGGCGACGGAGACGATGACCGCGAAGGTCATCGTGAGATTCCGGCGGAGACCGACGCCGATCTCCGACAGGACGAACTGGGCGCGCATGGCGTCCTTTCAGTGCTGGGGGCCGTACACGCTTAGTGCTGGTAGCCGTACACGCCGCGCGACTGGTCGCGCACGAGCCGGCCCTTTTCGAGTTCCATGACCCGCTTGCGCATCTGGTCGACGATCTGCTGGTCGTGGGTGGCCATGACCACCGTCGTACCGGTCCGGTTGATCCGGTCCAGCAGCTTCATGATGCCGACCGAGGTCTGCGGGTCGAGGTTGCCGGTGGGCTCGTCCGCGATGAGCAGCAGCGGACGGTTGACGAACGCCCGCGCGATGGCGACGCGCTGCTGCTCACCGCCGGACAGCTCGCCCGGCATCCGGTCCTCCTTGCCGCCGAGGCCGACGAGGTCGAGGACCTCGGGGACCGTCTTGCGGATCTGGCCGCGCGGCTTGCCGATGACTTCGAGGGCGAAGGCGACGTTCTGTCCCACCGTCTTGTTGGGGAGCAGCCGGAAGTCCTGGAAGACGGTGCCCACCTGGCGCCGCATCTGCGGCACCTTCCAGTTGGAGAGCTTCGCGAGGTCCTTGCCCAGTACGTGCACGGCGCCATGGCTGGCGCGCTCCTCGCGCAGGAGCAGGCGCAGGAAGGTGGACTTGCCGGAGCCCGAGGAGCCCACCAGGAAGACGAACTCGCCGCGCTCGATCTCCAGGGAGACATCCCTGAGGGCGGGGCGGTTCTGCTTCGGGTAGGTCTTGGAGACGTTGTCGAATCGGATCACTGATGCACCACGGTCGACCTGGGTAGCGGCACGGGATGCCCCTGTCGTGGCTCCCGTCGGTGAGCGTGACCATACGCGAGTCTCGCGCGAAGGCGCAGTCGCCGTTCGGGGTTGGTGCGTTTATTCACGGCATCTACGGGGACAAAACGAGCACATTTGGGCCTGCGGACCCGGCGGGTGTCGCCGAAAAGGCCGGAAGGCGACCGGGGCGCGCCGTTCCGCCGTCGAGCTGGCACAGTGGTAAGGGAACCATCGTGGTCGCCCGCGCGTTGCAGCGGTTGAGGAGGAGGTCGCATGACGTACGACCGGCTGGTGTGCGCCAACTGCGCGGCCCCTGTGAACGAGGGCCGCTGCCCCGTGTGCCGGGCCAGCAGGGAACGGCTGCCGGAGAACGGGCTGTTCGGCCAGGTGACGCCCGCGGCGCTGGTGGCGCTGCTGGTGGCGCTCATCGCCCTGACCCTGCTGGTGCACCAGGCCGCGTGAGGCAGGGCCGGTGACGCACCGCGTACGGAGCCTCGCTCCGGCTGGGACGGCGCGCGGGCACGGGGCGCATCGATGACGTGAGAACGCCGAAGGGGCCCGGAGCGCGGTATGCGCTCCGGGCCCTCTCATGCGCTGCCCCGGGTGCGGGGCGGGGCCTGGTGTCAGGCCGCGGCCGCGCCGCCGCCGTTCTTGTTGATCAGGCGCGGCATCAGGCGGAAGCCGATGCCACCGGCGATCATCGTCGCCGCGCCGACGAGCAGGAAGGTGGTGCCGGAGGCACCGGTCTCCGCCAGCTCGCCACCCTTGGCCTGCTGCTGCGGCTGGCCGGGCGTGTTGACGATCTGCTCGTTGCCCTCGCCCGGCTGGTCGATCGGCTTGCTGCCGGCGTTGTCCGTGCCGGTGCCGGTGCCGTCGTCGCTGCCGCCGGTGCTGCCGCTGGAGCCGCCGCCGGTGGTGTCGTCCGAACCGCCGGAGCCGCCGGTCTGGCCGCCGCTGTGGCCGCCCGACTGGCCGCCGGACTGGCTGCCGCCGGTCTGCGAACCGCCCGACTGCGAACCGCCGGTCTGCGAACCGGACTGGCCACCGGACTGGCCACCGGACTGCGAACCACCGGTCTGCGAACCGGACTGACCGCCGGACTGGCTGCCGCCGGACTGCGAACCACCGGTCTGCGAACCGGACTGGCCACCGGACTGGGTACCGCCCGACTGGGTGCCGCCGGTCTCCGTACCGCCCGACTGGGTACCACCGGACTGGGTGCCGCCCGACTGCGTACCACCGGACTGCGTACCGCCGGACTCCGTGCCGCCCGACTGCGTACCACCGGACTGCGTACCGCCGGACTGGGAGCCACCGGACTGCTCGCCGCCGATCAGGCCGCCGTTGGTGGTCTCGCCGCCGGTGCTGCCGCCGGACTCACCGCCGGACTCGCCACCACCGGTGAGGAGACCGTCGATGGCGCCGAACAGGCCGCCCGAGCCCTCGGAGCCCGCCGTCTGCCCGGTGCCGACCGCCGAGGCGGCGCCGGCCGCGGTGAGCGACGCACCGGCCGCGATCACCCCGGCGGCCGCAATGCGCGCAACGCGCAGCCGCGTCTTTTTCGTCATGTGCCTGCTACCCCCAGTAGCTGTACTCGTCGATGGAGCATCGCTGTGTGGGGCAGCGGCCGACCCGGGTACACGAGTCGCAGCACCGCCCGGCGGCCGTTGCACTCAGATCCCCGTTCACACGCACGCCCCAGACATACGCATGCCGCGTACCACCCTTCCCAGTTCTCACATCATCGTCAAGGTCAAATAAAGGTGCGATGACCGAATTGCGGGGAGTTGCGGGGTCCATGGACGTATGACTGTGACCAAACCGCCACACGGCCGCACGGGAACAAAAAACAACTGCCGCTCGAAAAGCGGCAGTTGTTTTCACCGAATGGGCACACGGCTTTCGCCGCGGTTTACTTCCCCTGCTCCTGCTGCTTGCGCCAGCGGATGCCCGCCTCCAGGAAGCCGTCGATGTCACCGTCGAGCACGGCCTGCGGATTGCCGACCTCGAACTCGGTACGCAGGTCCTTGACCATCTGGTACGGGTGCAGGACGTACGAACGCATCTGGTTGCCCCAGGAATTGCCGCCGTCGCCCTTGAGCGCGTCCATCTTGGCCTGCTCCTCCTGGCGGCGGCGTTCGAGCAGCTTCGCCTGGAGGACGTTCATCGCGGTCGCCTTGTTCTGAATCTGCGAACGCTCGTTCTGGCAGGAGACGACGATGCCGGTCGGAATGTGCGTCAGGCGCACCGCGGAGTCGGTCGTGTTGACGCCCTGGCCGCCGGGGCCGGAGGAGCGGTACACGTCCACCCGCAGGTCGGACTCGTCGATGTCGATGTGGTCGGTCTGCTCGACCACCGGCAGCACCTCGACGCCCGCGAAGGACGTCTGGCGGCGGCCCTGGTTGTCGAAGGGCGAGATGCGCACGAGGCGGTGGGTGCCCTGCTCGACGGAGAGGGTGCCGTAGGCGTACGGCACCTGGACGGCGAAGGTGGTCGACTTGATGCCAGCCTCTTCGGCGTACGAGGTCTCGTACAGCTCGGTCTTGTAGCCGTGCCGCTCGGCCCAGCGCAGGTACATGCGCTGGAGCTTCTCGGCGAAGTCGGCGGCGTCCACCCCGCCGGCCTCGGCGCGGATGTTGACGACGGCCTCGCGGGAGTCGTACTCGCCCGACAGGAGGGTACGGACCTCCAGCTCGTCGACCGCCTTGCGGACGTCGGTCAGCTCGCTCTCCGCCTCGGCGCGGGCCTCGTCGTCGCCCTCGGCCTCGGCGAGCTCGAAGAGCACCCCGAGATCGTCGACCCGGCCGCGCAGCTCCTCGGCCCGGCGCAGCTGGCCCTGGAGGTAGGACAGCCGGCTGGTGATCTTCTGCGCGCTCTCCGGGTCGTCCCACAGGGACGGCGCCGCGGCCTGCTCCTCAAGCGCAGCGATATCGGCCCTCATCTTGTCGAGGTCCAGGACGGCCTCGATCGACCCCATGGTCGAGGAGAGGGACTTCAGCTCTTCGGATACATCGACGACTGCCACGCACCCCAGCCTAACGGCTGCCGCCGCATCCATGTCCCGACCCTGGCGCCGCTTCCGGTACGCGGGCGCGTGATCGCAGGCGGGACGGGGTGCGGCGGCAGGCGTACGGGCCGGGGCCGGGCGGCGGGGGCCCGGCCTACCGCGCGGGCCGCGGGGTCGCCGTGCCGGAGTGCTGGACGCCGGGCCGGGCGTCGCCGGAGTCGCCGTGCTGGGAGGCGAACCAGCCGCCGAGCCCGGCCGCGGCCACCACCGCGGCGGCGGCCAGGCCCAGCTTGACCCGGCGGCGGCGCACCGCCTCGCGGTGCCGGGCCGACCCGGGCCTGGCCTCACCCGCGGCGCGCGGGGCGCGGGCCGTGCCGTGGGCGCCGCCGGCCAGCTCGTCCGGGCCGGGGACGCGCATGCTCGTGTGCGTCTCGCGGTTCGAGTCGGGGGCGGCGGAGCCGTGCACGAGCGGTACGGCGCCGCGCGGCCGGGAGCCGCCCGGGGCGGCCGGCGGGTAGAGGGCCTCCTCGTGCGGGCCGGCGCCGGTCCCGGCGGCGCCGGACGCGTACGGGCCGGTGGCCTCCTCGGACTCCGGTCCGGGCGGCGGGGACGTTTCGTCGTCCGGCTCGTCGATGTCCAGCGGCGGGTGGCCCGCCAGGCCCGGCAGGATCTCGCGCAGCCGGGCGGCCAGCTCGGGGGCGCGCAGCCGGGAGGCGGGCGCCTTGGCCAGGCACTGGAGGAGCAGCTGCCACAGTTCGTCCGGGATGCCGGGCAGCGGCGCCACGGCCTCGGTGACGTGGCGGCGCAGCACCGCGCCGGGGTGGCCGCCGCCGAACGGCGTGAAGCCGGCCAGCAGCTCGTACAGGACCGTGGCGAGCGCGTACACGTCGACGGACGCGCGCGGCGGCAGGCCCTCGATGATCTCGGGGGCGAGGTAGTCGGGGGTGCCGATCACCTTGGTGGCGCGGGTGTGCAGCGGCGCGTCGACCAGGCGGGCGATGCCGAAGTCGGTGAGCAGCGCGGGGTGGGCGCCGCCGGGGCCGAGCGGGCCCTGCATGTCCAGCAGGACGTTCTCCGGCTTGACGTCGCGGTGCACGATGCCCGCCTTGTGGGCGGCGGCGAGGCCGTCGGCCACGTCGGCGACGATGGCGACGGCGGCCTCCGGGGCGAGCCGGCGCTCGCGCTCCAGGCGCGTGCGCAGGTCCGTGCCCCGGACGAGGTCCATGACCAGGGCGAGGTCGTTGCCGTCGACCACCAGGTCGCGCACGCCGACGACGTGCGGGTGCTCCAGACCGAGCAGCGCCGCGCGCTCCTGCACGAAGCGGCCGACCAGCTCCTGGTCGGCGGCGAGGTCCTCGCGCAGCAGCTTGATGGCGACGGCCCCCTCGGGTCCGTCACCGAGCCATACCGTGCCGGCGCTGCCGCGACCAAGGATCTGGTGGGCGGTGTACCGGCTGCCGATCTTCCGTGCCAAGACTGCTCCGACGTGTCGGGCCCGCTGAGCGTCCTCAGGGGGCTGAAGGTGGCGTCAAAGCTACGCGGGTACCAGGGGGTTTCGTGCCCAGGATCGCCCGGGGCACCCCTTCTGTGGGGGAAATCGCCCGTTGGAAGTCGACAAATCTCCTCGGTCGCGTGCCGCAGAGGGGCACAGTGCCGCCCGGAGCGCGCCGGAGCCGTCATCCGGCCCGGCGCCCCGCCGTCACTTGACCCAGTTGCCGATGCCCTGGACGAAGTCCCGGATGCTGCCGATGACGTCGCCGATCTGCTCGAAGTAGCCCTTGGTCGTGCCGATCCACTCCTGGAGCGGGGAGAACTCCCAGACCGCCCAGCCGCCGACGAACAGGATCAGCAGCACGAACAGGCAGCCCTTCAGGCAGCCCAGCCCCGGGATGCGCATCGGGTTGGCGCTGCGCTGCCTGGGTTCGCGGCGCGGCCGGGGCTCCCGCTCCCGGGGCGGCTCCGGCTCGTAGCGCCGGGGCGGCTCCGGCTCGTAGCGCCGGGGCGGCTCCGGCTCGTAGCGCCGGGGCGGCTCCGGCTCGTAGCTCCGGGGCGGCTCCGGCTCGTAGCTCCGGGGCGGCGGCTGCCGGCGGCGCTGCGCCTGCTGCGGCTGGTGCTGCGGCGCCTGGTACGGGGCGGGCGCCTGCTGCTGGTACGGCTCCTGGTACCGCGGCTGCTGGGGGCGCTGCGGCGGCTGCGCGGGCTGCCGCTGCGGACGTCGGCGCAGCGGGTCCTCGCCCGGGTCCAGGTACTGGGTCTGCTCGTTGCGGTCCCGGGCGGCCCGCATCTGGGACTCCCACGGGTGCGGCCCCTCGGGCTGCTGACCGCCGGGCGGGCCGGGCGGCACGGGAGGCATCGCGCGGGTCGGGTCGGCGCCGCCCTGGCCGTTGCCGTGGTCCGGGCCCTGGCCGCCGGGGCCGGAGGCGAGCACCTGCGTCGGGTCGGCGTCCGGGCCGCTCCGGCCGCCGGTGGACGGCAGCACGCTGGTCGCCGCGGCGGGGTCGTAGCCGCCGGTGGACGGCAGCACCTGGGTCGGGTCGGCGTCGCCGGAGCCGTCCGCTCCGGTGCCGGGCACCGCGGCGGGCGACGGGTCCGGCGCGAGCAGCGCGGCGACGCCGAGCGCGGCCTCGGCCTGCGCGGGGGTGGCGTGCACGCCGACGCCCGCGGCGACGGTGCGCAGCGCGCGGGCCAGGTTCTCGGCGCTCGGCCGCTCGCCCGGCTCCTTGCGCAGGCAGCGCTCGATGACCGTCCACAGCGGCTCGGGGACGGTGCTGGGGCGGCGCGGCTCCTCGCTGAGGTGGCGGTGCAGGACTTCGAGCGCGCTGGCGCCGCCGAACGGCGGGCGGCCGGTGACCAGCTCGTACAGCAGGATGCCGGCGCCGTAGACGTCCACGGCGGAGGTCTGCGGGCGGCCCTCGGCGGATTCGGGCGCCACGTAGGCGGGGGTGCCGACGAACTCGTGGGTGCGGGTCAGGCCGGGCGAGTCCGCGAGGCGGGCGATGCCGAAGTCGGTGAGCATCGGGTGCAGCTCGGCGGTGTCGCCCTCGCCGGTCCCCTTGAGCAGGACGTTGGCGGGCTTCAGGTCGCGGTGCACCACGCCGTCGGCGTGGCTGGCGGCCAGCGCGTCGGCGATCTGGGCGGTGAGCAGGGCCGCCGCGACGGGGCTGAAGGGGCCGTTGTCGCGCAGGTGGCGGTGCAGGTCCGGGCCGTCGACGAGGTCCATGACCAGGGCGAGCAGATCGCCCTCGACGACCAGGTCCCGGGTGCGGACGATGTTCGGGTGGGTCAGCCGCAGCAGGACCGAGCGCTCCCGCAGGAAGCGCATCACCACGTCCGCGTCGTGGGCCAGCTCCTCCTTGAGCACCTTGATCGCGACCGTCTCGCCCGGCTCGCCGGCCACCGAGGCCTCGGCGCCCGCCGTCTCCCTCTGGCGCGCACGCCAGACGGTGCCCGTGGCGCCGCGTCCCAGCGGCTCCTCAAGCAGGTACTTGCTGCCTACCGGCCGCACGCGCGCTCCCTGGTCGTGATCGATCCTTGCCGGGCCGGTGGGTCGCAGCGGCCCGTCGCCCCACTGTAGTGCCGCCGTACCGGCCGGACGCCGGGACGATCGGGCGGGGCTTGGGGGGAAGACGCGCATTCAGGACAGATGGTTGCCGGTGAGCGCGGATCGGTGTCCACGTCAGGCCGAACAGTGAGCGTCGATGATCGAAAATTGGACGTTCACCGGACGCGATCAGGCGGTTTTCCGTCCGGGACCGACCAATCAAGATCACTGATGGCTGGTCGGCGGGCGTGTTGTCAGCGGCAGGTGCGAGGATGCATCCAGCACGGAAGCGGTGGGGGTGCGGGGTCTCCGTCGCGCGCGTGCGGCGCGGGAGCGCCTGAGCCCCGCGCGCTGGGACTTGTACGTGCCGAAGTGCCCGGGTGCGGTGGGGGAGGACACGGGCCCCCGCCGAACGGTCCGGGCGGAAGGGACCGTTGACGGCGATGCAGATCCGGCTGACCGTCCTCGGGCCGCGCAGCGGCCACCCCACGCGGGCCTGCGACGTCCTCGTCACGGCCCCCGCCGGGACGGCGCTCGCCGCGGTCGCGAGCGGCCTCGCGACGGCCGTGGCCGGGTCCGGAGCGGACATCGGCGGTACCGGCAGCGGCAGCAGCGGCAAGGGCGGCGGTGCCCCCGGCGGCGCGGGCGGCCCCGTCGTGCTGTACGCGGGCACCGAGCGCCTGGACCCGCAGCGCGCGGCGATCGGCGAGCCCCCGCTGATCGACGGCGCGGTGCTCTCGCTGGGCGCCCCCGGCCCCGCCCCCGCGCACGGCCTGCCGCACGGCGCGCCCCGGCTGCGGGTCGTCTCCGGGCCCGACGCCGGCGGGGTCCACCTCCTGCACGGCCAGGGCGGCGCCATCCGCGTCGGCCGCTCGGCCCAGGCCGACGTGCCCCTCGACGACCCGGACGTCTCCCGGCTGCACTGCGCGGTGACGGTCGAGCCGGACGGCTCGGTGCTGGTCGCCGACCTCCACTCGACCAACGGCACGGCCGTCGGGGACACCGAGGTCGGCGAGCGCCCGGTGCCGCTGCCGCCCGGCGCGCTGCTGCGCATCGGCGAGTCCGCGCTGCGCCTGCAGGCCGCGCCCGCCCAGCCCGATCCGGCCCTGGCGTGCGCTCCCGACGGCGAGGGCCAGTTGCGCGTCTCCCAGCAGGACGCGGGCGCCCCGGAGGCCGGTGGCGGACCGCGCCCCGCCGTCCCGGGCGCCAGGTCCGCCGCCCCCGACCAGGACGCGCCGCGCGTCCCGGCACCCGGCCGCGGCACCGCGGCACCGCCCGCCACGGACCCGTATGCCGCCGCGTACGGCGCCCCACGGCCCGAGGAGGAGCTGCCCGCCGCGTACGACAGCCCGGCGCGCCGGGGCACCCCCCTGCGCGGCACCCCGTATCCCGGCAGTCCCCAGGAGCAGTACGAGCCGGGTGCCGAGCGGACCCACGGCGGGCAGCAGTTCGCCCCCGCCGGCCGCCCCGGCGAACCGGACCAGGACGGCTCCGGCGCCGCGCCCAAGGCCGCGCGCCGGGGCGGCCTCGGCGCCTGGGCCCGGCGGCTGACCGGCGCCCGGCCCGCCGCCGAACGCGCGGGATCGGCGCCCGCCCCCGCGCCGACCGTCTGGCAGGAGCAGCAGCGGCAGTCCCGGGAAGCCGCCGGAGCGGCGACGGACGAGGCGTACACGCCGACGGGTGAGCGGCTGAGCCCGGAGGCGGCCGAAGAGCGCTGGCCCGACCCGGCGACGGTGCTGCTGACCGCGCTCGGCCCCGGCCCCCGGCTCTGGGAGCGCGGCCCGGACCACCCGGACGCGCTCACCGTCCGGCTCGGCACGGCACCCCAGGACGGCGGCCGGTCCGCCGCGCCGGTGACGGTGCAGCTGCGCAGGGCGGGCGCCCTGGGGCTGGCCGGGCCGCGCGCCCGGCTCGGCGGCCTGGCCCGGGCCGCCGTGGCCCAGCTCGCCGCGCTGCACTCCCCCGCCACCCTGGAAATCGTGCTGCTGAGCACGGACCGCGCCCGCTCCCTCGAAGACCGGCTGGCCGACTGGTCCTGGCTCGGCTGGCTCCCCCAGGTCCGCCCGGCCCACGCCCAGGACTGCCGTCTGCTGCTCGCGTACGACAAGGAGCAGGCGACGGCCCGTACGGCCGAGCTGGCGCGCCGCCTCGACGACGGCCCGCTGGGCCCGAACTGGGCCGCCGCCGACCGGTCCGCCGTCGCCTCCGCCGCCGCGCGCTACAACGGCCCGTACACCCTCCTGATCGTGGACGGCGACCCCGGCTCCACGGCGCTGCGCGAGACGACCGCCCGGCTCGCGGCGAGCGGCCCGGCGGCCGGCGTCCACGTGCTGTGCCTGGCCGAGACGCCCGCCGCCACCCCCGCCTTCCCGCTCGCCGCGACGTACGAGGCGGCCCGGGCGGCCTCGCCCGCGTTCGGCGAGTGCGGCGCGGTCGCCGTGCTGAGCGGCGACGTCGCCACCGCGCTGCGCGTCGTCCAGCCCGGCACGGGCCCGAACGGCACGGTCGCCGCGGTCGACGCGGTCTCCGCCGCCTGGGCCGAGCGGTTCGCGCGCGCCCTGGCGCCGCTGCGGGAGGCCGACACGGGCGGCGGCCTCGGCGGGCGCCCGGCGCGCAGTGCGGCCGTACCGCTGCCGGACACCTCCCGGCTGCTGGACGAGCTGGGCCTGGCGCGGGCCACCCCGGCCTCCCTGATGGCCCGCTGGGCCGCCGCCTCGGACACCGGCCGGCCGGAGGCCGCCGCCGTACTGGGCGCGGGCCCGCACGGCCCGGTCTGCGCCGACCTCGCCGCCGACGCCTGCCACCTGCTGGTGACGGGCGGCCCGGGCAGCGGCAAGACGGAGCTGCTGCGCTCGCTGGCCGCCTCGCTCGCCGCCGCCGACCGCCCGGACCTGCTCTCCCTGGTCCTGGTGGACGGCGCGGGCCCGGAGCGCGGCGAGGGCCTGCGGCTGTGCACGGACCTGCCGCACGTGACCACCCATCTGACGGCGTCCGACCCGGTGCGCATGCGGCAGTTCGCGCAGGCGCTCAGCTCCGAGCTCAAGCGCCGCGCCGAGACCCTGGCCGGTACGGGCTTCGCCGAGTGGCGGGCCGGGCACCTGCCGGCGCCGCGCACCCCGGCCCCCCGGCGCTCGCCCGAGACCGCCTCCGGCGCCCCCCTGGCCGAGCTCGACAGCACGTCCACGGGCACCTTGCGGCTGAGGGCCCGCGGCGCTTCCGGGCCCGCTCCGGAGGCTCCGAAGACCGCGCCGATGCCCCGGCTGTTCGTGCTGGTGGACGACTTCGACGCGCTGGTCGCCCCGGCCCTCGGCAGTACGGGCCGCCCCGCGGCCGGTTCGGTGGTGCGGGCGCTGGAGGCGGTGGCACGGGACGGCGCGGCGCTCGGCGTGCACCTGATAGCGGCCACCGGCCACCCGGACCGTACGAAGGACACGGCCACGGACCGGGCGGCCGGACTGCGCGTGGAGCTGGGCCCGGCGGCGGACGCGGCCGAGCCGGTGCCGCCGGGGCGCGGGCGCCTGCACCGCGCGGCGGACTCCTCCGTCACCCCGTTCCAGGCCGGCCGGGTGACCGGGCGGATACCCCGGACGGCCACCCTCCGCCCGACGGTCGTGCCGCTGGAGTGGGCGCGGATGGGCGACCCGCCGGCCCGCCGCCCGCTGCGCGAGCTGGGCAACGGGCCGACCGACCTGGCCCTGCTGGCCAGCGCCTTGCAGCGGGCCGCCCAGTCCTCCGGCGCGCCCGCCGCCCCGCCCCTGCTCTGACCGGCCCGCCGCCCGGCCGCCGGACGCGCCGGTCCGGGCCGCCCGCGGGGCACGGCCGCGAGGGGTACGCGAGGGGTAACGGGCCGGTCACAAAAGCCCAGTTGGGGCGGGAGGCGGTATTGCGGGGCCGGTGATCCGGGCGTAGGACTGACCGCGGCGGGCCGCCGCACGGTGCGGACCGCCACACGGCGCTCAGTGCACCGACGGGAGGGGCTTACGGGGATGGGCACTTCACGCAGACGACGCGCCGGCGCGCGCACCGCGACCACCAGCGGCACGGCCGCCGGCCCCCGCACCACGGCAACCACCCGCGCCGCGCTGGCACTTGCCGTCGCGGGCGCGCTGACCCTGACCGCGTGCGGCGGCGACGGTGGCGGTGGGGACGGCGGCAAGACCGAGGGCGGCGGCGCGGACGGCGGCGGTACCTCGGTCCGGCTCCCCAAGCTGACCGGCCAGAAGATCCAGGTCGCGGCGGTGTGGACCGGCCCGGAGCGGGCCAGCTTCCTGAAGGTGCTCGACGAGTTCGAGAAGCGCACCGGCGCCACGGTCGACTACGTCCCCAGCGGCGACGACATGGCCGGGTTCATCGGCTCGAAGGTGGCCGGCGGCGGCCAGCCGGACGTGGCGTTCCCGCCCCAGGTCGGCGTGTTGCGGGAGTTCGCCCGCAAGGGCTGGCTCAAGCCGCTGGGCCCCGCCGCCAAGGAGCAGCTCGCCAAGAACTTCACCAAGGGCTGGCGGGAGCTGGGCGCGTACAAGGGCACCGAGTACGGCGTGTACTACAAAGCCAGCAACAAGTCGCTGATCTGGTACAACGCCAAGGCGTTCGAGAACGCGGGGGTGGGCGAGCCCAAGACGTGGCCGGACTTCCTCAAGACGGCCCAGACCATCGCGGACTCCGGGGTGGAGCCGGTCTCCATGGGCGGCGCGGACGGCTGGACGCTGACCGACTGGTTCGAGAACGTCTACCTCTCCCAGGCCGGCCCGGAGAAGTACGACCAGCTGGCCCAGCACAAGATCAAGTGGACCGACCCGTCCGTGAAGAACGCGCTGACCGCGCTCGGTCAGCTCTTCGGGAAGCCGGGGATGCTGGCCGGCGGCACCGGTGACGCCCTGCAGACCCAGTTCCCCGCGTCGGTCACCCGGACCTTCAGCGGCGGCGACCAGCCGAAGGCCGCCATGGTCTCCTCGGGGGACTTCGCCGCCACCAACATCGCGCAGACCAAGGCCAAGGTCGGCGAGGACGCCAAGGTCTTCCCGTTCCCCGCGGTCGGCGCCAAGTCGCCGGTGGTGACCGGCGGCGACGCGGCGGTGGCCCTGAAGGACACCAAGGGCGCACAGGCCCTGCTGACCTTCCTCGCGTCCACCGACGCCGCGAAGATCTGGGCGCAGGCCGGCGGGTTCATCTCCCCCAACAAGGAGCTGGACCGGGCCGCGTACGCCAACGACACGCTGCGCGAGATCGCCGAGGCGCTGATCAAGGCGGGCGACGACTTCCGCTTCGACATGTCGGACCAGGCGCCGGCGAGCTTCGGCGGCAAGCCGGGCCAGGGCGAGTGGAAGGACCTCCAGGACTTCCTGAAGAACCCGAAGGACGTGGCGGGCATCCAGAACAAGCTGGAGCAGGACGCCGCCAAGGCGTTCGGCAGCTGACCCGGCGCGCCCGTACGGCCGCGGGCCCCGCCGGCCCGCGGCCGCGCACCGCACGCCGCGGTGCGCACCGCCGCTGACCGCATCGACCGGGGGACATGACCATGAACGCTGCGACCGCGGGCGGGCCGGCCGGCCCGGCCCGTCCGCGCACCGGCACGCTCCGCCGGGTCAAGAGTGTGGCGGGCACCCGTCCGTGGGTGGCCGCCGTCTTCCTGCTGCCCGCCTTCGTCCTGCTCGGGGCGCTGGTCGTCTACCCCATCGGCTTCTCGGTCTACCGGAGCCTGTTCGACGCGTCCGGTGCCGGCTTCGTGGGCCTGGGCAACTACGGGGAGCTGTTCACCGACGAGCGGATCCGCATCGCCCTGAAGAACAACGTCATCTGGGTCGTGGTGGCCCCGACCGTCGCCACCGCGCTCGGCCTGATCTTCGCGGTGCTCACCGAGCGGGTCCGCTGGGGCACCGCCTTCAAGCTGGTCGTCTTCATGCCGATGGCGATCTCCATGCTGGCCGCGGGCATCATCTTCCGGCTGGTGTACGACCAGGAACCGGAGCGCGGCGTCGCCAACGCCGTGTGGGTCTCCCTCCACGACACCTTCGCGGAGCCCGCGCCGTACCCGGGTGCCAAGCCGCGGCCCACCGCCGGTCTGGCCGCGTCCGGCGGCGCCTACACCACCAAGAAGCCGGTGCGCGCGGGCGACCCGGCGAACCTGCCGCTGGTGGCCGTGCAGCCCGGCGACCTGGGCGCCGCGCGCCCGGCGACCGCCGCGCGCCCGGAGCCGGGCAAGGTCACCGGCACCGTCTGGCTGGACTTCACCCGCGGGGGCGGCGGCACCCCGAACATCATCGACCGCTCCGAGAAGGGCCTGCCCGGTCTGACGGTCGAGGCGGTCAAGGACGGCCGGACCGTGGCGAGCGCCACCACGGGCCCGGACGGGCGGTTCTCGCTGCCCGCCGCGGCGGACGGTGCCCTGCTGCGGCTGCCCGCGGCCAACTTCGCCCAGGCGTACAACGGCGTGAACTGGCTCGGCCCGGCCCTGGTGACCCCGGCCATCATCGGCGCGTACGTGTGGATGTGGGCGGGCTTCGCGATGGTGCTGATCGCGGCGGGCCTGGCGGGCATGCCCCGGGAACTGCTGGAGGCGGCGCGGGTGGACGGCGCCAACGAGTGGCAGGTCTTCCGCCGGGTGACGGTGCCGCTGCTGGCGCCCGTCCTGATCGTCGTCCTGGTCACGCTGATGATCAACGTGCTGAAGATCTTCGACCTCGTCTACATCATCGCGCCGGGGTCCAGTCTCAAGGACGCCAACGTGCTCGCGCTCCAGCTCTTCCAGTCGTCCTTCGGCACGGACGTGGACCAGGGCATCGGCAGCGCCATCGCGGTGTTCCTGCTGCTGCTCGTCCTGCCGGTGATGTACGTCAATCTGCGGCGCCTACGGAAGGAGCGCGGGCGATGACGACCGCCGACGGTGTCGTACGGGCCAAGCAGTCGCTGCCCGCGCGGATCGCGGCCCGCACGGGCGGCGGGGCGCTGCGCGTCGTGCTGATCCTGACCGGGCTGTTCTGGCTGATGCCGACGGTCGGCCTGCTGCTGTCCTCGCTGCGCTCGCCGCAGGACATCGCCGAGTCCGGCTGGTGGCAGGTGTTCACCGCGCCCGCCCAGCTGACCTGGTCCAGCTACGGCGAGCTGCTGGGCAACGCGAAGGTGATGGACTCGCTGCTGACCACCGCGCTGATCACCGTCCCGGCGACGGTGCTGGTGGTCGTCATCGGCGCGCTGGCCGGGTACGCGTTCGCCTGGATGGAGTTCCCCGGCCGCGACGGGTGGTTCATGGTCGTCGTCGGTCTGCTGGTGGTGCCGGTACAGGTGGCGCTCATCCCCGTGGCCAAGCTGTTCGGCGCGATCGGCCTGTTCGAGACGACGCCCGGGGTGATCCTCTTCCACACCGCCTTCGGGCTGCCGTTCGCGGTGTTCCTGCTGCGCAACTTCTTCGCCGAGATCCCGCGCGAGCTGCTGGAGGCGGCCCGGCTGGACGGCGCGAACGAACTGCGCCTGTTCACCCGGGTGGTGCTGCCGCTGGGCGGGCCGGCCATCGCGTCGCTGGGCATCTTCCAGTTCCTGTGGGTGTGGAACGACCTGCTGGTCGCGCTGATCTTCGCGGACAGCGGGAACCCGCCAATCACGGTCGCGCTCCAGCAGGAGGTGCGGCAGTTCGGCAACAACATCGACGTGCTGGCGCCCGGCGCGTTCCTGTCGATGGTGGTCCCGCTGGCCGTCTTCTTCGCCTTCCAGCGGCAGTTCGTCTCCGGCGTGATGGCGGGCGCGGTGAAGTGAGGGCCGCCGGTGCGGGGCGTCCGGTCCGGGCGCCCCGCACCGCCGTACGGGACGGTTCCGGCGGCGTACGCGGCGGGTCCGGCGGCGTACGCGGCGGGTCCGGCGGCGTACGCGAACGGGCGCCGTGGCGTAAGGGAACGCTGTGCCGTACGCCACGTGCCGTTCACGTTGCTGCCCCACGATGACGGGCACGCCGACGCCCCTCGACCGTCTGGAGACGGACCGCGCATGACTGCCCGCACCGCAGACCTCAGTGACGGAGAACTCCCGCGCCCCGAGCGGCTGTCCGACGTGAAGGGCTGGTTCTTCACCGCCGACCAGCTGCTCTTCGACTGGTTCCTGGCCCGCCAGGAGGAGCGGGCCGAACCGGGCGACCTGCTCGAACTGGGCGCGTACCTGGGCAAGAGCGCCATCTTCATGGGCGCACGGCTGCGCCCCGGCGACCGCTTCACGGTCTGCGACCTGTTCGACTCGCCCGCCGAGGACGCCCCCAACTCCCAGGAGATGGCGAAGTCCTACGCCAC
Organism: Streptomyces sp. NPDC018019; assembly: GCF_044327805.1. Taxonomy (NCBI): domain Bacteria; kingdom Bacillati; phylum Actinomycetota; class Actinomycetes; order Kitasatosporales; family Streptomycetaceae; genus Streptomyces; species Streptomyces sp. NPDC018019. The sequence goes on along the minus strand of NZ_JBIRGD010000030.1, from coordinate 51,022 downwards.
CTTGACCCGCCGCGCCTTCGAGGCGAACTACCTGTCCTTCCACGACGAGCTGCCCGAGATCGTGCAGGGCCTGAGCTCGGCCGTCGCCGGCCACGTCGAGCCGGGCAGCTGCCGCTTCGCGCACATCGACGCCTCGCACCTGTACGCGCACGTGCACGGCGACATCGTCACGGTGCGCAAGCTGCTCACCCCGCAGGGCATCGTCGTCCTGGACGACTTCCGCGCCGAGCACTGCCCGGGGGTGGCCGCCGCCACCTGGCAGGCGGTCACCGGCCAGGCGCTGCGCCCGGTCTGCATCACGCCGACCAAGTTCTACGGCACGTGGGGCGACCCGGCGCCCGTACAGGCCGCGCTGCTGGCCTGGCTGACCGGCCGGGACGGGATGTGGCACGAGGTGCAGGAGGTCAACGGCGCGCCGCTGATCCGGCTGAGCGCCAAGGGCGCCAAGGAGCCCGCGCACCCGGTCTCCCGCCACCGTACGGCGGCCTCGCGCGGCGACGGCCCGGCGGCGCCCGCCGCCACCACCGCCTCCGGACCGCGGACCGTCCGCTCCGCCGCGCCCCGTCCCGCCGCCCGTCCGGCCGCCCGCGCGCGCCGCAGCCCGGCCCGCCGCCTCGCGGTGAACGTGCTGCCGCCGTTCATCACCAAGGCCGTCGTCGCCGCCCGCCGCCGCTCGGCGGCCCGCTGAGCGCTCACCCGACGACGGCGCCGGGCCCCGTGAGCGTGCGGGTGGCGCCGTTCCTCCGGGCGAGCGCCCGTTCGGCGGTCCGGGGCGACGGCGCGGTCCGGCGTTCGCCGGGCGGCACCGGCGGCAGCAGGTCGTCCTCGCCGAGCAGCACCCGGCGCACCACCCGCTCCGCGGCCAGCCCGTCGTCGTACTGGCAGAAGCGCTCCCGGAAGGCGGCCCGCAGCGACGCCGCCGCCGGGCCGTCCCAGCGCCCGGAGTGGAAGGCCCCGGCGATGTCCGCCTCGTCCTGCGCGAGCACGCCCGGGGTGTCGCCGGGCCGTCCGGACAGCAGGTCGACGTAGACGCCGCGGGTGAGCCGGAGGGCGTCCCACCCGGCGGTGTGCACGACGATCGGCCGGTCCAGGTCGGCGTAGTCGAACATGACCGAGGAGAAGTCGCACAGCAGCGCGTCGGCGGCCAGGCACAGGTCCTCGATGTGCGGATGCCCGGAGACGTCCAGGACCGCGCCCTCGTCCTGGAGGGCGGCCGGCCACGCGCGGGCCGCCTCGTGGCGTGCGCGGTCGGACGGATGGGCGCGGATCAGGAGCTGGAAGCGCGGGCCGAGCGCCGCGGCCAGGCGGGCCACGTCCAGCGGCAGGGCAGCGCCGTCCGCGGGATCGCGGTGGGTGGGCGCGTACAGGACGGCGGTCGCGCCGGTCCGCACGCCGAGGGCGGCCCGCACCGCGCGCACCTCGGCGGCGGTGGCGGTGAAGTAGCGGTCGTTGCGCGGGAATCCGGTGGCCAGCGTCTCGTACGCGCTGGGGTGGGCGCGCTCCCAGATCTCGCTGGAGTACTGGTTGGCGGACAGGCAGTAGTCCCACCGGTCGGCGTGTTCCAGGATCCGGCCGGGGCCCGGCCCGGCCGCGGCGGCCGGGTGGCGGCCGGTGTCCAGACCCGTCGTCTTCAGCGGCGTGCCGGGCCCGGTCCGGAGGCAGAGCTGCCCCGGCCGCCGGGCGGCGCCGGGGAAGTCGCCGTCGGTGACCAGGTACGTGGCGCGGGCCAGCAGCTCCCAGTAGCGGCGCGAGCCGATCGTGACGTGGTCCGCGCCCGCCGGGACGGCGTCCCGGGAGTCCTCGTGGACGGCCCAGACGCCGTGCAGCTGAGGCGCGATCTCGCAGGCCTTGCGGTCGATCGCGAGCGGGTCGCCGGAGACCGCGCGGTTGCCGCCCGCGCCGTACAGCACCAGGTCGGGGTCGAGCGCGGCGTGCCGCCGCAGGCCGTAGTAGTGCCGGCAGGCCGTGCGGGCGGCGGCCCCGCCGCGGTCCCGCAGCTCCTTGGCCAGCTCCCGCCGCAGGTCCCGGGCGCCGTGCAGGGACCGGTACGCGTGGTACGAGCGCAGTCCGGCCGGCAGCGGCGCGCCGGCCGGGCGGTGCCGGCGGATGCAGCGGCTCGCGGCGCGGAAGAAGGCGGCGCGGTCGCCGGGCAGGACGCGGTCGGGGTCGTCGAGGATCGCCAGCAGCCGTTCGGTCATGCGGGCGTGCAGAACGGTCAGCAGCGGCAGCCGGCCGCCGCCCGTCTCCTCCTGGCCGCCCTCCTCCCCCGGCAGCAGCTCGTCGAGCCGGGCGAACAACTCCTCGTAGCGCTCGACGGCGACGAGGTGGTGCCGCCCCGGGGTGGTGGCCACGCTGCCCTTCCGCCGCTCGCGCCAGGTGACGCAGACGCGGTCCAGCACCGCGACGCGCCGGGCGGTCAGCAGGCTCTCGTACGCGTACGGGATGTCCTCGTACGGCCCGTCGGCGAAGGCGAGTGAGCGGCCGGTCCAGTGGTCGCGGCGCACCGCGCGGTTCCACGCGGCAGGCGCCACGCCGAGCACCGCGGGCCGTCCCGCGGCGTCGAAGACCGGGTCGCCCGCCGTCTCCAGGAGGACCCCGTCGGGGCTGGGCCGCCGCCGCTCCCACACGTCCGTCCGTTCGTGGTCCCACAGCAGGACGTCCGGTTCGCCGCAGGCCCGCAGCCGGGCGTCGACGGCGGTCAGCGCGCCGGGGGCCAGGGTGTCGTCGCCGTCGAGGAAGAGCAGGTAGTCGCCGGTGGCGAGGGCGGCGCCGGCGTTGCGGGCCGGGCCCGCGCCGCTCGGGCGGCGCAGGTGCAGGGGGGCCGGCCGCGGGTCGCGGCGGGCGTACTCGTCGATGATCGCGCCGGTGGTGTCCGTCGAGCAGTCGTCGACGGCGATCAGTTCCACGTCCCGGTGGTCCTGCTCCAGTACGGAGTCCAGGCAGGCGCGCAGGTAGCCCTGGACGTTGCGGGCGGGGACGATGACGCTGAACCGGGGCATGGCCCTCCCAAGATCGGGGCGCGCGGAACGCTGACGCGACGACCGGACGCAGAGCGTATCCATCCGGCTACGGAGTGTCGATCGGGCCTGTCACCCGTTCAGCGCAGAGCCGTATCCTCCGGTGCCCGGCGCATCGATCCGACGGGCCGCCCCGCACCGCGTCCGGCGCCGCGCGGAAGGCCGGTAGCGGGGGTCCGCGCCCGGCCACCGGTCCGGGAACGGCAAGATGACCCCGAGCAGGGGCGCGCACGCAATCGTCGTCCCGGCTTCCGGACTCCGCACCGACGGGGACGGAGGCCCCGGGGCCCGCCGGCGCCGACACACCGACACGAAATGTAGAAGCAGTGACTGTGAATGAAGCCCACGAGCCGCCGCCGGGGCCTGCCGTCACCCCGCCCGCGCAGGTCAGCGTCGTCGTCATCGCCTACAACGACGCGGCGCTGGTCGGCGAGGCGGTGCGCTCCGCACTCGCCCAAGGGGACGCGGTCGCCGAGGTGATCGCGGTCGACGACGCCTCCACCGACCGTACGGCGCGGGTCCTGGACGACCTCGCGCGCGAGCACGGGCGGCTGCGGGTGATCCACCGCACCGACAACAGCGGCGGCTGCGGCACCCCCCGCAACGACGGGCTGCGGGCGGCCACCGGCCGCTTCGTGATGTTCCTGGACAGCGACGACGTGCTGCCCGAAGGCGCCGTCGACGCGCTGCTGGCCGCCGCGCTGCGCCACGGCACCCCGGTGACGGCCGGCCTGTGCGTACGCCGCGAGCTGCCCGGCCCGCGCGAGGTGCCCTGGCAGCCCGGCCTCTACCGCGAGCCCGCCGTGCACACCCCGCCCGCCGGCCACCCGGAGCTGGTCGGCGACACCCTGTGCGTCAACAAGCTCTACGACCGCGCCTTCCTGCTCGACCACGGCATCGTCTTCCCCGACGGCCGCTTCACCTACGAGGACTTCGTCTTCACCTCCCGGGTGCTGGCCGCCGCCCCGGGCATCGCGGTCGTCCCCGACCAGGTCTACATCTGGCACGTCCGGCGCTCCGCCGCCAAACAGTCGATCTCGCTGGACCGCCGCGACGTGGCCAACTGGGAAGCCCGTATCGAGGCGCACCGCACCAGCGTGCGCATCCTGGCCGACGCCGGGCACAAGGGGCTCGCCCACGCGGCCCGCACCAAGTTCCTCGACCACGACCTGCGGATGTACGTGCGGGAGCTGCACACCCGCGGCGCGGACTACCGGCGGGAGTGGTGGCGGCTGACCCGGGCGTACCTGGCCGGTTTCGAGGAGAGCGAGCTGCTCGCCGCCACCGCGCCGGGCCGCTGGCTCGCCCGGGTGCTGCTGGCCTCCGAGGCGCCGGTGGACCTGGTCCGGCTGACCCAGCTCGCCGCCCGCCCCGGCCGGCTGCTGCCGCCGTACGCGCGCGACGGCGAGCGGCCCGTGTGGTCGGACGAGCTGGCCGGGGTCGAGCTGGACGGCCTGGCGGAACTGCCCGCCGGGGACCTGCCGGTGACCATCGACGCCGAACCGGTCCTGGGCACCCGCTGCCTGCTGCGGCTGCGCGTGCACGACCTGTACGGGCGGGTGGCGGCGGCCGGTCCGGTCGGCATCGACGTGGAGCTGCGCCGCCGGGCGGACGGCCGCCCCGGGCCCGTGCACACCGCCTCGCTCGCCCCGGACCCGTCCGGGACCACCTGGGCGGCCGAGACGGCCCTCGACCTCGGCCCCCTGATCGAGCGCGGCGACCGGAACGCCGCGGCCCCGGTGCCGTGGGACCTGACCGCCCGAGTGCGCTGCGCGGACGGCTCCGTCCTGGAGGGCGCGCTGCACGCCACCGGGCCCGGGCTGCGCCGGCACGCGCTGCCCAGCGGCCGGCACGGCCTGCTGCTGGTGCAGCCGTACGCGACCACCGGCGGCGCACTGGCCCTGCGCCTGGCGTCCGGAGTGCGCGCGGCCTGGCACATCGCGTCCCGCAAGCTGGGCCGCAAGGCGTGAGCGGCCGTTAGACACATCACAGCGGACCGGCCGGGGCTCCCGGTCCCGGCGCGGCGGCGGTCCGGCGAGGGCCCCGGTCAGCGCGCCGGAAACCGCCGTACGGCCCCCGGGACGGCGCCCACCGGCGCCCGTCCCTGTCCCACCCATGAGGAACGACCACCTTAGGATGGCGAGATGTCTTACTTGATCACGGGCGGCGCCGGCTACATCGGCGCCCACGTCGTACGGGCCATGACGCAGGCGGGCGAGCGGGTCGTGGTGCTCGACGACCTCTCCACGGGCGTGGCCGCCCGGATTCCCGAGGGCGTCCCGATGGTGGTGGGTTCCACCCTCGACCGCGGGCTGCTGGACCGGACCATCTCCGAGCACGGCGTCACCGGTGTCGTGCACCTGGCCGCGAAGAAGCAGGTCGGCGAGTCCGTCGAGATGCCGCTGCACTACTACCGCGAGAACGTGCACGGCCTCCAGACGCTGCTGGAGGCCATGGCGGCGGGCGGCGTCGGCCAGTTCGTCTTCTCCTCCTCCGCGGCCGTCTACGGCATGCCGGACGTGGACCTGGTCACCGAGGACACCCCCTGCTCGCCGATCAACCCGTACGGCGAGACGAAGCTGGTCGGCGAGTGGATGGCGCGCGCCGCGGGCAAGGCGCACGGCATCAACACCGCGTGCCTGCGCTACTTCAACGTGGCCGGCACCGCCACCCCCGAGCTGGCCGACACCGGCGTCTTCAACATCGTGCCGATGGTCTTCGAGAAGCTCACCGAGGGCGCGGCGCCGCGGATCTTCGGTGACGACTACCCGACGCCGGACGGCACCTGCATCCGCGACTACATCCACGTCGCGGACCTCGCGGACGCCCACCTGGCCGCCGCCCGCAAGCTGGCCGAGCCCGGCCCGGTGCGCGACCTGACGCTGAACATCGGCCGCGGCGAGGGCGTCTCCGTCCGGGAGATGATCGACCTGATCAACGAGATCACCGGGCACCCGGACGCCGTCGCGGAGGTCACCCCGCGCCGCCCCGGCGACCCGGCCCGGGTCGTCGCCGCCGCCGACCGCATCGCCGACGAGCTGGGCTGGAAGGCCCGCCACGACGTGCGCGACATGATCACGTCGGCCTGGCAGGGCTGGCAGCACCACCGCCCCGGCACCGTCTGAGCCCCGGCAGCCGCTGCGTACGCCCCCGGCCCGGCCGGGGGCGTACGGCGTTTCAGGGCCGGTCGCTCGCCCCGGCCCCGTCCGGTGCGGGCCGGTCGGCCGGCAGCTCGTAGTACGCGTCCGGAACGCCGCGCTCCGGGTCGCGGAAGTACGGGTACGCGGCGTACTCCCGACCGTCCTCACCGGCCAGCGGCGGCCCGAGGCCGCGCTCGGTGTCCGCGCGCACGATCTCGGTCAGCTCCGGCACCCGCCCCGCGCGCAGGAAGTGCGCGCGCAGCCGCAGCCGGGGCGGGAGGGCGGCCAGCACCCGGTCGGTGAGGTAGGCGTCCACCAGCGGGCGGGCGGCCCGGGCCATGGCGCGGCGGCCGGCGGCGTCCCGGGCGAGGTACGGCTCGGCGAACTGGGCGAGGATCTCGCCGTGGAAGTGACGGACCATGAGCGTGTCGCGGCCGGGCCCCGGTGGCACCAGCTCCGCGACCTCGGCCAGCACGGTGCCGATGTAGCCGAGGTGCTCGACCCAGTCGAGGTCCTGGCGGGTGGCGTTGCTGTCGTCGTCGCGGCCCTGGAGGTAGTAGCAGTCGTAGTCGCCCAGGACGGAGACGGTGTCCGCGCCGAGCAGGGCCTTGATGCCGAAGGGCAGGTCCTCGGCCCGCAGCCGGCCCTCCACGAAGCGCAGCCCGCGCTCCTGGACGTAGGCGCGGCGGAAGAGCTTGTAGGCGGCCAGCGTCCAGTAGACGGGCGAGTCGTAGGGCGTGACGCGGGGGCTGGTGGTGTGCAGGTCGACGGGGGCGCCGCGCCCGCCGGCGCCGACTATGCGCCCGTAGACGAGGTCCGAGCCGTGGGTGTCGGCCATGCCGGCCAGCCGTTCCAGCGCCTCGGTGCCGAGGTGGTCGTCGGAGTCGAGGAAGAAGAGGTAGCGGCCGCGGGCGCGGTCCATGCCCACGTTGCGGGGCCGGCCGGGGCCGCCGGAGGGCGGCTGGTGGAGCACCGTCAGGTTGGGGTGCGTACGGGCCGCCTCGTCCAGCCAGGCGCCGCTGCCGTCGTCGGACCCGTCGTCCACGGCGATCACCTCGACCGCGTCCGGTCCGAGGCTCTGGGCGAAGACGGAGCCCAGGCACCGTTCGAGGTAGCACCGGGTGTTGTGCACCGGCACGACGACCGAGACGACCGGGTCGGGCCCCTGGCCGTCGGGAGCGGGCGGACGGTCTGGTGCCACGGTCTGCCTCTTCCGTCGTCCGGTACGGACCGGCCCCGCGCGCGGGCGGGGCCGGTCCGGCGGGCCTCAGCGCTCCAGCAGGGCGAAGAGGTCCTCCCAGCGCTTGACGATGCGGTCGGTCGAGTAGCGCTGCACGTTCTCCCGCGCCGCCGTGCCGAGCCGGTCGCGCAGTTCCTTGTCGGAGATCAGCGCGTCGATGTGCCGGGCCAGTTCGGTGGTGTTGCCGACCACGGCCAGCAGCCCGTCCTCGCCGTCCCGGATGATCTCGTGGACGCCGGGGGCGCAGTCGAACGCCGCGCACGGCACGCCGCTGGCCATCGCCTCCATGAGGGAGAGCGGGAAGCCCTCGGCCCGGGAGGACTGGGCGAAGACGGAGGCGCCGCGCAGCGCGCCGGCCACGTCGTCGGTCCGGCCCATGAACTCCACGGAGTCCGCGAGCCCCAGCGTGTCGGCCTGCTTCTTCAGGATCTCCTCGTCCTCACCGGAGCCGTAGATCCGCAGCGTCCAGTCGGGGTGGTCCGGCGCGACCGTGGCCCAGGTGTCGATGAGCAGGTCGACGCCCTTCTCGTCGGAGAGCCGGCCGATGCTGGCGACGACCTTGGCGGTGCGGTCGGAGGGCACCTCGGGCGTCACCGGCAGCGGGTTGGGCATGAAGTCCGCGTTGTCCATGCCCTGCCGGATCCACAGGTCGGCGTCCTCGCGGGTGAGGGCGAGCAGCCGGTCCACGTCCTTGTAGTACTTCTTGACCCGGCCGAAGCGCGAGGACTTGCGGCACGCGTCGAAGGACTCGTGGGTCATGCCGATCACCGGCAGCCCCGCGGTGTCGGCGAGCGCCACCCACTCCATGGCCCACACCTGCGTGACGATGACCATGGCGCCCGGGCGCGCGGCCCGGAACAGCGCGCTGAGCTTGGCCGCCTGCTCCTCCATGCCGGCCTGGCGGGCGGCCCGGCGGCGCTGCTCGGCGATGTTCAGGCGCCCCTTGATGCCGCGGGCGGCCGGGACGGCCTTGGGCGGGTGCGCGTCGTACAGGGTCGTGGTCGTGTACGGCAGGTCGCCGCCGAGGTCGGCACGGAGTTCCTCCGGCGCCGGTACGACGCCGATGACGTGCACGCGGTGGCCGCGCTCGGCGAAGAGCCGGGCCATCTGGTGCGACCAGGTGGTCACCCCGCCCATCTCGTCGACGTTGTTGGAGACGAAGAAGATGTCGCGCCCGGTCATCGGGCCTCCCCCTTCACGGAAGCGCCGCTCGGCGCGGAGCCGCTGATGACGGTGGGTCCGGGCAGGGCGCCGCCCCGCCCGGTGCCGCGGTCCGTGGTGCCGGCGGGCGCGCCGCCGAAGAACCGCTCGACGATCGCGCGGGCCGCGTCGCCCCGGTCGTACTCGCCGAACTCGGCGGTGAAGCGGCGCCGGGCCTCGCGGTGCCCGTCGTCCGCCGCCTTCAGGCCGTCGATCGCCTCGAACAGCTCGTCGGCCGTGCCCAGCACCGGCCCGGGCGCCTTCTCCTTGAGGTCGAAGTAGGTGCCGCGCGCCTCGTTGGCGTACTCGTCGTAGTCGTACGCGAAGAACAGCATCGGCCGGTCCAGCAGGGCGTAGTCGAACATCACGGAGGAGTAGTCCGTGATCATCGCGTCGGCCAGCTGGAGCAGCGGGGTGATGTCGTGGTGCCCGGTGACGTCGATGACCTTGCCGCGTACGGACGGCGGCAGCACCACGTTGTTCAGGTAGTGCGAGCGCATCAGCAGCACGTACCGGTCGCCGAAGCGCTCGGCGAACTCGTCCACGTCGAAGGGGAGCTCGAAGCCGCGGACCGAGCCGTTGGGGTTGGCGCGGAAGGTCGGCGCGTACAGCAGCACGGTCTTGTCCGCGGGGATGCCCAGCTCCTCGGCGAGCGGGCCGCGCTCGCGCACCCCGCTCGCCTCCTCGGCGAGGCGGGTGGCGACCAGCGCGTCGTTGCGCGGGTAGCCGCTGCGCAGCAGCACCTCGTCGCGCAGGTGGAAGGCGCGCGCCAGGGTCCGTACGTCGTGCTCGGAGCGGACCAGGAAGTGGTCGAAGCGGTCCAGGATCTTCTGGAAGTCTTCCTTGGCGGCCCGGGTCTTGAGCTTCATGCGCGGCTCGTCGAAGCCCATGCGCTTGAGCGCGGAGCCGTGCCAGGTCTGGATGTAGGTGGTCTCCGGGCGCTTGACCAGCCGCAGCGGGAAGCCCTGGTTGTCGATCCAGAACTCGGCCTGGGCGAGGGCGCGCAGGTACGGCCAGCTCCAGCGCTTGACGAGGGTGGCGTCCTTGGGGAAGCCGTCCGGCTTCTTGCCGTCATAGGCCCACACCGCCTCGAAGTCGATGCCCTGGCGGCGCATCTCCTCGTAGATGGCGCGGGGGCTGTCGCTGTACTGCTTGCCGAGGTGGCTCTCGAAGACGACCAGGCCCTTGTGGACCGGCAGCTTGCTGAACACCTCGTGGTAGACGCGCAGCTTGGTCTCGCCGGAGTTCAGGTCGCGCTTGGCCTTGCGGGCCTTGCGCACGCCGCTCTTGGCGAGGTCGGCGGCGGGGCTGCGCAGCGCCTGCCGCAGCACCTCGTTGGTGCGCCGGGCCGCCTTGCCCTGGGCGTCCAGGACGAAGGTGAGGTGGCCGCGCTTGGAGGTGGCGGGCTCGACGCGGTCGGAGACCAGCCGGGTGAGCCGGGGGCGGACCCGCAGCGCGTGGGCGCGGTCCAGGTCGACGCCGCCGACGGTCAGGCGGGTGCGGGTGGTGACGCCGTCCACGTCCAGGATCAGCCGGACGTCCCAGACGGCGTCGATGACGCCGAGCGGGCGCAGCCGGCGGACCAGGTCCAGTTCGGCGTCCCAGTGCAGGCCGTCGGCCGCGATGCGCAGCGAGGTCAGCGGGAAGGAGAACGCCTGGAGGCTCTTGCGGCGGGCCTTGAGCTCCAGCCGGCCGCGCAGCGGGGTGCCGGGGGTGACCTTGCCGAGCGGGTTGACGACCGTGCCGGCCAGCCTGACCGTGCCGCGCCCGTCGTCCTCGTAGGAGGTGAGCTGGTTGCGCAGGAACAGCTTGCCGACCGAGCGGGTGTGGTAGCCGGCGTCGGTGACGTCCAGCACCCGGCGGCCCTCGGGGTCGTCGAGGTGTTCGGCGCACCAGTAGACGCGGCCGTCGCGCTCGGCGAGCGGGGAGGAGAGCTTGTCGCGGTTGATGAGGGTGTCCACCGCGGGCATCAGGTTGTGCCAGTCCTCCTTGGCCAGGAGGTAGGCGCAGATCGCCTGGATGGGCTGGACCCGCTCGTACGCCTCGGGGGAGATGCCGGCGAGGTAGCCGTTGGCCATCGCGGCGAACTCGCGGCGGTAGTCCTCGTCCAGCAGGGGAAGATCACGCAGATGCAGCACGAGGTCGTGCTTGAGGAACTTGACGTCCTTGTGGAACTTCAGTTCGGCCAGGCCCTCGCGCTCCAGCAGCTCGTCCACCCGGCGGTGGATCTCCATGCGGTGTGCGAAGTTGGCGATCTCGTGGCGCCGGTTGCTGATCGACTTCGTGGCGGCCTTCTCGAAGACGTTCCAGAAGTAGACGTGGTTGGGGATCAGCGTGATCCGCTTGGCCGCCACGTACGCCTGGGCGGAGAAGAGCAGGTCCTCGTAGTGGATGCCGACCGGGAAGACCAGCCCGGCCTCCAGGAGGAACTCGCGCCGGTAGCACTTGTTCGTCGAGAGCGTGTCGAAGACCAGCAGGTCGGGCAGCTCGGAGACGGACTCGATGGTGCGGGTGCGGGAGTACAGCCAGGGGTACCACTCGGTCTGCTTCTGGTTCCGCGAGTCGACGTTGACCCGTACGCACATGCCGGAGACCAGGTCGGCGCCGGTGCGCTCGGCCGCCTCCAGCATGTTGCGGCAGGCGTTCGGCTCCAGCACGTCGTCGCTGTCCAGGAACATCACGTACGCGCCGGCCGCGTGCTGGACGCCGTGGTTGCGGGGCGCGCCGCAGCCGCCGCTGTTCTCCGGCAGCCGGAGCGCCCGGACCCGGTCCGGGTGGGCGGCGGCGAGCTGCTGGGCCACCTCGAAGGATCTGTCCGTGCTGCAGTCGTCGACGATCAGAACTTCGACTCCGTGGAGCGTCTGGTCCAGTACGGACCGGACGGCCGTCGGTAGCCGGTCGGCGTCGTTGTAGACGATCACGACTACGGAGACGTCAGGCACGGGCACCCCAATCCTCTTTTCATAGCGCTGCGGGACCCCAAAACTACCTTGGTCCGCGACCGGCCCGGCACGCCGCCGACCGGCGCACGAGCGCACGTTCGCCGCCGGGCCTTCCTCTTGTCAAACCGCATTATTGCGGACATTTGGCTTACCGTAGGACTCTCGCCCCGGGGATGATCCCCCGCATCACACGCCGGGGTACCACGTTTCGTACATGAGGAGCGAATCACCCAAAAGCGGCATCTACTCGTTCATGACGCAGGTGAGCAGGGAAGCGCGGCGCCCCGTGAAAGAGACCCTCAAGATGCTGACCGCACCACGGTCCGCGCCGCCTTTCGCGGCTTTGCTGGCCATGGGTGCTTATTGCCTCGGTATGACGATGCTGGGCAGTTATCCGTTCGGTACCCGCTCCCGCGCCGTCAACGACCTCGGAAACCAGTTCGTGCCGTTCCATGCCCATCTGTGGGACCTGCTGCACGGCACCACCACCGGCGATCTGGTCTTCAACTGGAACAGCGGGTACGGCGTCCCCTTTCTCGCCGACTTCCTCACCTATGTGATGAATCCGTTCTCCTGGCTCGTCGGGCTCTTCCCCCGCGAGCTGGCCGAGCTGCCGGTGTTTCTCGTCACGCTGGGCTGCATCGGGCTCGGCACGGCCCTGATGACCGTCTTCCTCGGGCGCCTGCACCCCGGCTCGGCCTGGCTGCGCGGGCTGCTCGCGGTGGGCTACGGCACCTGCGCCTGGGTGGTGAGCGACGGCACCGCCGACCCCATGTGGATGTGGGGCCTGGTCTCGCTCCCCCTGACCGGCATCGCCGCCGACTGGTGCCTGCACCGGCGCCGCTGGCCGGCCGGCGCCCTGCTCGTCGGCGTCTCCTGGGCCGGGAACTTCTACACGGCGGCGATGGCCACCCTCGCCATGGCCCTGGTGCTGGCCGTACGCCTGCTGCTCGCCACGGAGCTGTCCGTACGCCACCGGCTGCGCGCCCTGGCCCGCGCCGCCACCATGGCGCCGACCGGCATCCTGCTGGCCGCCCCCGCCGTCACCGTCACGCTCAGCGCCAGCAAGGCGTCCCGGCCCGCCCCGGAGGCCGTCTACCGGGGCCGCCCGCCGACGCTGGACGTCCTCGCGGAGCTGCTGCCCGGCGGGCGCGGCTCGGTGCCCGCGCCGCACCTGTTCATCGGGATGCTGGGGCTGCTGCTGGTGGCGGCCTTCCCGTTCGTCCGCGCCGTACCGGTCCGTACCCGGGTCGCCTGGTACGGGCTGGCCGCCTGCGTCGCGGTCTCCTTCGTGTGGAAGCCGACGCTGCTGGTCTGGCACGGCCTGGCGATCCCCAACGGCAGCCCGTACCGCGCCTCCTTCGTGCTCAGCGCCATTCTCGTGATGATCTCCTGGCTGGCGCTGGCGCACCGGCCGCGCCCGCGCGAGCTGGCGGCCGGGGCCGTGCTGGTGGCCCTGCTCGCCGCGCTGTGCCACGGCCGCAGCGCGGTCGGCGCGGCCACCTGGATTCTGGTGCCGGGCTGCGGCGCGGTGGTGCTGGCGGCGCTGCTGGCGCTGGCCCGCCACCCTGCGCGCCGGTCCGTACGGGTCGCCGTCGCCGCCGCGCTGACCTGCGCGGTCTTCCTCGGCTCGGCGTACGCGGCGTTCTCCGTGACGGCCGCCCGGGACAAGATCGAGTGGTGGGGGCCGAAGATCACGCTGAACGCGCAGGCGCTCGCCGCGCAGCGGGGTCTCAGGGAGCGCGCGGACTGGCCGCGCTCGCGCACCGACCCCGGCCCGCACGAGTTCGCCAACAACGATCCGCTGCTGTTGGGCGGTGAGGGCGGCTCGTACTACAGCAGCTACCTGCCGGACCGGACCGCGCGCACGCTGCGCGCGCTGGGCGGCGGCTGGTACATCCAGGGGCGGCACACGCGCAGCTTTGAAGACCCCGTGAGCCGCGCGCTCATGGCCGTGAGCAGCTTCCAGACCGGGCCGCAGGCGGGGCCGGTCGACGTGGGGCGGGCCGCCGCCGCGCCGCTGCTGACCGTACGGCCCGGCCTGACGGCGGACGACCTGGACCAGCCGCGGCGCGGGGCCGCCGAGCGGGGCATCGACGTGCGTGCCGATCCGCGGATCGGCGGCGGCACGGTCTTCGCCCGCCAGGAGCGGCTGCTGGGCGCGCGGGTGTACGAGGTGCCGGAGCTGCGCCCGGCGGGTGACGGGAGCGGCGGCGCGGGGGGCGGGCCCGCGGCGGGGAGCCATTCGGTGTCCGGGGCCGCGGGGGGCGGGGGTGCGGAGTCGGTTCCTCCGATGACCGGGGCCGCGGGGGCCGGGGGCGCCGTGCCCGGCTCCGCCGTTCCGAGGCTTCCGGGACTCTCGGGGCTCTCGGGGCTCTCGGGGCGTCCGGGCCCGCTCCCCGGTCCGTCCGCCGGGCTGGTGCGTCCGGTGCCGCGCCTGGTCGACGGCGCGTGGCGGCTGCCGGCCACCCGGCGGGGCGCCGCCACCGTCTTCTCGGCCCGGTGCGCACCGGGTTCCGAGGTCTACTGGTACGCGCCCTGGTACCACGGCAAGGTACGTGCCGCCGGCCATACCTCCCCCGGGTTCGGCATCCGGGAGACGACCGCCAATCCGGTCAAGGGCCTGGGCCGGGTCCCCGCCGACGGGCGGCTGACGGTGTCCTTCAGCAACCCGAAGGCCCAGCGCGTCCCGGAACACCCGCTCGGCTGCCTGGCCCCGAAGAAGCTCGCCGCCGCCGTCGCGCGGCTGCGCGCCCAGGGCCCGGTGCGGCTCTCGGCGAGCGGGCACGGGATGTCCGCCGAGCTGCCCGCGCGCAGCACCGGGACGGCCGTCCTCGCCGTCCCGGCCGTCACCGGCTGGAACTGCCGGGTGGACGGCGGCGCCGCCCGCGCCCCGCGCACGTTCGGCGGCCTGATCGCCGTACCGCTGGGCGCGGGCGCCACCCGGCTGGACTGCTCGTACCGCCCGCCCGGTCTGCTGCCGGGCCTGGCGGCGAGCGGGGGCGCCCTGCTGGTGCTGGCGGCGGTGGCCGTCACCGGCGGCGTACGGCGGCGCCGGGGCGGTGCGGGGCGCACGGCCCCGCCTCCCGTGCGGAGCCGCCGCACGCCGCCCAAATCGTGACATTTCATCTCATTAGTAGAATTACTGCTTGGGACGTGGTGGCTCACCACGCCGCGCTCCGCCCCGGCGAAAGGGCCCCTTCATGAAGCTCTCGGTCGTCGTGCCCTGTTACAACGAAGAGGAAGTCATCGGCCGCTTCGACGAGGTGATCCGCCAGGTGCTCGGAGAACTCGCCGTCGAGTACGAGCTGTGCTACGTGGACGACGGCAGCTCGGACGGCACCCTGCACCGGATACGCACCCTGGCCCAGCGGTACCGCCCGACCACCCGCTATCTCTCCTTCAGCCGGAACTTCGGCAAGGAGGCCGCCATGCTCGCGGGCCTGAAGGAGGCCACCGGCGACGCCGTCATCCTCATGGACGCCGACCTCCAGCACCCGCCGCGGCTGATCGAGAAGATGCTCGACCTCTACCAGCTCGGCCACGACCAGGTCATCGCCAGGCGCAGCCGGGACGGCGAGGGGCCGCTGCGCAGCGTGTGCAGCCGGCTGTACTACCGCGCCGTCAACAAGTGGGTGGACGTGGAACTGGCCGACGGCGTCGGCGACTTCCGGCTGCTGTCCCGCGCCGCCGTGGACGCGCTGGTCTCGCTGCCCGAGTACAACCGCTTCTCCAAGGGCCTGTTCTCCTGGATAGGCTTCGACACCGTCACCTTCGACTACCGCAACGCCCGGCGCGAGGGCGGTACGACCAAGTGGTGCTTCGGCTCCCTGGTCAACTACGGCATCGACGGCATGATCTCCTTCAACAGCCGCCCCCTGCGGTTGGCCATCTACGCGGGCCTGAGCCTGGCCGCGCTGGCCGCCGCGTACGCCCTGTGGATCATCGGCGCGGCGGCCGTCGGCGGCGTCACCGCACCGGGCTATGTGACGCTGGTGGCCATCATCGTGGGCCTGGGCGGCCTCCAGATGGTGATGCTCGGCCTGATCGGCGAGTACATCGGCCGGATCTACTACGAGACCAAGCGGCGCCCGCACTTCCTGATCAAGGAGACCAACGGGTCGACGCCCGCGCACACCCCGACGGCCCACGTCGCCGGCCGGACCCGCCGATGACCCGTCGCCCGCGCGGGCCCGGCGTGGCGCACCGCTCCCAGCTCGCCCGGCTGCTGCGTTTCGCCGTCGTCGGCGGTGTCAACACCCTCACGTTCTACGGCTGTTACCTGGCCCTGCACCCGTGGCTGCCGTACTTCGCCGCCTACACGGTCGCGTTCCTGTTCAGCATGGCGGGCTCGTTCTTCCTGAACACCTATTTCACCTACCGCACCCGGCCCACCTGGAAGAAGTTCCTGCTCTTCCCGCTGACGCAGGTCACCAACTACGTGGTGCAGAGCGCGGGGCTGGTGGTGCTGGTGAACTGGTGCGGGCTCGGCACCCGCATCGCGCCGCTCCTCGCGGCGGTGCTGGCGATCCCGTTCACCTATCTGGTGTCCACCCGCATCCTGGTCCCGGGGCGGCAGGTGCCCGTACGGGACGCCGCGGACCCCGGGCCGGGCGCTCCCGCCGGCGGGGAGGACGGCCGTACGGGTGACGGGTCTCAGCCGGTGCGCTCCGGCGGACCGGTCTGACCGCGCCGGGGCCGCTGGACCGACCACTCCTGGAAGGGGCCGTCCGGCCCGGCGTCCCGCTGCCGGACCGTGTGCAGCCGCGCGTCGTTGCCGAGGACGGCCAGTACGGCGCGCCCGTCGGGGTCCTGTCCGACGGCCGCGGCGCCCGAGTGCGGCACCTTCCCCGTCTGCCAGCGCCCCGGCGCTTCCTCATCCGCGTCGCCGAGCGCGTACCGCAGCAGGCCAGCGCCGTCCCGGGCCGCGAGCACGACCGTCCGCGCGGGCTTGCCGACGGCCGCCGCGGCCACCCGGCCGTACCCGCCGACCGGCGCGTACCGCGCCGTCTGCCGCCAGGTTCCGGGCCGGGGCCGCCGCTCGGCGAGCACCACCTGGGCACTGGTGCTCTGCCGGTAGGCCAGGCGCACCGCGCCGTCGCCCAGCGGGATCAGGCTCAGCGGCCCGGCGGGCTCGGGCAGCCCGGTGCCCCCGGTGGGCTCGGGGAGCTGCCCCGGCTCCTCGGAGACCCAGTGGTGCACGTCGTCGGGGCCCGGCGCCGCGACGTGCACCAGCCCCTCGGAGTCCACGCACGCGTCCAGCCCGTCGACGACGCCCGGCACCCGGCCCGCCGCACCGCCGTTGCCCGTCGGCGGTGCCAGCCGCCGCCAGAGGGACCAGTCCGTGCCGCGCGCGCCGCTGCGGTAGCCGACGCCGCCGTCCCAGTCGCGGGCGAAGACGTGCACCGTGCCCTCCTGGTCGACGGCGGCGGCCGGGAAGCCCGTCTCCAGGGACCTGACCGGCGCGGCGTCCGGAACGCCCAGCGACTCCCACGCGCCGAAGGTCGGTACCCCGTTGCGGGCGGTGCCGTTCTGGAGGGCGGTCAGCAGCTCGCGGCGGTGCGCCTGATTGCGGGCGGGCAGGACCGTACGGGAGGCGAAGAGCTGGAGGGCGCCGCCGGGGTGGCTGACGGCGTGGATCTGGCCCTGGAACAGCCGGCCGCCGAGCGGGTGCGGACCGCTGAAGGTGCCGTTGCCCGGCGCGGTCTCCGCCCAGCACACGGCGGTGCCGTCCAGGACGGCGAAGGCCGCGAGCCGGCCGTCCTTCAGGGGCCGCAGCCAGCTGTTCGAGCCGGGGGCGCGCAGCCGGGTGCTGCGGGTCCAGTTGCGGGACCAGCCGTCCAGCGCCGAGCCGCCGACCTTGCGGTCGCCGCAGCCCGCCCGGTCGCCGCAGTCGCGGCCGTCGGCCCAGCCGTAGACGGACAGCAGCCGGGCCTTGCGCCGGGCGGTCGGCAGGTCGAGGTTGTGCGGCAGCACGTCCGTCTCGTATCCGAGGTAGCTCTCCACGAGGGTGGGGCGGTTGTGCTCGCGCTCCCAGTAGCCCGCCAGCGCCGCCTGCGCGAAGTACGCCGAGGCGGTGTGGTCCTGGTGGTCGTAGTAGGACAGCCCGCGCAGCCTGGGGTCGTCGGCGCGCGGCGCCGGGTGCGGGGCGTGCACCGCGTTCGGGTCGAGGGTGCGCACCACGGTCGGCCGGACCCGCTCCAGGAGCGCCACCAGCGACTCGACGACCTGCTCGCGGGTGTACGCGAAGGTGCGCTGTACGGGAGTGGCCGCGGGACGCAGCGTGGGCAGGACGTCGGTGACGCCCAGCCACAGGCCGCGCAGGCTGCGCGCGCGGGGCTCGGAGACGGACCGCGCCTCGACCAGCTCCATGAAGACGAGCTGGTTGTGCGGCGCGGCCCGCAGCGTCTGCATCTCGACCTGGAAGCCGGGCAGCAGCGAGACGGCCTCCACGTCCCAGGGGCTGAGCGGGTCGCCGGTGGCCATCACCGCGTGCGCGGCCCGCAGCCCGTTGGTACGGGCCCGCGCGAAGGCCTCCCGGTCACGCGGCGGCAGCCGGTTCCCGCGCCCGTGCTCGGCGGTGTTCCGGCCGTCGGACTCGCCGCCGGTCAGACACACCGTGACCGAGCGGGCGCCGCTGCGCACGGACTGCTCCAGGGCCGGGTTCATGAAGTACAGGGAGTCGTCGGCGTGCGCGACGACGTGCAGGAACGCCTGCTGCGCACCGGACGCGGCGGCCTCCCGCTCCAGCGTCGGGGCGGCGGCCTGGGACAGCGGGGCGCGCGGTCCGAGCCACGCCCACACCCCGGCCCCGGCCGTGACGGCGGCCGCTCCGCCGCCGCCCACCTGGAGCAGGCGTCGGCGGGACATGCGGGGCGGATGCGTCGGCACAGCGCTGGTCCTCCATGGCGCCCGGCAGCGCCCAAGACGTACCACATCGACTCACACCGGGATGAGTCACCTCGCCAGATGCACGTTCCCCAGTATTCGGCCGGACGAGGAGCGGCGCTCGCCCGATTAGTCCATGCCCCGGCGCCCTCCGCTACGCCTCCAGGGCCGACGCCACCGCGAGCGCCAGTTCGTCCAGGTAGCCCTTGGGCAGTTCGTCGCGGACGACCAGCAGCCGCCAGTACAGCGGGCCGGTCATCAGGTCGAGCGCCAGGCGCGCGTCGACGCCCGGCCGCAGCTCACCGCGCTCCACCGCGCGGGCCACCATCGCCGCCGCGACGCCCTGCTGACTGTCGAGCAGGGCGCTTCGCAGCGCTTCGGCGATCTCCGGGTTGCGCGCCGCCTCGGCCAGCAGGTCCGGGATGATCTGGGACGCCATCGGGTGCCGCAGCGCACGGGCCGCGACCTCCAGCAGCGTGCGTACGTCACCGCGCAGCGACCCGGTGTCCGGCGACGGCAGCCCCTCGGCGGCCACCGCCGAGACCACGTCCAGCACCAGGTGCAGCTTGGAGCGCCAGCGCCGGTAGACGGCGGTCTTGCCGACGCCGGCCCGCCGGGCGATGCCCTCGATGGACATCCGCGCGAACCCCACCGCCGCCAGTTCCTCGAAGACCGCGGCACGGATCGCCTCGGTCTTCTCCTCGCGCAGCACGGCGGCCCCGGCCGGCATCCGCCGCCCGCCCGTCCCGCCCGGCGCCCCGGTCACTTCCCTGTCGTCCTTTGCCATGCCTTGATCCTAGCGACGCGACGCAACGGTTGCGTTTCGACGTCGGCGGATCGTAGGCTCGGCAACGTTACGACGATACGGGACCGTTCTGACGCCCGTCGCGAGCCGGACCCGTAACGACGCAACGGGGCCGTTCTGTCGCGCCGCGGAGGTCGGGCCCGTAACGACGTCACGGACCCGTCCCACCGACCTGCGGGGCCCGCCGCCCCGTAGCGACTCCACAGCCCCGTCCCACCGCACCGCGCGGTGCGCCCTCTCCCACCCCGCTCCCCGCACCCCCGGAGGAGACCGCCCCATGTCCCAGACCCTCGCCCCACCGGAACGCGCCGTCGAGGCGTCGTCCGTGGTTCCGGGCGCCGTACCGCCCGACCCGTACCTGCGCGCGCTGGCCGAGCGGCACGGCCTGTCCGTCAGCGGCGCCCGGCCCCCGCTGCGCGAGTACACCCGCCGCCTGTGGGCGCGCCGCCACTTCATCGCGGCCTTCGCCACCGCCCGGCTGACCGCCACGTACACCACGGCGCGCCTGGGCCAGCTCTGGCAGGTGGCGACCCCGCTGCTCAACGCGGGCGTCTACTACTTGATCTTCGGCGTGCTGCTGCACACCAGCCGCGGCATCCCGGACTTCATCCCGTTCCTGTGCACCGGCATCTTCGTCTTCACGTTCACCCAGTCCACGGTCCTGGCCGGCACCCGCGCCGTCTCCGGCAGCCTCGGCCTGGTGCGCGCCCTGCACTTCCCGCGGGCCGCGCTGCCCATCGCGCAGACCCTCGTCCAGCTCCAGCAGCTCATCTGTTCCATGGGTGTGCTGGCGGCCATCGTGCTGATCTGCGGCGTGCCGCCGACCTGGCACTGGCTGCTGATGGTCCCCGCCCTGCTGCTCCAGTCCGTCTTCAACACCGGACTCGCCCTGGTCATGGCCCGGATCGGCGCGAAGACCACGGACACCGCGCAGCTGATGCCGTTCGTGCTGCGCACCTGGATGTACGTCTCCGGCGTCTTCTACAACCTGTCCGCGTTCACCAGCACCGCGCCGCACCTCGTCTCGGTGCTCCTGAACTGCAATCCCGCCCTGATCTACATCGACCTGATGCGGTACGCGCTGATCGACACGGTGCGCGCGCAGGACCTGCCGCCGCACGTGTGGCCGCTGGCCCTGGGCTGGGCCCTGCTGGCCGGCGTCGCCGGATACGTCTTCTTCTGGAAGGCCGAGGAGGAGTACGGCCGTGGCTGAGACCACCATGGAACACTCGCCCACCGGCACCGCCGCGGTACGCCCGCCCACCGGCACCGCCGCGGTACACCCGCCCGCCCCCGCCGGCGCCCCCGTGGGCAGCGCCCTCGACGACGACCGCGTCCCCACCGTCATCTGCGACAACGTCCACATCGTCTACAAGGTGCACGGCGGCGGCAGCGGCAAGGGCGGCGCCACCGCGGCACTGCACCGCATCGCCCGCCGCGGGCCCGCCGCCGGGGTCCGCGAGGTGCATGCCGTCAAAGGCGTCACCTTCGTCGCCCACAAGGGTGAGGCGATCGGCCTGATCGGCTCCAACGGTTCCGGGAAGTCCACCCTGCTGCGCGCCGTGGCCGGGCTGCTGCCGCCCGCCGCCGGCCGCGTCTACACCCACGGCCAGCCGTCCCTGCTGGGCGTGAACGCGGCCCTGATGAACGACCTGACCGGCGAGCGCAACGTCGTCCTCGGCGGGCTCGCCATGGGCATGTCCCGTCAGGAGATCCGTGACCGCTGCCCGGACATCGTCGGGTTCTCCGGCATCAACGAGAAGGGCGACTTCAGCTCGCTGCCGATGCGCACGTACTCCTCCGGCATGGCGGCCCGGCTGCGCTTCTCCATCGCCGCGGCGAAGAGCCACGACGTCCTGATGATCGACGAGGCGCTGGCGACGGGCGACCGCGCCTTCCAGAAGCGCTCCGAGGCCCGCATCCGCGAACTCCGCGCGGAGGCCGGCACGGTCTTCCTGGTCAGCCACAACAACAACGCGATCCGCGACACCTGCGACCGCGTGCTGTGGCTGGAGAAGGGCGAACTGGTGATGGACGGCCCGACGGACGAGGTCGTCACGGCGTACGAGAAATCCACCGGGTGACGCACGGGAGGGGCCGGGCAGGACCCGGGAGCGGCCCGGCAGGACCCGGACGCGGGAACGACCGGGCACGCCGCCCGGAACGACGGCGGCGCGGCCCGGCGGGTGCCGGACCGCGCCGCCGTCACGGCATGGCGGGCCGTCAGCTGTGCGTCCGCAGCAGCGTCCGCATCGTCCGCATCGCGACCGACAGGTTCGCCAGGTCGAAGCCCTCCGACCCGTGGATCTCCTCCAGCGTGGTCCGCGCGCGCCCGAGGATGGCCGCGTTCTTCTCCTCCCACGCCTTGAACCGCTCCTCCGGCGTGGCGGAGTCGCTGCCCACCGACAGCACGTCGCTGGTCAGCGCCGCGTGCGCGGCGAACAGGTCCTCACGGATGGACGCGCGGGCCATCGACTGCCACCGGTCGTTGCGCGGCAGTTCCAGGATGCGGTCCAGGAGCTGGTTGATGCGCAGCCGGTCACCCAGGTCGTAGTAGACCTCGGCGACGGCCAGCGGCTCCTTGCCGGTACGGTCCGCGATGGCCACGATGTCCAGCGCCGGGAAGGCCGACGAGAACCCGGCGACCCGGGTGGCCAGCGCCATCGGCACCCCGGCCTCGGTCAGCTCGTCCAGGATGCGCTGGTGCCACTCCAGGTCGCCGCCGCGCAGCAGCTTGGGCAGCTCGGTCCAGACCCCGGCCACCCGGTCCGCGAAGAAGTCGATGGTCTCGGACAGTTCCAGCGGCTGCGGGCGGTTGTTGAGGAGCCAGCGGGTGCCGCGCTCCACCAGCCGCCGCGAGTGCAGCCGGATGCGGGTCTGCACGTCGGCGGCGACGGTGTTGTCCAGCGCCTCGACGTCGTCCCAGACGTTCCCGAGCCCGAAGATCGCGCGGGCCGCGGTGTGCGCCCGTACGACCTCTTCGAGGGAGGCGCCGGTCTCCTCCCGCATGCGGTGCAGGAAGCTCGTACCGCCGGAGTTGACCGTGTCGTTGACCAACACGGTCGTGACGATCTCGCGGCGCAGCGCGTGCGCGTCGATCTGCTCGGCGAACTTCTCGCGCAGCGCGCTGGGGAAGTAGGCGTGCAGCAGGTGCTGGAGGTACGGGTCGTCCGGCAGCCCGGTCTGGATCAGCGCGTCGGAGACCGTGATCTTCGTGTAGGCGAGCAGCACGGCGGTCTCGGGCTGGGTCAGGCCGCGCCCGGCGGTCAGCCGCTCCTTGATCTGCCGGTCGACGGGCAGGAACTCCAGCGCCCGGTCCAGGTCCCCGTCACGCTCCAGGCGGCGGATGAAGCGCTGCTGGGCGGGGAGCATGCTGGCGGACTGCGCCTGGGCGAGCGAGAGCGCGGTGTTCTGCGCGTAGTTGTTGCGCAGCACCAGCGCGCCGACCTCGTCGGTCATCTCGGCCAGCAGCTTGTTGCGCTGCTTGACCGTCATGTCGCCGTCGGCGACGACCGAGTTGAGCAGGATCTTGATGTTCACCTCGTGGTCGGAGGTGTCCACACCGGCGCTGTTGTCGATCGCGTCGGTATTGATCTTGCCGCCGTTCCGGTCGAACTCGATCCGGCCGAGCTGGGTCAGGCCCAGGTTGCCACCCTCGCCGACGACCTTGACCCGCAGGTCCTCGCCGTTGACGCGGATCGCGTCGTTGGACTTGTCGCCCACGTCCCCGTGCGACTCGGCCGACGACTTCACGTACGTACCGATGCCGCCGTTCCACAGCAGGTCCACCGGCGCCTGGAGGATGGCGCGCATCAGGTCGGCCGGGGTCATCTTCTTGACGCCCGCCTCGATGCCGAGGGCGGCCCGCACCTGCGCGTTGATCGGGATGGACTTGGCGGTACGCGGGTGGATGCCGCCGCCCTGCGACAGCAGGCTCGTGTCGTAGTCCGCCCACGAGGAGCGCGGCAGCTCGAACAGCCGGCGGCGCTCGGCGTACGAGGTGGCCGCGTCCGGGTTCGGGTCCAGGAAGATGTGCCGGTGGTCGAACGCGGCGACCAGCCGGATGTGCTCGCTGAGCAGCATGCCGTTGCCGAACACGTCACCGGACATGTCACCGACGCCGACGACCGTGAAGTCCTCGGTCTGGGTGTTGACGCCCAGCTCGCGGAAGTGCCGCTTGACCGACTCCCAGGCGCCGCGGGCGGTGATGCCCATGCCCTTGTGGTCGTAGCCGGCGCTGCCGCCGGACGCGAACGCGTCGCCGAGCCAGAAGCCGTACGACTCGGCCACCTCGTTGGCGATGTCGGAGAACGTCGCGGTGCCCTTGTCGGCCGCGACGACGAGGTACGTGTCGTCCCCGTCGTGCCGGACGACGTCCGCGGGGTGCACGACCTCGCCGCCGACCAGGTTGTCGGTGATGTCCAGCAGACCGGAGATGAACGTCTTGTAGCAGGCGATGCCCTCGGCCAGCCACGCGTCGCGGTCCACCGACGGGTCCGGCAGCCGCTTGCCGACGAAGCCGCCCTTGGCGCCGACCGGCACGATGACAGTGTTCTTGACCATCTGTGCCTTGACCAGGCCGAGCACCTCCGTACGGAAGTCCTCCCGCCGGTCCGACCAGCGCAGACCACCGCGCGCGACCTTGCCGAAGCGCAGGTGCACGCCCTCGACGCGCGGCGAGTACACCCAGATCTCGTACGCCGGGCGCGGCGCCGGCAGGTCCGGGATGGCCTGCGGGTCGAGCTTCACCGACAGGTAGGAGTGCGGCTGCCCGTCGCCGTTCCTCTGGTAGTGGTTGGTGCGCAGCGTCGCCTTGATGACGGTGAGGAAGGCCCGCAGGATGCGGTCCTCGTCCAGGCTCGCGACCTGGTCCAGCGCGCCGTCCAGCTCCTCCAGCAGCCCGTCGGTCAGCTCGGTGCCGGCCCGCTGCCGCTCCGGCGACATCCGCGCCTCGAAGAGGCTGACCAGCAGCCGGGTGGTGTGGACGTTGTTGGAGAGGGTGTCCTCCATGTACGTCTGGCTGAACGTCGAACCGGCCTGCCGCAGGTACTTGGCGTACGCCCGCAGCACCATCGCCTGGCGCCAGTTCAGGCCGGCCCGCAGCACCAGCTTGTTGAAGTTGTCGCTCTCCGCCCGGCCGGTCCACACCGCCGTGAAGGCGTCCTGGAACCGCTCGCGCGCGTCGTCGCCGTTCATCCGCTCGGGGATGCGCAGCCCGAAGTCGTAGATCCAGGCGGTGGCGCCGTCGGTGCAGCGCAGCTCGTGCGGGCGCTCGTCGACGACCTCGACACCGAGCCGGTTGAGCACCGGCAGCACCTTGGACAGCGAGACCGGCTCACCGGTGCGGTAGATCTTGAAGCGGCGCTCGTCGGGGCCCGCGCCGACCGGCTCGTACAGGCTGACCTCGAAGTCGTTGCCGCCCTTGGCCGTCAGCTTCTCCAGGTGCTGGAGGTCGGCGACCGCGCTGCGCGGCGGGTTGTCGGCCTTGTAGCCCTCCGGGAAGGCGTGGTTGTAGCGCCGCAGCAGCTCGGCGGCGCGCTCCTCGCCGACCTCGGCGGTCAGCGCCTCCGCGAAACCGTCGGCCCAGGACCGGGCGGCCTCGACCAGGCGCGCCTCGATGCGCTCGGCGTCCGCGTCGGTGAGGTCCGGCAGGGTCGCGCCGGGCTGGACGCGCACCACGAAGTGCAGGCGGGAGAGGATCGACTCGGTGTTCCAGGCGGTGAAGTCGACGCTGGTGCCGCCCAGTTCCTCCTTGAGGATGTCGATCAGCCGCAGCCGTACGCCGGTGGTGTAGCGGTCGCGCGGCAGGTAGACCAGCGCCGAGTAGTAGCGCCCGTACTCGTCCTGGCGCAGGTACAGCCGCAGCCGGCGGCGCTCCTGGAGGTACAGGACGCTGGTGACGATGGACTGGAGCCGGTCGACGGGCGTCTGGAACAGCTCGTCGCGCGGGTAGGTCTCCAGGATCTGGAGCAGGTCGCGGCCGTCGTGGCTGTTCGGGGTGAAGCCGGCCGCTTCGAGCACCTCGGCGACCTTGCGGCGGATGACCGGCACCCGGCGTACGGACTCGGTGTACGCGGCCGAGGAGAACAGTCCGAGGAACCGGCGCTCGCCGATGACGTTGCCGTCGGCGTCGAACTTCTTCACGCCCACGTAGTCGAGGTACGAGGGGCGGTGCACGGTGGAGCGGCTGTTGGCCTTGGTCAGGATCAGCAGGCGGTGCTCGCGGGCCTTGGCACGCGCGTCCTTGGGGAGCCGGTTGAAGGACGGCGAGACGGGGTGGCCGTCGTCGCCCTCGCTGTGCGCGGGGTCGGAGCGCAGGACGCCCAGGCCGGTGCCGGGCACGGCGGTCAGCACATCCTCCTCGGCGCCGGACTCGCCGGGGACCGAAGCCAGCTCGTACTCGCGGTAACCGATGAAGGTGAAGTGGTCGGCGGCCAGCCAGCGCAGCAGCTCGCGGGCCTCGTCGACCTCCTGGTCCCGCAGGTCGTCGGCGGTCGGCTCGGTGGGCAGCTCATCGGCGATGCGCAGCGCGGCGTCGCGCATCTTCTCCCAGTCCTCGACCGCCTCGCGCACGTCGGACAGCACTCGCAGCAGATCCTTGGTGATCTGCTTGAGGTCGGCGCGGTCGGTCTCCCGGTCGATCTCGACGTGGATCCAGGACTCGATCAGCGCGTCGTGCGGCAGGTCCCGGCCCTTGCCGCGGCCCGCCTTGTCCTTGCCGGTACGGCCGTGCAGGTCGCACGTGTTGTCGAGGACCTCGATCAGCTTGCCGGTCACGTCCCGGCGGACGATGACCTGCGGATGGATCACGACGTGGATGCCGCGGCCCTGACGCGACAGCTCGTTGGTGACCGAGTCGACCAGGAAGGGCATGTCGTCGGTGACGACCTCCACGACGGAGTGGCTGCACGTCCACCCGTTCTCCTCGACCGTCGGGGTGTGCACCCGGACGTTCGCGGTGCCCTGGGGGCGGTTCTCGGCCAGCCGATAGTGGGAGAGCGCGGCGCCGAAGACGTCCACCGGGTCGCGGCCGGTCAGGTCTTCCGGCGCGGTGTGCAGGTAGTAGCGCTGGAGGTATCCCAGGAGGGTGTCCGGGTCGAGGCCCTGTACCGGTGCCTGTCCCCCGGCCGGGCTGCTTTCAGCGACCCGGGCGGCCCGCGCGAGCAGCTCGGTCTTGGCTTCGTCCAGCTTGGTCTGCATGTCCTCTGGCTCCTGTCGCGCGCCGTTGCGTGACGTCGTGGATGGCATCCGTGGAAGCTGCACGGCATCGGCGCGACCGGTGAGGGTTCCCCCGCCACAACGCGGGGAAGAGTCCGGCCGGGGACGACGCTGTGCCGCGATGAGCGATGACCGGTCCGTGCGGCGCCGCTCCGGAAAGAGCCGGCCGGCGGTCCCGATCGCAACGATCAGCGGTCGCCCGGTCGCCGTGCTGTCCCGGGCGCAGGGCGAGGGCCTCGATGCCCCCGCGGGTTATCGCGCTGATCACGATGCAAGGCTATCGCTCCCGGCACGGGTGCCGTCATGGTCCAGCTGTGTACAAAACCACTAGCCGAAATTTGACGATCCGGACAGCGACGCGACGGCGGGGCGCCGCCCCTGGAATCCCCCGGTATCCCGCGGGGGCTTGGCAAGCACGGCGATCCGGAGGACGTTGAGCGGGACACCGAGGAGCGGTCCGGCGCGCGCGGATGTGACGAACGGCATACCCGCGCGGGCTACGCAACCCCAGCGGAGGTGGACGGCATGGCCGCCAAGATCCTGATCGTGACCGGCGACGCGGCGGAGTCCCTGGAGGTCCTCTACCCCTACCAGCGGCTGCGCGAGGAGGGGTACGACGTGCACATCGCCGCCCCCGCCCGCAAGACGCTGCGTCTGGTCATCCACGACTTCGAACCGGGATTCGACACCTACACCGAGAAGCCGGGCTACACCTGGCCCGCCGACCTGGCCTTCTCCGAGGTGGACCCGGGACAGTACGCCGCCCTCGTGGTGCCCGGCGGGCGGGCGCCGGAGTATCTGCGCAACGACCCCGAGCTGCGCAAACTGGTGAAGTCCTTCTTCGACGCGGACAAGCCCGTCGCCCAGATCTGCCACGGTCCGCTGCTGACCGCCGCCATCGGCGGCCTCAACGGGCGCCGGGTCACGGCCTATCCCGCCCTCGAACCGGACATGCAGAGCGCCGGCGCCACCTTCCGCGACGCCGAGGTCGTCGTCGACGGCACCCTGGTCTCCTCCCGCGCCTGGCCCGACCACTCCGGCTGGATGCGCGAATTCATCGCGGTGCTGCGGAGCAAGGCGCCGGTGACGTAGGCGGTACGGGCCGGGGGCGCCGCGACATAGGCGGTACGGGCCGGAGCGCGGCCGGGACCGTCACGGGCCGGAGCGGGCCACCGGGTGCGCGCTCGCCGCCCGGCACTCCCCGGCCCGGGTTCCGGCTACGCGGCGATCTCCGTGGCCGCCTCCACCGCCTCCGCGAGGGTGTCCACCACCGGCACCCCCGCGGCGGCCAGGCTGCCGCGGCTGTGCGAGCCGCCCGTGTAGAGCACCGCGTGGGCCCCGGCGTGCCGGGCCGCCACCGCGTCGTCGACCGCGTCACCGATCACGACCGTACGCGCCGGGGCTATCCGGCCCGTCCCGTCCGGCGCCGCCCCGTCGGCCAGGGCCGCGAGGTGGCGCACCATGTGCTCGCTCTTGCTCCCGCCGGACGGCCCCGTACGGCCGTCCACGCGCACGAAACGCGACGCGATGCCGAAGCCCCGCACCAGCGGCATCAGCTCGTCGTGCCCGTACAGGCTCAGGATCGACTGGCTGCGGCCGGCCCGCTGCCAGTCCTCCAGCAGCCGCTCGGCGCCCTGGGTGAGCCCGCACGCGGGCCGGTGGGTGGCGTAGTGCCGTTGGAACGCCGCGTCCATGACCAGCCACTCCTCGTCCGTCGGCAGCCGGCCCATCAGCCGCTCGTAGAACCGCGGGACCGGGACGCAGTACAGCTCCCGGTAGCGGTCGAGGGTGATCGGCGGCAGTCCCAGCTCGGCGAAGGCGGCGTTGGTCGCTCCCATCACCGCGTCGGTGTCGTGGAAGAGCGTCCCGTTCCAGTCCCAGACGATGTGCGTCACGTGCGTCCCCATGCCCAAGACCGTACCCAGGAGCACCGACACCGCGGCACGGACGGTGGTACCGCGCGGCCCGTGCGCGTCAGGCGATCAGGTTCGGGATCTCCTGTACGCCGAACCACATCAGCTCGTGGTCCTCCGCGCCGTCGACCGTGAAGCGCGCGTCGTCGTCGCCCATGTCGGCCGCGCCCAGCGCGTCGGCCGCCGCGGCGACGTCCTCGGCCGCGTCGTCGGAGTCCACGTGCACCGCAGCGGCCTTCGCCATCGGCACCGGACCGGCGATCCGGACCTCGCCCAGCGCCGCCTGGTCCAGGCCGCGGTCGGGGTCGGCGACGGCCGCGCCGTCCGGTACGTCCACGGCCACCACGACCCGGCGCCGGGGGGCCCGCGGGTCGGCCGCGATCCGGCGCAGCGAGCCCTGCGCGGCCCGGTTCAGCGCCGCGTACTCCAGTTCCTCGATGTCGTCGGAGACGTACCACTCGCGCAGCGCGGGGGTGACGGCGTAGGCGTCCAGCGGGCCGGGGCCCAACTCCCCGGCTTCGTGGGCCGCCGCGAGTCCGGGCAGGGTCAGGGGGACATACACGCGCATGGCTGCCGCTTCCGCTCACTTCACTGGGCCTGGGAAAAACTGCCCGGCCAGCATACGGGCGCGCGTCCCCCTTCGTGCTCCGGCGCCGTCCCCCCGGAGCCGCCCGCCCTCGGGATCACGCCACCACGCGCCCCCGTATCCGCCGCCGTCCCCCTGATGGGTGAACCTGCGGATCCGTTCGCGGCCCGTCCGGCGCTCCTTGCCGCCGCCGTCGCGCCGCCGGTAGAAGAACCCCACCGAAGCTACTGCCCGGTATCCACCGGGCCGGCCGAACGGGGGCCCACCATGACCATCACCACCCAGTCCGACACCCGCACATCCGCCCGCTTCCGCTCCCCCGGGAGCGCGCCCACCGCAGGACCGGGACGGCCCGGTACCGGTCCGGCGGGGCGCCCCCGTACCGGCCCGCCCGCGCGACCGCGTACCGGTCCGCCGGGGCGCCGCGACTCCCGGCGCCCGGCCGGGCCGCGGACCGCTCCGGCCGGCGCCGTCCCGCGCCGGGCCCCGCTGTCCCTCCCGCACGAGTGGTTCGCCGAACAGCTGCTGCTCACCCTCAGCGGGCGGCGCCCCGTGCACGTCCTCCTGGGCCACGCGCTGCCCGCCGCGTACGACCGTCTCGTGGAGCTGGCCCCGCAGGCGCCGCTGCGGCCCACGGGCACCGGAGCGGACCGCCGCGCCCCTGCCCCGGCGGTCCGCCACTGCGGCCTGTGCCGGCCACGCCCGGACGTCATCGAGGCCTTCGCCCGCATCGCCTCCGGCGAGCGGCTGCGCGCCCTCGCCTTCCGGCTGGAGCTGGGCAGCGACACACGGTGGCGCTGCGCGGCGCTGGACATCGGTCCGTCCGGCCCGGTCTGGTGAGCCGACCGGACACGGCCGTCAAAAGGCCGGGGCGCCGTGGCATCGAGCCACGGCGCCCCGGCCGTACGCGCTCCGCGGAGCGCGGTCACGTCACTTCTTGCGGCGACGTCCACCGCTCTTCTGGGCCTTGCGGCGCTCCGCGCGCGTCAGGCCGTCCGACTCCGAACGGGCCGGGGCCGCGTCGTCCTGGCTGGTGAAGTCGCCCTCGACGACACCGCCCTCGCCGTCCACGGTCGGCGCGGAGAAGTGCAGCCGGTCCGGGCGCTGCGGGGCCTCCAGGCCCTTCGCGTGGATCTCCGGGCGGGCGCCGGCACCGGCGGGCACCGCATCCTCCTTCTCCAGGGAGGTGCGCTCCTCGGCGTCCGCCACCGGAACCTCCTCGACCTGCTGCTCGACCTGGACCTCCAGGTTGAACAGGTAGCCGACGGACTCCTCCTTGATGCCCTCCATCATGGCGGTGAACATGTCGAAGCCCTCGCGCTGGTACTCGACCAGCGGGTCCTTCTGGGCCATCGCCCGCAGGCCGATGCCCTCCTGGAGGTAGTCCATCTCGTAGAGGTGCTCGCGCCACTTGCGGTCCAGGACGGACAGCACCACACGGCGCTCCAGCTCCCGCATGATGTCGGAGCCGAGCTGCTCCTCACGGGCCGCGTACTGCCGGTGGATGTCCTCCTTGACGGCCTCGGCGATGAAGTCGGAGGTGATGCCGGCGCGGTCGCCGACCTCCTCCTCCAGCTCCTCGATCGTCACCTTGACCGGGTAGAGCTGCTTGAACGCGCCCCACAGGCGGTCCAGGTCCCACTCCTCCGCGAAGCCCTCGACCGTCTCCGCCTGGATGTAGGCGTCGATCGTGTCGTCCATGAAGTGCTTGATCTGCTCCTGGAGATCCTCGCCCTCCAGGACGCGGCGGCGCTCGCCGTAGATGACCTCGCGCTGCCGGTTGAGGACCTCGTCGTACTTCAGGACGTTCTTACGGGTCTCGAAGTTCTGCTGCTCGACCTGCGACTGCGCGGACGCGATGGCACGCGTCACCATCTTGTTCTCGATCGGCACGTCGTCGGGGACGTTGGCCATGGCCATCACCCGCTCGACCATCTGGGCCTTGAACAGGCGCATCAGGTCGTCGCCGAGGGAGAGGTAGAAGCGGGACTCGCCGGGGTCGCCCTGCCGGCCGGAGCGGCCGCGCAGCTGGTTGTCGATACGGCGCGACTCGTGGCGCTCGGTGCCGAGCACATAGAGCCCGCCCAGCTCCTTGACCTCCTCGAACTCCGCCTGGACCGCGGCCTCGGCCTTCTCCAGGGCGGCGGGCAGCGCGGCGGCCCACTCCTCGACGTGCTCGACCGGGTCCAGGCCCTGGGCGCGCAGCTCGGCCTCGGCGAGGTCGTCCGGGTTGCCGCCCAGCTTGATGTCCGTACCGCGGCCGGCCATGTTCGTGGCGACCGTGACGGCGCCCTTGCGGCCCGCCTGGGCGACGATCGACGCCTCCCGGTCGTGCTGCTTGGCGTTGAGCACCCGGTGCGGCACGCCGCGCTTGTCGAGCTGCTGGGAGAGGTACTCGGACTTCTCCACGGAGGTCGTGCCGACCAGGATCGGCTGGCCCTTCTCGTGCTTCTCGACGATGTCCTCGACGACCGCGGCGAACTTGGCGACCTCGGTGCGGTAGATCAGGTCCGCCTGGTCCTTGCGGATCATCGGCCGGTTCGTCGGGATCGGTACGACGCCCAGCTTGTAGATCTGATGGAACTCGGCGGCCTCGGTCATGGCCGTGCCGGTCATGCCGGAGAGCTTGTCGTAGAGGCGGAAGAAGTTCTGGAGGGTGATCGTGGCGAGCGTCTGGTTCTCGTCCTTGATGTCCACCCCTTCCTTCGCCTCGATCGCCTGGTGCATGCCCTCGTTGTAGCGGCGGCCGGCGAGGATACGGCCGGTGTGCTCGTCGACGATCATGACCTCGCCGTCGATGACGACGTAGTCCTTGTCGAGCTTGAACAGCTCCTTGGCCTTGATCGCGTTGTTCAGGTACCCGACGAGCGGCGTATTGACCGATTCGTACAGATTATCGATGCCCAGCCAGTCCTCGACCTTGGTGACACCGGACTCGTGGATGCCGACCGTGCGCTTCTTCTCGTCGACGTCGTAGTCGCCGGTCTCCTCGATGCCGCGCTGCGGGTTGGCGGGCTCGCCCCTCTTCAGGCGCTGCACCAACTTGGCGAAGTCGCCGTACCACTTGGTGGCGGAGTCCGCGGGGCCGGAGATGATCAGCGGCGTACGGGCCTCGTCGACCAGGATCGAGTCGACCTCGTCGACGATCGCGAAGTTGTGGCCGCGCTGCACCAGCTCGTCCTTCGACCAGGCCATGTTGTCGCGCAGGTAGTCGAAGCCGAACTCGTTGTTCGTGCCGTACGTGATGTCGCAGTTGTACTGTTCGCGGCGCTCGGCGGGCGACATGTTGGCGAGGATGCAACCGACCGTGAGACCGAGGAACTTGTGGACCCGGCCCATCATCTCGGAGTCGCGCTCGGCCAGGTAGTCGTTGACCGTGATCAGGTGCACGCCCTTGCCGGACAGCGCGTTCAGGTACGCGGGGAGCGTACCGACCAGGGTCTTGCCCTCACCGGTCTTCATCTCGGCGACGTAACCCAGGTGAAGGGCCGCGCCGCCCATCAGCTGAACGTCGTAGTGGCGCTGGCCGAGCACCCGCTTGGCGGCCTCGCGGACCGTCGCGAACGCCTCGGGCAGCAGGTCGTCCAGCGTCTCGCCGTCCGCGAGCCGCTCCTTGTACTCATCGGTGAGCGCCCGCAGCTCTGCGTCGGAGAGGGCCGCGAAGTCCTCCTCGATGGAGTTGACCTGGCCCGCGATGCGGTGCAGTTTGCGCAGGATCTTTCCTTCGCCTGCACGCATGAGCTTGTTGAAGACGGACACTTGGGCTGGTCTCCTTGCCGGTCGGGCCTGGCGCTGGGGGTACCCCCCGCCGCAGGCAGGGGGAGGGTGCGCGGGCGCGGCATTTTTCCAAGGGGCAGGCCCCGCCGCAACGGCCATCGTAAAGGAGGACCCCATCCGGCCGGGAGGTCCACCGCCGCGAAGCGCACCGCTCCCCGGTGCACAGCTTCCTCACAGAAGAACGCGCGAGGCCGCGAGAAGGTGCCGGGGCGGGCGGTGCGGAGGGCGCGGCCGTCCGGTGCCCGGGCAGGCGGAGGCCGGCGCGCAGGGGGGCGGGCGGCCGGTCGTGCGTGAGAAAACACTCGCTCGCGGCGCAGGGCTCCGCACACTCCCGGGATGGGGTGCGTTCGGGATGGGGTGCGTCCCGTATGGGGTGCGTCCCGTATGGGGTGCGTCCGGTTCCCCGGGTACCGCGCGGGCCGTGACGGCTCCGTACCGCGCTGGACGGCCGCAGTGTCCCCGTTCGAGATGGCACAGGCGTACGACTGCATCGGATGCCTAGGCAGGCTGAGCCAGGAGGACTGGCGCACCGGCGTCCACTACCGCCGCGCGGTGCCCGGGTCGGTCCGCTGCTCCCCATCGGCCTGGGGATGTCCTCCCCGGCACCCCATCTGCCGTCCGCCGGCAGACGAGTTCGCGTACGGGCCCGCCGGCTCGCGCCGACGCGGCCCGCCGGCCGTCGGCACCGGGCGTTGTCAGTGGTGGCTCCTACGCTGACCTCATGACAGCAGCCACGCCCGCCAAGTCCGTGACGCCGAAGCCCGTGACCTCCCTGTCCGCCGATGACGCCCGGCGCCTGGCCCTGCGTGCCCAAGGTTTTCTGGGCGCGCCGGACCGCCGCGCGGGCGTGCGGGGCGTGCTGCGGCGGCTGGGCGCGGTGCAGCTCGACACGATCTCGGTCCTGGCCCGCTCCCACGAGCTGATCCCGTACGCCCGGCTCGGTGCCGTCGGCCGCCCCGCCGTCGAGTCCGCCTACTGGTCGGGCGGGCACAGCTTCGAGTACTGGTCGCACGCCGCCTGCATCCTGCCGGTCGAGGAGTGGCCGCACTTCGCCTTCCGGCGCCGGGCGATGCGCGCCAGGGGGCACCGCTGGCACCTGATGGAGGACCGCGAGGGCTCCTGCGCCGCCGTACTGGACCGGCTGAAGGCCGACGGTCCGCTGACCACCTCCGACCTGGGCGGGGGCCGCAAGGGCGGCGAGTGGTGGGACTGGTCCGAGACCAAGATCGCGGTGGAGTGGCTGCTGGACACCGGGGAGGTGGTGTGCACGGAGCGCCGCGCCTGGAAGCGGGTGTACGACCTCGCCGAGCGCGCCATCCCGGACGACCTGCTGCACGACGACCTGGACGACACCGAGTGCATACGCCGCCTGGTCGCCCAGGCCGGCGCCGCGATGGGGGTGGCCACCCGCGCGGACCTCGCCGACTACCACCGCCTCAAGAACGAGCAGGTGGACGCCGTGATCGAGGAGACAGGCCTGGTCCCGGTCGAGGTCGAGGGCTGGGGCAGGCCCGCCTGGGCGGACCCCGCCGCCCTGTCCACCGCACCGCGCGGCCGGCACCGTACGACGCTCCTGTCGCCGTTCGACTCCCTCATCTGGGACCGCCCGCGTACGGCCCGGATCTTCGACTTCACCCACCGCCTGGAGGCGTACGTCCCGCGCCCCAAGCGGATACACGGCTATTTCGCGATGCCGCTGCTGGCCGGCGGCCGGCTCGCCGGGCGGGTGGACCCGGCCCGCGAGGGGAGCACGCTCATCGCCCGCCAGGTGTCGATGCGGGACGCCAAGGCCGTACGGCCGATGGCCCAGGCCCTGACGGAGGCCGCCCAGTGGGTCGGCTGCGATGCCGTACGGATCGAGCGCTGCGACGACGCCGGGCTAAAGGCGGCGCTGGTGGCGGAGCTGTCGTGAGGGGGTGGGAGCAGGGCTGACCGGCCGGGGCGCCGAGAGGCGCCCCTGACGGGGCTGCCGTCACCCGTATGAGCGGATCCCCGTACACGGGACAGTCCGCGAGCGGGGCAGCCCCCGAACGGTCCGTGAGCCGGACAGTCCGTGAACTGGACAGCCCGCGAACCGGGCATTCCGTGAACGGACAGACCGCGAGCGGAGCGGCCCAGGAGACCGGACCCCTCAGCGGATCTCCAGGATCTTCTCCCGCATCGCGTACACCACCGCTTCCATCCGGGAGTGCAGCTGCAGCTTCTCCAGGATGTTGCGGACGTGGTTCTTGACGGTGTTCTCGGAGATGAACAGCTCTTTGGCGATGTCCCGGTTGTTCATGCCCGTGGCCACCAGCTTGAGGACCTCCAGCTCCCGGTCGGTGAGCCGGGGCGCCGGCACGAGGCGCCGCTCGTCGGTGCGCTGGATCATCGACTTGAACTCGGTCAGCAGCTTGGACGCCATGGACGGGCTGATCTGGGACTGGCCGTCCGCGACCGCGCGGATCGCGGTGGCCACCTCGTCCGTGGAGATCTCCTTGAGGAGGTAGCCGGTGGCGCCGGCCTTGATCGCGTCGTAGAGGTCCGCCTCCTCGTCGCTGATCGTCAGCATGATGATCTTCGCGCTGGGGGCCACCTCCTTGATGGAGGTGCACGCTTCGATGCCGCCGCGCCGGGGCATCCGTACGTCCATCAGCACGATGTCGGGCAGCAGGTCGGCCGCCTTGTCCACCGCCTCGGCGCCGTCCCCGGCCTCGCCGACGACCTGGATGTCCTCTTCATGGGCGAGCACGATCTCCAAGCCCCTGCGGAAGAGCGCGTGGTCGTCGACGACCAGGACCCTGATCGGCTCCTTGCGCGACATGCTCGCGTCCATGCCGGAACCGTCGCCGACGCCGAACCCGCCGTCGTCCGCTCCGCCGTGCACGGGCCCGAAGCTGTCCCCCATCGTTCCTCCCCGTCAACTACTCGGCCGGTGAAGGCCAGAGTTTGGATCTAAGGCTGGTTGACAACAGCCCTCTGCGGCCAGCCCGAACAACGCCATACAACCGTCTCCCCGGCATGTCGCCATTTCGTGCTCACAAGCTCCCTGGCTGGCACAAACACTATACGGCCTCAACTCCTGCCCCCCGCAGGCGCAATGGTGCCCCCGGGCGTACGCCGGGGGCACCACTTCAGCGGCCGTCAGCCGCCGAGCGCCCCACCGGCGCCACCGGGCTCCTCTCCCCCGAACGAGTCGGGGTTCAGGTGGATGACGCCGTAGTCGTAGGCGTGCCGCCGGTAGACGACACTCGGCTGCTTGGTCTCGGCGTCGACGAACAGGTAGAAGTCGTGTCCGACCAGCTCCATCTCGTACAGCGCCTGGTTGAGGGTCATCGGCGCCGCGGCGTGGGTCTTCTCGCGGACGACCAGGGGCCCTTCACCCTGGATCTCCAGCGAGCCCATCCGCGTCGTCGGCACCGTCTCGTGCGGCTCGCCGTCCACGGCCAGCCGGCCGCTCTCGTCCAGCTTGGCCGCGTCCGGCACGCTGACCGCGACGTCGCTCGCCGGGATGCGTCCGGTGCCGCGCCGCGAGTGGCGCTTGTCGTGCTGCTTGCGCAGCCGCGCCTCCAGCTTGGCCGTGGCCAGGTCGAGCGCGGCGTAGGGATCGGCGGCGGCCGCCTCGGCCCGTACCACCGGGCCTCGGGAGCGGAGCGTGATCTCCACTCGGTCGGAACGGTCGGCCTGCCGGGGGTTGGGCTCCTTGGACACCTCGACGTCCAGGCTGATCACCTTGCCGTCGAGCTTCTGGACCTTGTCCAGCTTCAGCTTCTCGGCCACGTGCTTGCGGAACCGCTCGGGCACCTCGGTCTTGCGGCCCTTGACGACGATGTCCACGCAGAACTCCGTTCCCGGATCGCCCCGCTCGGCGCGCGGAGCGATTCCTTCTTGCACCAGGCTCCGGTGAGTGCCGAAGCCTCGGACTTGGCGACTTTCACCTCCTCCTCCCCCGTCGGCAGGGTCCTCACTCCCGTGACTTCAGGGTCCCCGCAAACACCCGTAAACGCACCTATCCGGCATCTGAGGCAAAGCGTCTGCCAAGTCCTCACAACCGAACATAGCTCTCTCGGGCGGGTGACGGCACCCCCTGGCTGGTACTAGCTCCGTTTGGGTGCCTTTTCGCCCTCGTTACCTGCAACGATGAATTTTCGCGGTCAGTTCCAGTTGATTTCGAAAGCACTCCGCGGCGCTGCCACGACACCCGCCCCCACCACCCTCCCGCCGGCCGCCCGGACCGCCCGCGCCGCTTCCGCCAGCGACGCCCCGGTGGTCATCAGATCGTCCACCAGCACCACCGGGGCGGCCGCCACCAGCCGTCCGGCTCCGGCAACGACGGTCAGGGCCCCGGAGACGTTGGCCAGGCGCTGACGGGCGCTGAGGCCCGCCTGGTCCACCACCGTACGCCGCTGCCGCAGCACGGTGAGTACCCGAACGGGCACCCCACTCCGCCGAAGGTCCCGAGCCGCCGCCAGCGCCATCCGCCGCACCGGATCATGCCCCCGCCCCGCCACGGCCCGCGCGGCGGAGGGGACGGGGACGAGGAGGAGGGGGGTGGCGGGGGTGGCACTGACGGGGGTGGCAGCCCCGGCCTGGCGGGATGCGCCGGAAGGGGAGAGTCGATCACCCTCGGTCTCCACAGCCCCAGCACCGCCGTCCGCCGCACCGGAGCCAGCGCCCCCTGCCTCAGCAGCCCCAATGGAACGGGCCCCACCAGCCGCCCTTCGGCCGCCGGCCTCAGCCCCCGAAGCCCCCGCTGTCCCGACGGAGCGCGCCCCGCCGCCAACCGCCCTCAGGTCCCCAACCTCAGGCCCTGGAACCCCCGCAGTCCTGACGGAGCGCGCCCCGCCGCCAACCGCCCTCAGGTCCCCAACCTCATGCTCTGGAACCCCCGCAGTCCTTGCGGAGCGCGCCCCGCGGCCGCCGCATAGGTGGGCGGGAGACGGGGCGGGGCGGGGCTCGGGCGCACTCTCCGGGGGCCCCGGGGGCCTCCCCCTCCCCCACCCCCACTCCCCCTCGCCCCTCGGATCAGCGCCTGGTGGCATTCCTCGCACAGTTCCGTACGAGGACGGCCGCACCCCGCGCAGTCCACCGGTAGTACCAGGCCGGTGATTTCTCGCCATACGCCGCGCATGGATCTACTGTCCCGCGGGGTGGGGAGGGGCACCACCCCCTGTGGATAACTCGGATGACGGGGATGTACGAGCATGCCCCCGTTGCGGCCCTGACCAGGCAAAACGGCGCCTCAAGAGCGGATTCGCCCCGGGCACGGACTCAACGCCAGGCCCTTACCCCTCCAACCCGCGACGGCACTGACCGCACTCACCTCAAGGCCGAACCGGCCTCCGTCGCCGCCCACCCTGCAACCCCGAAGCCCGGACCAGCCCCCGACCACTCACCCGGCCGCCCGAAGACCCCACTCGCCCGGTCGCCGCGTTCCCTCGCTCACCCGGTCCCCTGCTCGCCCAGCCGCCCAGCCGCCCAGCCGCCCAGCCGCCCAGCCGCCCAGCCGCCCAGATCATCCGACCGCCCTGGCCGCCCGGCGCCCCCGCCCCTCACCCCGGATAAACCGGCGCCTTCCCGTCCTTCGCCACCGTTTTCCAGTTCGCGTCCTGCGGCAGCCGCACGATGCCCTCGGCCCCGTCGGCGATCAGCGGCCGGGTCTCGTCCTCCGAAGCCGTCACCGTCTTGACGCCGTTGACGCCGGGCAGCGTCTGCGCGCTCGACGCCGAACCGTCCGTCTCCATGTACTGCATCTGCTGCACCCCGCCGGACTGCCTGCCGACGACCACCAGCCGACTGCCGCCCGCCCAGGACGCCGCCACCACGTCCTCCAACTGCGGCGCCACCGGGCGCAGTTCCTCCACCGACAGCACCGGGTGCTGCGCCGTCCCGCCACGTTCGACCCGGCCCAGCTGCAGCGTCGTACGTCCCTTGTCCTCGACCAGCACCGCGATCCGGATGCCGTCCGACGCCACCTTGATCGACTTGATCCGCCGGTCACCGAGGCCGGGCACCGTCACCACGTCCGGCGCTCCCTTGCCGCCGCGCAGCCGCAGCAGCCGCGACCCCTTGTCGCTCCGGTCCGCTATCCACAGGTCTCCCAGGCCGTCCCAACTGGGCGCCGAGAACCCGTTCTCGGCGGTGCTGTGCAGCAACGCCGGGCCGCGCTCGGCGCCGTACTCCAGCGGCGCCACGTACAGCGACCTGCCGTCGGCCGAGACGCCCGCCGCGGTGCCCTCGTCGCGCGAGATCGCGATGGAGCTCAGCGGCGTCTTGCCGCTGCCGAACGGGCCCGGAACCGGCCGCGGTTGCGTGGTCGTGTCCGGCATGCTGACCACCTTCTGGTCAGTGGCGATGAAGTACTCCTGGACGGACCGCCCGACGTGCCTGCGTGGCGCGAATTCGCTGTTGGCCCGCTCCTGTGACAGGACGCACAGCCGACCGCCCCGCTCGTTCTGGAGTTCCACCTCGCTGATCTTCGACGCCCGGGTGATGTCCTGGACGGTGAAGAACAGCTGCGCCGCCATCCGCCGGCACTGTTCCGCCCCGGCGGCGGCAGCCCGCTTGCTGAGCTTCACCCGCAGCGCGTTGGAATCGTCGAGCGACAAGCCACTGCTCTTGAGCGCGGTGCCCGTCGGGAACGCCGAAGCAGTGACCTGATTCAGCCAGTTCGTGGGCCCTTCCAGCAGCGCGGCCACGCTCGCGGTGACCGGGTCTATTCGCTGCCGCAGGTAGACGGGGTCGGCGACCAGTACGTTCCGGCCCGCCTCGGCCGACTGCGCCTCCGACTTGTAGTCGGCGAAGTAGTACTTGTTGACGGACCGGTAGATGCGCTGGAAGTCGGACTGCCCGAGCACCAGCCCGTTCGGCAACCGGTCGATCCGCCACTGACCGTCCTCCTTGGTCAGGTGGATGGTCTGCTCGTACGCCTTCTCCTCCGGCGTATAGGCGTGGTTACGGTCGACGGTGGCGACCTGACTGCCGGACAGCGTGATCGTGTAGCCGTTCGGGTCCTCACGGTTGGCCTGCCCCACGGGCTCGGCCGCCGGACGCTGTTGGAGCACCGTCGTCCCCGAGAACGGCCGCCAGGTCTTCTTGGCCGACTTGGCCAGGTACTGCACGGCCGTGCTGAAGTCCACCTCGTCGCTCGTCGTCGCGTCGAGGAAGCCACTGACGATCTCGGTCGGCTGCGCCCCGTCCTGCGGCGGCACGCCGTAGACCCGTACCTGCGAGTCGGCCTCCGCGCGCGGCGACTGGTCGACCGCCTGCATGTCCCCGCTGTCGGGCATCGACGCGCAC
Source organism: Streptomyces sp. NPDC018019 (assembly GCF_044327805.1). Classification (NCBI taxonomy): domain Bacteria; kingdom Bacillati; phylum Actinomycetota; class Actinomycetes; order Kitasatosporales; family Streptomycetaceae; genus Streptomyces; species Streptomyces sp. NPDC018019. The sequence continues at coordinate 11,018 of NZ_JBIRGD010000030.1, read as the reverse complement.
CCTGCCAGCAGCAACGCACCACAGCCGAGCACCGCACCCATACGGAGGCCCTTGCCGCCGGACATGCGAGCGGCCTTGCCCCCAGCCTTGTCCTCGGCCCGGCCGCGCAACCCCAGGCGCGCCCGAGAACGGCCCCGCGCCCGTTCCTCGCCCCCGGCGTGCACCACGACACTCACTCCGGCGCGCAACGACTCCTCACGCACCTCGGCACGCGCCTCAGCGCCCGTCCCAGCGTTCATCCCAACGCCCGTCCCGGCGCCCGTTTCAGCGCCCACGAACCTCGTCCTCCCGCTCCGCGCCCGCTCCGTCCCCGTTCTCCCGGTTCAGGCCGCGCCCGGCGCCATCCCCCGACGCGCCGTCGAACTCGCGGGTCGCACCACCGCGTACGCCGTCACCGCGTACGCCGTTACCGCTCACGCCATCACCGCGTACGCCATCACCGCGTACGCCACTCTCCCGTACGCCGTCGCCCCCACCACCGGGACCACCCGCACCACCGGAATCCTCAGCACCATCAGCACCCGTCCCCACCGACCGTTGCGCCGGAGTGCGCGGCTCCAGCGGCCACGGCTCCGCCAGCCGCTGCTGCGGCGGGATGGCAGCCGCCGTCCGCACCGCCGCCGCGCCACGCGGCAGCCCCGAACGGGCCGCCTCCCGGTTGCGCCGCGAGTCCTCCGGCTCCAGCGGAATCGGCGAGCCCCGCAGCGCCTCCCCGGCCGTACGGGGCAGCGTCAGCCGGAACTGTGAGCCGCCGCCCGGCTCGCCCCACGCCTGCAGCCAGCCGCCGTGCAACCGCGCGTCCTCCACCGCGATCGACAGGCCCAGACCCGTACCGCCGGTCGTACGGGCCCGCGCCGGATCCGCGCGCCAGAAGCGGTTGAACACCCGGGCCGCCTCCCCCGGCTTGAGGCCCACGCCGTAATCGCGTACGGCGATGGCCACCGCGCCACCGTTCTTGCCGCCGGCCGCGGCCAGCCGCACCACCACGTCCCGGCCTTCGCCGTGCTCCACCGCGTTCACGACGAGGTTGCGCAGCACCCGCTCGACCCGGCGGGTGTCCGCCTCCGCGATCACCGGCTGCTCGGCGCCGCGCACCACGAACCGGGTGCCCTTGCGCTCCGCCAGCGGCTCGGCGCCCTCGATGACCCGGTGCACCACGTCCCGCAGGTCGATCGGCTCGGCCTCCAGGGCCGCCGCGCCGGCGTCGAAGCGGCTGATCTCCAGCAGCTCGGCGAGCAGCGACTCGAAGCGGTCGAGCTGTCCGCGCAGCAGCTCGGCGGAGCGCGCGGTCACCGGATCGAAGTCCTCGCGCGCGTCGTGGATGACGTCGGCGGCCATCCGGACGGTCGTCAGCGGCGTCCGCAGCTCGTGCGACACGTCGGAGACGAACCGCCGCTGCATCCGGGACAGCTCCTCCAGCTGCTGGATCTTGACCTGGAGGTTCTGCGCCATCTTGTTGAAGGACTCGCCGAGCCGGGCGATGTCGTCCTCGCCGGTGACCTTCATCCGTTCCTGAAGGAGCCCGGCGGCCAGCCGCTCGGAGATGCCCGCCGCCATCCGTACGGGCGTGACGACCTGCCGGACCACCAGCCAGGCGATCGCGCCGAGCAGCACCACGACGAACACTCCGGCCGTCGCCAGGGTCCCCTTTACCAGACTGAGCGACTTCTCCTCCTGGCTGAACGGGAAGAGGTAGTAGAGCTGGTACGGGTTGCTGTTGACGTCGTTCAGCCGCTTGCCGATGATGATCGCCGGCTCGCCCTCCTCCGACCCGACCCGCTTGATCTGCGTGGACTGGCGGAAGGTGCCGGTCTTGGTGTCGAGCATCCGGCGCATCTCGGCGGGCACGCTGCGTTCGGGGTCGACGTCCCCGGAGGCGCGCGGGCCGCGGGTGTCCGGGCTGCTGTCCCCGAAGGGCTCCTCGACGGCCGACCCGGAGCTGAGCGCCACCACGGAGAAGACGCCCTGACCGCCACTGGCGAGCTGTTCGACCAGGCTGGTCAGCCAGGTCGCGGAGTCCTGCGAGCCGCGGCTGCCGGAGCGTACGGGGTCGTCGCCACGGCCGTCGGTGGCGCCGTCGGCCAGCTTCTGCGCCACGGCGAACCCGCCGGCCGCCTGGCTCTGCGCGGCCTGCCGCTTGGCCTCCAGCAGTCCGTTACGGACCTGCCCGATGACCACGACGCCGAGCAGCAGCACCACACCCAGCGACATCAGCAGGGTCGTGGCGACCACGCGGAGCTGGATGTTTCGGCGCCAGAGGCGCAGCGCGGGCAGCAGTGGACGGCGTATCCAGCGGCCGAAGAGGCGCAGCATGGGGTGGACCGGGCCGGCGGTGGCCCCGTCGGACAGCAGGCGCGCGGGCATCGCCCGGAGCCGGTCCCCGGGCCGCTCCGCCCGTCCGGGGCGGGGAGCGGGCCGTGCGGTGTCCTCCGCGGCGCGCTCGGCGTTCCGTGCGGCGCGCACGCCGTCCTCCGTACGCTCCGCGCGCTCGTCCGCCACGCTCTGCCCGTCAGTGTTCCCGGGGCCGTCGTCAGGCCCTGTCGTCCGGGTCGTCCGGCGCCCGGGCACCCGGCCGTTCGCCGCCGTCCCGTTCGCCTCCCCGTCGGCCTGCCCGGTCACCTGCCCGCCCTTCCTCCTGGGCAGCCGACCGAAAAAGCTCCCGAAAAGCGACATATCGCCTGCCGTGCGGACGGCCCGCCCCCGCTCGTCCTCCGGGGCCGAACCGTCCCGGGTCATATCAGTTGGGCCCGGCCTTATAGCCGACGCCACGCACGGTCACCACGATCTCCGGGCGCTCCGGGTCCTTTTCGACCTTGGAGCGCAGCCGCTGCACGTGAACGTTGACGAGCCGGGTGTCGGCGGCGTGCCGGTAGCCCCAGACCTGTTCGAGCAGCACCTCGCGGGTGAAGACCTGCCACGGCTTCCGGGCCAGCGCCACCAGCAGGTCGAACTCCAGCGGCGTCAGCGCTATCGACTGGCCGTTGCGCTTGACCGAGTGCCCCGCCACGTCGATGACGAGGTCCCCGATGGCCAGCTGCTCGGGCGCCGGTTCCTCCGAGCGGCGCAGCCGTGCCCGGATACGGGCCACCAGCTCCTTGGGCTTGAACGGCTTGACGATGTAGTCGTCCGCACCCGACTCCAGGCCGACCACCACGTCGACCGTGTCACTCTTCGCGGTCAGCATGACGATCGGCACACCGGACTCGGCCCGGATCAGCCGGCACACCTCTATGCCGTCCCTCCCGGGCAGCATGAGGTCGAGCAGCACGAGGTCCGGCTTGGTCTCCCGGAAGACGGCGAGCGCCTTGTCGCCGTCGGAGACGAACGACGGTTCAAAGCCTTCGCCGCGCAGCACGATGCCGAGCATCTCTGCCAGTGCGGTGTCGTCGTCGACGACCAGGACGCGTCCCTTCATTCGGCCATCATCCCATTACCTGATCGTGACTTACCCAATCGTGATGTGGAACACAGGTCCGCCAAGCCGTCCGGAGTGACCGGTGAGGCCACTCCGGCCTCCGTGACGATCGCCGTCACCAGATCGGCCGGCGTCACGTCGAAGGCCGGGTTGTAGGCCAGCGCGCCCAGCGGAGCCACCGGCACACCGGTGCCGGCTTCCGTCCCGGCGCCGGGCACGTACGGAGCCGCGATTTCCGTCACCTCGTGTCCAGGCCGCTGTTCCACCTCGATGAGCGCGCCGTCCGCCGTGTCCAGATCCACCGTGCTGGTCGGCGCCACCACCACGAACGGTACGTGGTGGTAGCGGGCCAGTACCGCCAGCGGATAGCTCCCCACCTTGTTGGCGACGGAGCCGTCCGCCGTTATCCGGTCCGCGCCGATCAGTACGGCGTCCACCTCGCCCGCCGCGAAGAGCGACCCTGCGGCCCCGTCCGCGAGCAGGGTGTACGGCATGCCCGTACGCGCCGCCTCGTACGCGGTCAGCCGCGTGCCCTGTAGGAGGGGCCGTGTCTCGTCCACCCACAGCCGCCGCAGTTCACCGGCCCGGTGCGCCGCCAGCGCCACCGCCAGGGCGGTCCCCTCGCCGCCGGACACCAGCGCTCCGGTGTTGCAGTGGGTGAGGATGCGGTGCCCGCCGCCGGGCAGCAGCTCGCCCAGCAGCGCCAGCCCGTGCGCGGCCATCTTCCTGCTGGCCTCGGCGTCCTCCGCGTGCACGGCGCGCGCCTCGGCCAGCGCTGCGGCGGCGGCCCGCTCACGGTCAGCTCCGTCCTCGACGGCGGCCCGGTAGGCGTCGGCGGCCCTTCGCACGCCGTATTCGAGGTTGACCGCCGTGGGGCGGGCGTGCGCCAGGGTGCCGGCCGCGTCGGCCACGTCGAATCCCCGCGCCGCGGCGAGGGCGACGCCGTACGCCCCGGCGATGCCCAGCAGCGGAGCGCCGCGCACAGCCAGCGTGCGGATCGCCTGCACCAGCGCCGGCACGTCCGTGCAAACCAGTTCGACCTCTTCGGACGGCAGCCGTGTCTGATCGAGGAGAACCAGTACGGGCCCCTCGGGAAGCTCCTCCCAACGAAGTGACGGAACCACGGGAGCGTCGGCGCCCGCCTCGGACTTCTCGTAGCGATCGGCCATCCGCCCAGTCTGCCGCCGACGACGGGCGGAGCAGAAGGGCTCCCCCGTACAAGGGCGCTCCTCCGGACAAGGGCCCGGGGACGCGGGCCTGCGCGCCATGACACGATGACAGGCACTGCGGACGTCGGACCCCGCCCGTTCGAACGGGCGGGAAGCATGAAGGAGCGACGATGAACAACTCTCCGGGCTGGGCCTCGCCCGGATCCTCCCCTTCCGACGAGCCGGACCGCGCCGCGCAGGACCGGCCCGCCGAGGGCCGGACCGGAGCGGACGCCCCGGCCGACACGGCCGGTCCCGCCGGCCCGGCAGGCTCCGCGGAACCCGCGGGCCAGACCGGTGCCGCCGAGTCCGGCGACTCCTCGGTCCCGCCGCAGTGGTCCAAGGAGCAGCCTCCCGCCGCCCAGTGGTCCGCGCCCACCGGCGGCTCCGGCCGCAGCGGACCGGCCGGACCCGGCCCGCAGGGCATCGGCCCCGGCGGCCAAGGCGGCTGGGGCGGGCAGCAGCCCGGCTGGGGCGGCCAGCCGAACTGGGGCGGACGGCCGGGCTGGGGCGCTCCCTGGGCGCCGCCGCCCGCCGCGAAGCCGGGCGTGATCCCGCTCCGCCCACTCGGCGTCGGCGAGATCCTCGACGGCGCGGTCTCCACCATGCGCGCCCACTGGCGCACCGTCCTGGGCATCTCGCTGGTCGTGGCGGTGCTCGCGCAGGCCGCGAACACGGTCGTCACCGGTCTCTGGTTCCGTAACGCCGGGAACCTCTCCGCGCTGGAGAACAACCCCGACGCCTCCCTGAGCGAGGCCATGGACGCGGTCGACAACACCTTTGTCGGCAGCGCCCTCACCTCGCTCATCGGACTGCTCGGGACGATCGTCGTCACCGCGCTGCTCACCATCGTCGTCAGCCGGGCGGTCCTGGGACGTTCGGTGTCGGCCGGGGAAGCCTGGCGGGACGCCCGGAGCCGGCTGCCGCGGCTGGTCGGACTGCTGCTCCTGCTGCCCCTGATCTTCTCGGTCGTCGTCGGCCTGGGCACGGTGCCAGGCATCATCGTCGCCGCGGTGGGCGCGCCCGGTCCCGGTGTGCTGCTCAGCCTGCTCGGCGGTCTCGGCGCGATCGTCGTGGGCATCTGGCTGTGGGTCCGCTTCAGCCTCGCCGCCCCGGCGCTGATGCTGGAGAAGCAGGGCGTCATCGCCTCCATGCGGCGCTCGGCCAAACTGGTGCGCGGCGCGTGGTGGCGGATCCTGGGCGTACAGCTCCTCACGTACGTGCTGATCGTCGTCGTCCAGATGATCGTCCAGGTTCCGGCCACGATCGTCGCCGTCCTCGTCAGCGGCGAGAGCCTCACGGCGTGGACCAACGGTGCGGGCGGCGCCAGCTGGACGTTCCTGATCGTGCTGGCCGTCGGCGCCGTGATCGCTTCCGCGGTCACCTACCCCATCAGCGCGGGCGTCACGGCGCTCCTCTACATGGACCAGCGGATCCGCCGCGAGGCGCTCGACCTGGAGCTCGCCCGCGCCGCCGGCCTGCCCGGCTACGGCGCGGACGTACCCGCGCCGCAGACTCCCGGTACGCACGGCACCGGGTCCGACAGCACCGGCCAGGGCCCCGCCGGCACCACACCGGGAAGCTGATGCGGTGACGGTTGCGGGGAGGACAGCCGTGCTCGCCCGTCTGATGACGGGCTCCGGCGATGACGGACCGGTGCGGATTCCGCGGGTGCCCGCCCGTGAGGCGGCCGAGCGCGAGCTCGCCGATCCGCGGTACCACCAGAACGACCCGAATCTGCTCCAGCGTGCCCTGAACTGGTTCTGGGAGCGGATCGGCGATCTCTTCGACGCCGCTGCCGGAGCCACGCCAGGCGGCTGGGCCGGGCTCCTCGCCATCGTTCTCGTCATCGTGCTGCTCGCCGTCGCCCTGCGGCTCCGGCTGGGCGCCCTGCGCCGCACCCCCACTTCGGGGGGCGGCGCGCTCTTCGGGGACCGTCCTCGCACGGCCTCCGAACACCGCGCCGCCGCCGAACAGCACGCGGCCGACAACCGCTGGACCGAGGCCGTCCAGGAACGGATGCGCGGTCTCGTCCTCGCCCTGGAGGCACGCGCCCTGCTCACCCCGGGTCCCGGCCGTACCGCCGACGAGGCGGCGACTGAGGCAGGCCGGTTCCTGCCCGTCCACGCCGAGCGCCTGCGTGCCGCCGCCCGTACGTTCGACGACGTCACATACGGCGGACGGGCCGGTACGGAACGGGAGTACGCCCTCCTGAGCACCCTCGACACCGACCTCCAGCACAGCAAGCCCCAGCCGGCCACCGCCGCCACCGCCCTCGACGGGAGCGGCACATGAGCGCCGCCACGACCGCCACCACCTCCCTCGCGCCGTCCACGCGCCGCGTCTGGACCCGCTCCCGCGGACTGCTCGCCGGTCTCCTCGTCCTCGTCCTGGGCGGGGTCGGCCTGGCGGTCCTGCGCTCCGGGGACCAGCACGGCCGGCTCGACCCCCGGTCGGTGGACCGCAACGGCAGCGGGGCAGTCGCCGCGCTCCTCGCCGACCGCGGTATCGATACCCGCGTCGTCACCACCACGGAGGAGGCCGCCGCCGCGGCCGGACCGGACACCACCGTGCTGGTCGCCGACCCCGACCTGCTGACCCGCCGCCAGCTGGGCACCCTCCAGCAGGCCACCGGGCGCACCGCCGGCCGCACCGTCCTGCTCGCTCCGGGCCCGCCCGCGCTGAACGTCTTCGCTCCCAAGGTCGAGGCCGGGGCACCCGCCGGCGTCGAGCCGCTGTCCCCGAACTGCACGCTGCCCGCCGCACGGTCCGCGGGCGACGCCGAACTCGGCGGTCTGCGCTACTCGACATCCGCTCCCGGGGCCGACCACTGCTACCCCGTCGGCGGCAAGGCCACCCTGCTGCGCCTGCCGACCACGGCCGGTGGCGACGCCGTCCTCCTCGGCGCGCCCGACATCCTCTACAACCACCGTCTCGCCGAGCGCGGCAACGCCTCGCTCGCCCTGCAACTGCTCGGTTCGCACAAGCATCTGGTCTGGTACCTCCCCTCGGTCAGCGACCCTTCGTCCACGCAGGACGGCCGACGCAGCTTCCTGGACCTCATCCCCTCCGGCTGGCGATGGGCGTTGCTGCAACTCCTCATCGCCGCCGCGCTCGCGGGCGTCTGGCGGGCCCGCCGGCTCGGTCCGCTCGTCCCTGAGCGGCTGCCGGTCACCGTCCCCGCCGCCGAGACGACGGAGGGACACGCCCGCCTCTACCAGCAGGCCGATGCCCGCGACCGGGCCGCCGCCGCCCTACGGGCCGCCACCCGCGACCGGCTCGCCCCGCTCACCGGCGTGGCTCCCACGCACGCCCACACCCCCGACATCCTCCTCCCCGCCGTCGCCGCGCGGCTGCCCGCCGACGCGGCGTCCGGCACGGCCCTGCACGCCCTGCTCTTCGGCCCGCCGCCCGCCGACGACAAGGCCCTGGTCACCCTGGCCGACCAGCTCGACAACCTGGAACATTCCTTCCTGTCCCCAGAGAGGCACGCCCCCCGTGAGCACCCCGACAGCTGACAGCGCCCGAGCCTCCCTGGAGGCCGTACGTACCGAGATCGCCAAGGCCGTCGTCGGCCAGGACCCGACCGTCACCGGCCTGGTCGTCGCGCTGCTCTGCCGCGGTCACGTCCTGCTCGAAGGCGTCCCCGGCGTCGCCAAGACGCTGCTCGTACGCGCCCTCTCGGCAACCCTGGACCTCGATACCAAGCGCGTTCAGTTCACCCCCGATCTGATGCCGAGCGACGTCACCGGCTCGCTCGTCTACGACTCGCGCAGCTCGGAATTCTCCTTCCAGCCCGGCCCGGTCTTCACCAACCTGCTGCTCGCCGACGAGATCAACCGCACGCCGCCCAAGACCCAGGCCTCCCTGCTCGAAGCCATGGAGGAGCGCCAGGTGACCGTCGACGGGACGCCCCGTCCCCTGCCCGAGCCGTTCCTCGTCGCCGCCACGCAGAACCCCGTCGAGTACGAGGGCACCTATCCGCTGCCCGAGGCCCAACTCGACCGCTTCCTGCTCAAGCTGACGGTGCCGCTCCCCGCCCGCCAGGACGAGATCGACATCCTGGCCCGGCACGCCCTGGGCTTCAGCCCGCGCGACCTCGGCGCGGCCGGCCTGCGTCCGGTCGCGGGCCCCGCCGATCTCGAAGCGGCCCGGGCCGCGGTGGCCAAGACCGCCGTCTCCCCCGAGGTCACCGGTTACATCGTCGATATCTGCCGTGCCACGCGCGAATCCCCCTCGCTCTCCCTCGGCGTCTCACCCCGAGGCGCCACCGCCCTGCTCTCCACCTCGCGGGCCTGGGCCTGGCTCACCGGCCGCGACTACGTCATCCCCGACGATGTGAAGGCCCTGGCCCTGCCCACACTCCGGCACCGAATCCAGCTCCGCCCGGAAGCCGAGATGGAAGGAGTCACCGCCGACTCCGTCATCAACTCCGTCCTCGCCCACCTTCCCGTCCCCCGCTGAGACCAGCCGTGGCCCTGACCGGACGCACCGCACTCATCTCCGCTCTCGGAGCCCTCTTCGTCGGCCTCCTGCTGCCCGGCTGGACCGGCATCCTCGCCGTCCAACTCGCCCTGCTGCTAGCAATTTTGTGCGACCTGACACTCGCCGCGCCAGTGCGGAAGCTCCAGTTCACCCGAACCGGTGATACATCTGTTCGACTCGGGCAGGAAGCCCGCACTCACCTCACCGTCACCAATCCCGGCCGCCGTCCACTGCGCGCCCAGCTCCGCGACGCCTGGCCCCCCAGCTCTTTCCGTCCCGGCACGGAGTCCCTGGCTTCCCGGCACCGCGTCCATGTCCCCGGCGCCGAGCGCCGCCGCGTCACGACGACGCTGCGCCCCACCCGCCGCGGCGACCACCACGCCGTCCGCGTCACGGTCCGCTCCTTCGGCCCGCTCGGTCTGGCCGCCCGCCAAGGCAGCCACCACGTCCCGTGGACCGTTCGCGCCCTGCCGCCCTTCACCAGCCGCAAGCACCTGCCCGGAAAGCTGGCCCGGCTGCGCGAGCTGGACGGCCGTACGAGCATCCTGACCCGCGGCGAAGGCACCGAATTCGACAGCCTCCGCGACTACACGCCCGGCGACGACACCCGCTCCATCGACTGGCGCGCCACCGCGCGCCGCCAGACCGTGTCCGTCCGCACCTGGCGACCGGAACGCGACCGGCGCGTCCTCCTGGCCCTCGAAACAGGCCGCACCTCCGCCGGCCGGGTCGGCGACACACCGCGACTGGACGCCTCTATGGATGCGGCCCTGCTCCTCGCCGCCCTCGCCTCCCGCGCCGGCGACCGCGTCGACCTCCTGGCCTACGACCGCCGCGTACGGGCCTCCGTCCAGGGACGCGCGGCCGGCGACCTGCTGCCCGCGCTGACCGAGGCCCTCGCGCCCCTCGAACCCGAACTCGTCGAGGCGGACGCCCGCGGCCTGGCCGCCGCGATCCACCGCAGTACGCCGCGCCGCTCCCTGATCGTGCTGTTCACCGGCCTCGACACGGCCCCGGTTGAGGAAGGGCTGCTGCCCGTCCTGCCCGGCCTCACCCAGCGCAACGAGGTCATCGTCGCCGCGGTGGCGGATCCTCGTATCGAAGAGATGGCCGCCGCCCGGCACACGCCGCAGGCCGTGTACGCCGCAGCCGCGGCCGAACAGACCCGCGCCGCCCGCCGCCGCACCGCCGACCGCCTGCGTCGCCACGGCATCACGGTCATCGACTCCACTCCGAGCCGCCTCGCCCCCGACCTGGCGGACGCCTACCTCTCCTTGAAGGCCACCGGCCGGCTGTAGGGCCGCGAAAAGCCCGCTGCGGACGGTCCGTATTGCTCACGAGCATCACGAGCACGGACGTACGCGGCGGGCTTTTGTGGGGGCATCGAGGGTCCCCGATCGGGTTATGTAGTTCAGCTGGGCCGCACAGAGCACCCCACGAGGAGTCCGACAGAATCGCCCGCAGGTGATGCCTACGGCGACAGCCTGCCAGGACTGCCTGCGGCACTGCGGCACCCAGGCCGTCGCCACCCGCTACGGCAAGCGCGGCTACGTCGTCCTCGGTACCGCCACCGCAGCCGGCCCCTCAGCCAGGTCCTTGTCCAACTGGGCACCGCCTGCTGGTGCCGTCAGCCCCGTCGCGGGAGACGCCGTAACAGCAAGTCGCAGTGGCCAGGGCCCCTGAAACGCAAAATGCCCCGCACCGTGTGGTGCGGGGCAATGTCGCTATGGAGATCCCGGGATCCGCATAGAGCATTCGGCATGCAAAACAAAAAAGCTCCGGTCCCTGAACCAAGAGGTTCAGGGACCGGAGCTGAAGAAAAGTTCGGCGGCGTCCTACTCTCCCACAGGGTCCCCCCTGCAGTACCATCGGCGCTGAAAGGCTTAGCTTCCGGGTTCGGAATGTAACCG